>NZ_JBEXLM010000088.1:0-1054 GCF_040609975.1 Micromonospora sp. NPDC004551 | reverse complement strand
CGGACGCCGACGGGCGTCTGAGTGACCTTGACTGACGCAGGTTGACACGCCCATCCCTCATCCGTAATGTTCTCCGAGTTGCCCCGGAGCCGGAACGGTTCCGAGGCCGCCATCCCGCCGCTTCGCGGCACACCACTACTGCACGGCCCTCACCGGGACCAATTTCGGCATGCCGAAATTCGACCGTGACGTGATTATGCGTCAACGAGGAATTCCGCTAACGTAGTGATCACGCCGAAAGGCGCAGCCGAGCAAATAGGCCGCACCACGGCGGACCCCCTCCGACGGGGATTCGGAAACGAATTCGGACCGGCAACGGAACGAAACGGATCTGATAGAGTCGGAAAGGCCGGAAAGCGAAAGCCGGACGGCCTGGCCCGCTCCAACAGGGCGCCGGAGACGGAAACGGATCTGGTAAGGTTGGAAACGCGAAGAAGCCGAAAGGCGGAAACGCACCGGCGAAAATCAGGACCGCGAGGATCTGATAGAGTCGGAAACGCAAGACCGAAGGGAAGCGCCCGGAGAGCCTGGTGAAACAGGCACAAAGGAAGCGTCCGTTCCTTGAGAACTCAACAGCGTGCCAAAAGTCAACGCCAGATATGTTGATACCCCGTTCCCCGGAAACATCGTGGGGGATGAGGTTCCTTTGAAAAGCCCACCACGGCCCACGCGGTCGGGGTGGCACACACAGCGAGGACGCTGTGAACGACCGGACCTATTCCGTCTGGTTGTTCCGCTCTCGTGTGTGTTGACCCGATTACGGGTAAACATTCACGGAGAGTTTGATCCTGGCTCAGGACGAACGCTGGCGGCGTGCTTAACACATGCAAGTCGAACGATGAACCTCCTTCGGGAGGGGATTAGTGGCGAACGGGTGAGTAACACGTGGGCAATCTGCCCTTCACTCTGGGACAAGCCCTGGAAACGGGGTCTAATACCGGATACGACCTCCGACCGCATGGTCTGGTGGTGGAAAGCTCCGGCGGTGAAGGATGAGCCCGCGGCCTATCAGCTTGTTGGTGGGGTGATGGCCTACCAAGGCGACGACGGGTAG
>NZ_JBEXLM010000087.1:0-1226 GCF_040609975.1 Micromonospora sp. NPDC004551 | reverse complement strand
GAGAACTTAAGCGCCAGTAAACGGCGGTGGTAACTATAACCATCCTAAGGTAGCGAAATTCCTTGTCGGGTAAGTTCCGACCTGCACGAATGGCGTAACGACTTCCCCACTGTCTCAACCACAGGCCCGGCGAAATTGCATTACGAGTAAAGATGCTCGTTACGCGCGGCAGGACGGAAAGACCCCGGGACCTTTACTATAGCTTGACATTGGTACTTGAGTTAGCTTGTGTAGGATAGGTGGGAGCCGGTGAAGCTCATACGCCAGTATGGGTGGAGGCAATCTTGAAATACCACTCTGGTTGATTTGGGTATCTAACTTCGGACCGTTATCCGGTTCAGGGACAGTGTCTGGTGGGTAGTTTAACTGGGGCGGTTGCCTCCTAAAGGGTAACGGAGGCGCCCAAAGGTTCCCTCAGCCTGGTTGGCAATCAGGTGTTGAGTGCAAGTGCACAAGGGAGCTTGACTGTGAGACTGACAGGTCGAGCAGGGACGAAAGTCGGGACTAGTGATCCGGCACTGGCATGTGGAAGCGGTGTCGCTCAACGGATAAAAGGTACCCCGGGGATAACAGGCTGATCTTCCCCAAGAGTCCATATCGACGGGATGGTTTGGCACCTCGATGTCGGCTCGTCGCATCCTGGGGCTGTAGCAGGTCCCAAGGGTTGGGCTGTTCGCCCATTAAAGCGGTACGCGAGCTGGGTTTAGAACGTCGTGAGACAGTTCGGTCCCTATCCGCCGTGCGCGTAGGATACTTGAGAAGGGCTGTCCCTAGTACGAGAGGACCGGGACGGACGAACCTCTGGTGTGCCAGTTGTCCCGCCAGGGGCACGGCTGGTTAGCTACGTTCGGAAGGGATAACCGCTGAAAGCATCTAAGCGGGAAGCTCGCTTCAAGATGAGGTATCCCACCCACTTTGTGGGGTAAGGCCCCCAGCTAGACGACTGGGTTGATAGGCCGGAAATGTAAGCCCGGTAACGGGTTCAGTTGACCGGTACTAATAGGCCGAGGACTTGACTACCAAGCTGCTACGCGTCCACTGTGCAACTCTGAACAATCGAACACCCCACGAGAGTGTGTTTGACATGTTCATAGAGTTACGGCGGTCATGGCGGAGGGGAAACGCCCGGTCACATTCCGAACCCGGAAGCTAAGCCCTCCAGCGCCGATGGTACTGCACTCGGGAGGGTGTGGGAGAGTAGGACACCGCCGGACAATCTTCCAGTC
>NZ_JBEXLM010000086.1:0-1382 GCF_040609975.1 Micromonospora sp. NPDC004551 | reverse complement strand
CGGAGGCTGGGGCGGCGGCCGGGCTCGCGCCTGGAGGACGGCTGACCGCGCTGTTCGCCACGCTGCCGGTTTGGGCGATGACCGAATGCATAGCTCCGTCACGCATCGCGCGACGGAGCTATGCATTACATGACGTAGATCTGGCAACCGAAAATGCGCCTGGCTGTTCGGCTGCTACGAGGAGCGGGGCCTATTCGCTCCACAGCTGCATTTCGGCAATTTCTCCCATGCGGGCCTGCCCGGTAGAAAGGTCCACAAGAATCGGCCAGCAGTCGAGGAGCATGTGGCTCGGGTTGCGGGTTTTCAGGTATTGCTCGGAGTTGAAGGGGGCGATTAGCAGCCCATTCTTTTCTCGCACTCGATCGTAATCGATTTTAAGTACCGGGTCGTACGGACCCGTCTCTTGCACGAGAAGTTCCTCTGCCGCCTTCAAAGCTTCGGATTGGCTCAGCGTCATTTTGTCCTCAGGAACTTGTAGTTCAGGTAGGGCGTCGGGTTTGCGTGACCAGTCTGGCCGTCCAAAAATACTACATCGCCATCACGGTTGACCACATTGAAGACATGACCACCATCCTTATTGGCGCCATAGACAATACCCCGAGAGCCGTCGCCTGCCCCCTTGATGTCCTTCACGATATTGGACAACGATCTATTCCTGAACCGCTTTCCATAATACTTCTCCAGCGGCTCGAAGGGGCCACGCCCCAAATCGGGGAGAGCGGAGGTTGGTGCACCATCCAGGGTCCTATCAACGGCCAGTACGCATGCACGGCAGTTTTTCTTACCCCCGCCGGGGTTGACCATATTCATCAGGTCTTCAGTCACGGGCGTCTTGTACCCGTCCCCCAGCACGGTCTTACCACCGCCACCTTCCCCCCACCGGACATTCCCGACCCTGTTGAACGCTTTTTCGTTCTTAACGGCCTTGACAAGATCTGTGGCATTGATGGCTGTCTTTCCCGCCTTGACCCAACGCAGGAATATGACCGCACCAAGGGCACGATCGGCAGAGGAGAGCTCCTCTCCAGTTACTGAGTCTGTTCCGGTGAGGAGCTCAGCAATCCCCTTCACGTCCCCCACGCCGGGAAGGAGGTTCATAATCGCGGAGATGATGGCCTGCTTGGCTTTGTCCTCCTCTGCCTTGGACCCGCCAAAGATCCAGTCACCGGCGTCAGACAGGTCCAGATCCTTGAAGAGGCTGCCGTCCTCCGAAAGCGCACCGCTCTTGAGCCTCTTGTTCAAGTCATCGAAAGCCTTGTCCATCCCGGCCACGGCGCGATTGGTTTGGCGCGACTTCGCCCGGCACGGCACCACCATGGCGCTGTTCCTCTCCGCCGCCCGCTCCGGGCAGGCGCAGGCGGAACTGCTGGCCGGTGGCTACC
>NZ_JBEXLM010000085.1:0-1382 GCF_040609975.1 Micromonospora sp. NPDC004551 | reverse complement strand
CGCGTCCTCCGATGCTCGATCCACCTGGGTTGTCGAGCCGGGAGGGCAACGCTACTTCGAGCCGAGCAAACCCCTGACTTGTCTACTGAGGTCAGACGCGAGGGTCTGCAGCCCGTAGCGTCAGGGCGCCGGTCGGTACTGGCTCGCAAACCCCTTGCCGCCCTGCAGGGCTGGCTCTTCAAGAGCGTGCCAACGCTGGCCGGCGCCCGGCCGTGGTGTGGCTCGACAGAGGCGTGCGCAAGAGATTCTTGAAGTCAGGCTGCCCACCACGGCGCATCTCGACTCCACGAGTGAAGGAACTGCCGCCCGCCGTGATCACGATCGGAATCGACCCGCACAAAGCCTCGCTGACCGCCGTCGCGCTGGACCCCACCGGCCGGCAACTGGCCACCCGACGCGTCACCGTCAACGCCGGGACATACAAGACGTTAATGGGTTGGGCTGGGCGTTGGCCGCAGCGACGCTTCGCCGTTGAAGGCGCCAACGGCCTCGGCCGCGGGATCGCCCAACTGCTGGCCGCCAACGGCGAAGACGTCGTTGACGTGCCCGCCACCCTTGCCGCCCGCGCCCGCCTGCTCGATACCGGCGGCACCCGCAAGAACGACCCAGCCGACGCCGCCAGCGTCGCCCACGCTGCGATGCGCCACAAACGCCTGCGCCCGGTCATCGCCGAAGACCACACCACGCAGCTGCGGCTACTCGCTGAACGCCGCGACGACCTGGCCGGCGAACGAGTCCGCGTCCTCAACCGCCTGCACGTCCTGCTGCGCGACCTGATCCCCGGAGGCGCCCCGGCCGACCTCACCGCCGCCAAAGCTGCCGCCCTCATGCAAGGCCTGCGGCCACTCACCGCCACCGACGCCTGCCGCCGTGACCTCGCCCGCGACCTCCTCAACGACGTGCGCCGCCTGGACCGGCAACTCGCCGCGAATGAGGGCCAGACCCGTCAAGCCTTGGCCGCGACCCGCTCCACTCTTACCGACATCCACGGCGTCGGACACATCCTCGCCGGGAAAGTCCTCGGCCACATCGGTGACATCACCCGCTTCCCGACCGCCGACCACCTCGCCAGCTATATCGGCACTGCGCCGCTGGAAACCTCAAGCGGCGAGCGACGCCGCCACCGGCTCAACACCACCGGCAACCGCCAACTCAACACCGCCCTACACACCATCGCCGTCTGCCAGGCCCGCGATCCCGGACCCGGACGGGTCTACTACCTACGCAAGATCGCTGAAGGAAAGACCCCGGCCGAGGCCAGACGAGCGCTCAAACGACGCCTCACCAACGTTCTCTACCGGCGCCTCTCCAAAGATCAACAAAGCCGGCCGACCCGCACCACTTGACACACAGAGGCGCTCTTGAGCCTCTCCCCGCCCTGG
>NZ_JBEXLM010000084.1:0-1436 GCF_040609975.1 Micromonospora sp. NPDC004551 | reverse complement strand
GGTCACGTCCCGCGGCGTGGTGTAGATCGCCTGGGTGAGGCTCTGTGCGCTGTTCAGTTTTCCGGTTCTCGGTCGGGCTGACAACGAGTCTGGTCAGGCAGCGATGAGTTCGCTGGTGGGGGTCTTCGCGGGGGTGCTGATCTGGGCCATGCTGCCTTCGGCGAGGTAGCGGCGGTCGCCGGTCTGCCATTCGTCGTGGGCTTCGACGAGGACGGCGCCGGCGAGGCGGAGCAGGGCTTCGGGGTTGGGGAACACCCCGACGACGTCGGTGCGGCGTTTGATCTCCTTGTTCAGTCGTTCCAGGGGATTCGTCGACCAGATCTTCTTCCAGTGGCTGGGTGGGAATCCGGTGAAGGCGAGCAGGTCATGCGCGGCGTCGCGGAGCATGACCTCGACCTTCGGCAACTGGCGGCCGAGCATGCCGGCGATGACGTCGAGCTGTTCACGGACATGGGCGGCGTCGGGTTGGGCGAAGATGGTGCGGATCGCCGCGGCGACCATTTCCGCGTTGCCTTTGGGCACTTGCGCCAGGACGTTGCGCAGGAAATGGACCCGGCAGCGTTGCCAGGCCGCGCCGAGCAGCACCGCGGCGATGGCCTGCTTCAGACCGGTGTGGGCGTCGGAGATGACCAGCTGCACCCCGCCCAGCCCCCGTGCTTTGAGTGAGCGCAGGAACGCGGTCCAGAACGCGCCGTCCTCGCTGTCACCGACGGCGAAGCCGAGCACCTCCCGCCAGCCGTCGGCGCGGACACCGGTGGCGACCACGATCGCCTGGGACACCACCCTGCGGTTGACGCGGGCCTTGCAGTACGTGGCGTCGAGGAAGACGTAGGGAAACGCCGCCGTGGCCAAGGACCGGTCCCGGAAGGCGCCCACTTCCTCGTCGAGGTCGGCGCAGATGCGCGACACCTCCGACTTCGAGATGCCGGAGTCGGCGCCCAACGCTTTGACCAGATCATCGACCTTGCGCGTGGACACGCCGTGCAGGTAGGCCTCCATCACCACCGCGAACAGGGCCTGGTCGACCCGCCGCCGGCGTTCCAGCAGGCTGGGGAAGAACGAGCCGGTGCGCAGCTTCGGGATCCGCAGATCGAGATCCCCGGCCGTGGTGGTCAAGGTGCGCGGGCGGTGGCCGTTGCGCTGCGCCACCCGGGCTTCGCTGCGCTGATGCGGGGCGGCGCCGATCACCGCGGTCAACTCCGCCTCGATCAACGCCTGATAGATCGTCTCCGCCGCCTGCCGGACACGATCATTCACCTCCGCCGCCTTGAGTGCATCCAGCACCTCCAACAAGGCAGACTGGTCCAGGGTCATCGCGTACTCCGTCCTCTGCGTGTTCTTGGTCGTTCACACAGAGACTCACGCGATGACCCACCTCTATGCCCGAGGCACGCCGAAGCAGGTCAACTTCTACACCACCCGGCGGGACGCAACCG
>NZ_JBEXLM010000083.1:0-2384 GCF_040609975.1 Micromonospora sp. NPDC004551 | reverse complement strand
CGGCCGAGCTGCCGGGGTATCCGGACGTGCCGGCGGTGCTCGCCGCGGTCGAGGCGGGAGCGGACGCCCCGCGTGTGCTCGTCCTCCCGGTGGCGGCGCTGCCCGGCGTGGATGGACAGGCGCTGCCTGGCACGGACCTGTCGACGGCTGCGGCGCCGGGCCCGGATGTGCCGGGGGCGGTCCGGGCGACCGCCTCGGGTGTGCTCGGGGTGGTGCAGGCGTGGCTGGCCGCGGACGCCCTGGCGAATTCGCGGCTCGTGGTGCTGACACGCGGTGCGGTGGCGGCCGCGGAGGATGATTCGGTCACCGACCTTGCGGGCGCGGCTGTCTGGGGTCTGCTCCGGTCGGCGCAGTCGGAGCATCCGGAGCGGATCGTGCTGGTCGACCTCGACCGGGATCCGGATGGGGATGTCCTCGGGGTGCTGGCCGGCGTCGCGGAGAACCTGTCCGCCACGGGTGGGCAGGTGGCGTTGCGCGGCGAGGAGGTGCTGACCCCGCGTCTGGTGCGTGCCGCGGTTCCCCCGGTGGGGGACGGGCCGGCCCTGGGCGACGGCACGGTGCTGGTCACGGGTGGGACGGGCTCGTTGGGTGCGCTGGTGGCGCAGCATCTGGTCACCGCGCACGGGGTGCGGTCACTGCTGCTGGTGTCCCGCCAGGGGCCGGCCGCCCCGGGCGCGGACGCGCTGGTCGAACGGCTGACCGGCCTGGGCGCGTCGGCGCGGGTGGTCGCATGCGACGTCACGGACCGGGAGCAGGTGGCCGAACTGGTGGCCGAGGTGACCTCGGCGGGCCGGCTGGCGGGCGTGGTGCACACCGCCGGTGTGCTGGACGACGGCGTGGTGTCGGCGATCAGCCCGGAACGGCTGGCCGGTGTGCTGGCGCCGAAGGTGTCGGCGGGCTGGTGGCTGCACGAGGCGACGGCCGGACTGGGTCTGGACCTGTTCGTGCTGTTCTCGTCGGTGGCGGGCGTCCTCGGATCCCCGGGCCAGGCCGCCTACGCCGCGGGCAACCGATTCCTGGACGCCCTCGCGGCGCACCGCCGGCAGGCCGGCCTGCCGGCGGTCAGCCTGGCGTGGGGGATGTGGGACACGGCCGGCATGGCCGCGTCGCTGTCCGACACCGACCGGGCCCGGTCGGCGCGAGCCGGTCTGACGCCCATGAGCGTCGAGGTCGGGCTGGAGCTCTTCGACGCCGCCCTGGCCGCGGACCGGCCGGCCCTGGTGCCCACGATGATCGACCTGCCCGCACTGCGCGCGGCGGCCGCCGGCGCGACGGTGCCGCCGATGCTGGCCACGCTCGTCGGCGCCACCGCCACCCGCCGGCAGGCCGGCGCCGGCCGCTGGGCCGGCCGACTCGCCGGGCTCACCGACGACGAGGGCCGGGCGCAGGTCACGCTGCTGGTCCGGGGTCTGGTGGCGCAGGTGCTGGGGCACGGTGGCGCGGAGGCGGTGCCGGTGGACCGGGCGTTCCGGGAACTCGGCTTCGACTCGCTGACCGCCGTGGACCTGCGCAACCGGGTGAACGCGGCCACCGGGCTGCGGCTGGCGTCGACGCTGGTGTTCGACTACCCGACCCCGGCCGCGCTGGCGGCGCACGTGCACGAGCAGTTGACCGGCGAGGTCGCGGGCCGCGCCGGAGCGGTGGCGAGCACCGGGGTGGACGAGCCGATCGCGATCGTGGGCATGGCGTGCCGGTACCCGGGCGGGGTGGAGAGCCCGGAGCAGTTGTGGGAGCTGCTGGCCGCGGGTGGGGACGGGATCTCGGAGTTCCCGGCCGACCGGGGCTGGGACCTCGACGGTCTCTTCGACCCCGACCCGGACCGTAGTGGGACGTCGTACACCCGGCACGGCGGGTTCCTGTACGGGGCTGCGGAGTTCGATCCGGGTTTCTTCGGGATCGGTCCGCGTGAGGCTCTGGCCATGGATCCGCAGCAGCGGTTGCTGCTGGAGACGTCGTGGGAGACGTTCGAGTCGGCCGGCCTGGACCCGGCGCGGCTGCGCGGCTCCCGCACCGGCGTGTTCGCCGGTGTCATGTACCACGACTACGCGACGAGGCTGATGGAGACGCCGTCCGAGGTCGACGGCTACGTCGGCACGGGCACCTCGGGCAGCGTGCTGTCCGGTCGAGTGGCGTATACCTTCGGTCTTGAAGGCCCGGCGGTCACCGTGGACACCGCGTGTTCCTCCAGCCTGGTGGCGTTGCACCTGGCCGCGCAGGCGCTGCGGTCGGGGGAGTGTGATCTCGCCCTGGCCGGCGGCGTGACGGTGATGGCCACGCCGGGCACGTTCGTCGAGTTCTCCCGTCAGCGGGGGCTCGCCGTCGACGGGCGGTGCAAGTCGTTCGCGGCGTCGGCGGACGGGACCGGCTGGTCGGAGGGCGTGGGT
>NZ_JBEXLM010000082.1:0-2741 GCF_040609975.1 Micromonospora sp. NPDC004551 | reverse complement strand
GTGGCGGGCAGCCCGTGTGCCCGGCGGTGCCGGGCGAGCGCGTCGAGGAAACCGTTGGCGGCGGCGTAGTTGCCCTGCCCGGGCGAGCCGAGGGTGGCGGCGATCGAGGAGAACAGCACGAACGCTGACAGGTCCAGGTGCGCGGTGGCCCTGTGCAGCGCCCAGGCGGCGTCCACCTTGGGCCGCAGGACCCGGTCGACGGCGTCGCCGTCGAGCGACGCGATCGTGGCGTCGGCGACGACGCCGGCGCAGTGGTACACGGCCGTCAGGTCGACCCCGGCCACCAGGGCGGCGACCTGCTCCGGGTCGGTGACGTCGGCGGCGACGGCCGTGACGGTCGTGCCGGCCCCGGTCAGCTCGTCGACCAGGGCCGCATAGGCGGGCTCGTCAGCGGGGAGCCGGCGGGCGGCGAGCAGCAGGTGCCGGGCCTGCCCGGTCGCGACCAGGTGCCGGGCCACCACGGCGGCCAGTGCGCCGGACGCGCCGGTGATCAGGGTGGTGCCGCCCGGGTCGGCCGGCGCCGGAACCGTGAGCACGACCTTGCCGACGTGGCGGGCCTGGCTGATGTGCCGCAACGCCTGCCGGGCCTGCCGCACGTCCCACACCCGCGTCGGCAGCGGCCGCAGCACACCCCGCTCGAACAGGTCCAGCAGTTCGGCGAGCATCTCCCCGATGCGGGTGCCACCGGCCTCGTTCAGGTCGAACGACCGGTAGACCACCCCGGGGTGCTCCCGCGCCACCACGTCGGCGTCGCGCAGGTCGGTCTTGCCCATTTCCACGAAACGGCCGCCGCGCGGCAGCAGCCGCAGCGACGCGTCCACGAACTCCCCCGCCAGGGCATCGAGCACGACATCCACCCCGGCGCCGCCGGTGGCGGACGCGAACGCCGACTCGAACTCCGTCGTGCGGGACGACGCGATCCGCTCCTCGGCCACCCCCAGCGCCCGCAGCGCGGCCCACTTGCCGGGGCTCGCCGTCGCGTAGACCGTGGCGCCGAAGTGCTGGGCGAGCTGGATGGCGGCCATACCGACTCCACCCGCACCGGAGTGGATCAGCACCGACTCCCCCGCCCGCAGCCCGCCCAGGTCGTGCAGGCCGCGGTAGGCGGTCAGGAACACCACCGGCACCGACGCCGCCTCGGTGAACGACCAGCCGGCCGGCATCCGGGCGATCCGGTCCCGCCGCGCGATCACCCGCGGCCCGAAGCCCGGCTCGAACAGGCCGAACACCCGGTCTCCCGGGGCCAGGTCGGTCACGCCCGGGCCGACCTCCAGCACCATCCCGGCGCCCTCACTGCCCATCACAGCCGCCGGATCCGGGTACATGCCCAACGCGATCAGCACGTCGCGGAAGTTCACCCCGGCCGCGCGCACGGCGACCCGTACCTCGCCGGGGGCGAGGTCGGCCGGCGCGGTCGGCACGATCTCGACGCCGTCGAGCGTGCCGGGCCGCGCCGCGGCCACGTGCCAGGCGCCCTCCGCGGGCGGCGTCAGCTCCGCGCCCACCTGGCGCACCAGCCGGGGTACGCACACCCGGTCGCCCCGGATCGCCACCTGACCACCGACGGTGGACGGATCCGCGGCGACGGCTGCCAGCACGCCGAGGGCGCGGGCGTCGACGGCGCTCTCGGTGTCGGCCAGCACGATCCGGTCCGGGTGTTCCGACTGGGCCGACCGGAGCAGGCCCCACACGGCCGCGCCGGCCAGGTCGACCGCCCCGCCGTCGTCGCCGGCCGGGACCGCACCCCGGGTCAGCACCACCAACCGCGACCCGGCCAGGGCGTCGGCGGCCAGCCAGCCCTGCACGGCGGCCAGCACCTCGGCCGTCACCGACCGCACCCGCTCGGGCAGATCGCCGGCGGCCGAGCCGGACAGCCCGGCGGCGCCGGGCCAGACCGGCAGCAGCACCGCGTCCGGCGCGGGCTCCCCGGCGGCCACGGCAGCCACCAGCGCGGCCACGTCCGGGTAGGCCACGCAGCCGTCCGGCCACACCATCGGGTCCGTCGGGATCTCGCCGACCGTGCCGGTCGGACTCCCCTCGGCCGGGCTCCCGGTGCCGTCCTGGCCGGCGGTCAGCACCGCCCAGTACAGCGACCCGGTCGGGGTGATCTTTTCGACCGGCCAGGTCACCTCGAACAGCGACCGGGAGACGAGGTCCGGCGCGGCGGCGACGCCGGTCAGCTCGCGGAGCACGAGCGAGTCGACGGACACCACCGGGGTGCCGGACTCGTCCACCGCCACCAGCCGCACTCCGGAGCCGGCCCGGGTCAGCCGCACCCGCAGCACCCGCGCGCCGGAGGCGTGCACCTGCACACCTTCGAACGCGAACGGCACCCGGGGGCCGGTTCCGGCGTCGAGGAGCCCGATCGGGTGCAGGGCGGCGTCCAGCAGCGCGGGATGCACGGCGAAGCCGTCCACCGCCGCGTCGGGCAGGGCGACCTCGGCGTAGACGTTGCCGTCGCCGGTCCACACCCGCCGGAGCCCCTGGAACACCGGCCCGTACGCCAGGCCGTGCCCGACGAGGGTCTCGTACCAGCCGGTCAGGTCGGTCTCGGCGACGCCGGCCGGCGGCCAGGCAGCGAGGCCGGGCTCCTCGGCGGCGGCCGGTTCCAGCACACCGTCGACGTGCCGGACCCACTCGGCCTCGGGATCGTCGTCCGGCTGGGCGTACACGGCGACGTCCCGGCCGCCGGTGTCGTCGGCGCGCGATCGACGTCTTCAACGAGAAGCTCCAGGCCGATG
>NZ_JBEXLM010000081.1:0-2884 GCF_040609975.1 Micromonospora sp. NPDC004551 | reverse complement strand
GGGTCAACTCGGAGGAAGGTGGGGACGACGTCAAGTCATCATGCCCCTTATGTCTTGGGCTGCACACGTGCTACAATGGCCGGTACAAAGAGCTGCGATGCCGTGAGGTGGAGCGAATCTCAAAAAGCCGGTCTCAGTTCGGATTGGGGTCTGCAACTCGACCCCATGAAGTCGGAGTTGCTAGTAATCGCAGATCAGCATTGCTGCGGTGAATACGTTCCCGGGCCTTGTACACACCGCCCGTCACGTCACGAAAGTCGGTAACACCCGAAGCCGGTGGCCCAACCCCTTGTGGGAGGGAATCGTCGAAGGTGGGACTGGCGATTGGGACGAAGTCGTAACAAGGTAGCCGTACCGGAAGGTGCGGCTGGATCACCTCCTTTCTAAGGAGCACTTCTTACCAACTTCGGTTGGTCAGAGGCCAGTACATCAGCGAATGTCTGATGCTGGTTGCTCATGGGTGGAACGTTGACTATTCGGCACGGTTTCTGAGGGTTCATTAGTACTGCTTCGGCGTGGAACGTGGGTTTTGAGGGACTGTGTCGGGCACGTTGTTGGGTATCTGAGGGTACGGACTGTTGAGTCTGGACCTTCGCGATGCCGGCCCCGGTAAAGGCTCACTTCGGTGGGTTGTGACGGGTGGCTGGTCGTTGCTTGAGAACTGCACAGTGGACGCGAGCATCTGTGGCCAAGTTTTTAAGGGCGCACGGTGGATGCCTTGGCACCAGGAACCGATGAAGGACGTGGGAGGCCACGATAGGCCCCGGGGAGCTGTCAACCGAGCTTTGATCCGGGGGTGTCCGAATGGGGAAACCCGGCAGTCGTCATGGGCTGTCACCCGCTGCTGAACACATAGGCAGTGTGGAGGGAACGCGGGGAAGTGAAACATCTCAGTACCCGCAGGAAGAGAAAACAACCGTGATTCCGGGAGTAGTGGCGAGCGAAACCGGATGAGGCCAAACCAGTTACGTGTGATACCCGGCAGGGGTTGCGTGGCTGGGGTTGTGGGATCTCTTTTCCGCAGTCTGCCGGCTGTGGGACGAGTCAGAAACCGTTGGTGTAGGCGAAGGACATGCGAAAGGTCCGGCGTAGAGGGTAAGACCCCCGTAGCTGAAACATCAACGGCTCGTTTAAGAGACACCCAAGTAGCACGGGGCCCGAGAAATCCCGTGTGAATCTGGCGGGACCACCCGTTAAGCCTAAATATTCCCTGGTGACCGATAGCGGATAGTACCGTGAGGGAATGGTGAAAAGTACCGCGGGAGCGGAGTGAAATAGTACCTGAAACCGTGTGCCTACAAGCCGTGGGAGCGTCGCTGTATGTGCTTGCACATGCAGTCGTGACTGCGTGCCTTTTGAAGAATGAGCCTGCGAGTTTGCGGTATGTTGCGAGGTTAACCCGTGTGGGGAAGCCGTAGCGAAAGCGAGTCCGAAGAGGGCGTTGAGTAGCGTGCCCAAGACCCGAAGCGGAGTGATCTAGCCATGGGCAGGTTGAAGCGGAGGTAAGACTTCGTGGAGGACCGAACCCACCAGGGTTGAAAACCTGGGGGATGACCTGTGGTTAGGGGTGAAAGGCCAATCAAACTCCGTGATAGCTGGTTCTCCCCGAAATGCATTTAGGTGCAGCGTCGTGTGTTTCTTGCCGGAGGTAGAGCACTGGATAGGCGATGGGCCCTACCGGGTTACTGACCTTAGCCAAACTCCGAATGCCGGTAAGTGAGAGCGCGGCAGTGAGACTGTGGGGGATAAGCTCCATGGTCGAGAGGGAAACAGCCCAGAGCATCGACTAAGGCCCCTAAGCGTGTGCTAAGTGGGAAAGGATGTGGAGTCGCAGAGACAACCAGGAGGTTGGCTTAGAAGCAGCCACCCTTGAAAGAGTGCGTAATAGCTCACTGGTCAAGTGATTCCGCGCCGACAATGTAGCGGGGCTCAAGCACACCGCCGAAGTCGTGTCAATGCCACAACAGCCCTAACGGGTGTGGTGTTGGGTAGGGGAGCGTCGTGTGCCGGGTGAAGCAGCCGTGGAAACGAGTTGTGGACGGTTCACGAGTGAGAATGCAGGCATGAGTAGCGATACACACGTGGGAAACGTGTGCGCCGATTGACTAAGGGTTCCTGGGTCAAGCTGATCTGCCCAGGGTAAGTCGGGACCTAAGGCGAGGCCGACAGGCGTAGTCGATGGACAACCGGTTGATATTCCGGTACCCGCTTTGAAACGCCCAATATCGAATCCATTAATGCTAAGGCCGTGAAGCCGGCCTGGAGTCTTCGGACAAAGGGACGTGGTGGAGCCGCCGATCCAAGGTGGTAGTAGGTAAGCGATGGGGTGACGCAGGAAGGTAGTCCAGCCCGGGCGGTGGTTGTCCCGGGGTAAGGGTGTAGGCCGTGTGGTAGGCAAATCCGTCACACGTTAAGGCTGAGACCTGATGCCGAGCCGATTGTGGTGAAGTGGATGATCCTATGCTGTCGAGAAAAGCCTCTAGCGAGTTTCATGGCGGCCCGTACCCTAAACCGACTCAGGTGGTCAGGTAGAGAATACCGAGGCGTTCGGGTGAACTATGGTTAAGGAACTCGGCAAAATGCCCCCGTAACTTCGGGAGAAGGGGGGCCATTGCTGGTGATCACTCTTGCAGTGTGAGCTGGTGGTGGCCGCAGAGACCAGCGAGAAGCGACTGTTTACTAAAAACACAGGTCCGTGCGAAGCCGTAAGGCGATGTATACGGACTGACGCCTGCCCGGTGCTGGAACGTTAAGGGGACCGGTTAGTCACATTTCGGTGTGGCGAAGCTGAGAACTTAAGCGCCAGTAAACGGCGGTGGTAACTATAACCATCCTAAGGTAGCGAAATTCCTTGTCGGGTAAGTTCCGACCTGCACGAATGGCG
>NZ_JBEXLM010000080.1:0-3676 GCF_040609975.1 Micromonospora sp. NPDC004551 | reverse complement strand
GGCCGTTGGGGCGGCCTCGTGGACCTGCCGGAGACGGTGGACGCGCGGGCCGTGCGGCGGCTGTGCGGGGTGCTGGCCTCCGGTGCCGAGGACCAGGTGGCGGTGCGGTCGTCCGGGGTGTTCGCCCGGCGATTGGTGGCGGCGTCGGGTGATCCGGTGCGGCGGGAGTTCCGGTTGTCCGGGACGGTGCTGGTGACCGGCGGTACGGGTGCGTTGGGTGCCCGGGTGGCCAGGTGGGCGGCCGAAGCGGGGGCGGAGCATCTGGTGTTGACCAGCCGGCGCGGTGTGGATGCTCCGGGAGCTGGTGAGCTGGTCGATCACCTGCGCGGGTGCGGCGTGCGGGTGACGGTCGTGGCCTGTGACGTGGCGGACCGGGCGGCGGTGGCCGGGTTGCTGGACGGCCTGACCGCCCAGGGCGATCCGGTGCGCGCCGTCGTGCACGCCGCCGGCGCCCCGCAGTTCACCCCGCTCGCCGACGTCACCCCCGACGAGCTGCGCGACGTGCTCCGGGCCAAGGTCGACGGCGCGGCCCACCTCGACGAGTTGCTGCCCGACGGGCTGGACGCGTTCGTGGTGTTCTCCTCGATCGCCGGCGTGTGGGGCTCCGCCGGGCAGGCCGGCTACGCGGCGGCCAACGCCTTCGCGGACGCCCTCGTCAGCCGCCGCCGGGATCGCGGCGCCGGCGGCACGGCCGTGGCCTGGGGGCCCTGGGCCGGTGGCGGCATGGCGGTCCAGGGCGAGGCGCAGGAACAACTGGCCCGGCGCGGCCTGCCGGCGCTGGATCCGGACCTGGCCGTCGGCGCCCTCCAGGGCGCGCTCGACCGGGACGACGCCACGGTGGTGGTCGCCGACGTCGCCTGGGACCGGTTCGCGGCCGCGTTCACCGCGCTGCGCCCCAGCCCGCTGCTCGACGAGATCCCCGGGGCGCGGCCCGCCACCGTGAGCGGGCCCGAGGCGGGGGACGGTTCGCCGCTCGCTCGCCGGCTCGCCGGCCGGACCGCGCCCGAGCGGGACGCGTACCTGCTCGACCTGGTCCGCGCCCAGGCCGCCGCGGTGCTCGGGCACCCGACGGCCGACGCCGTACCGGCCGATCGCGCGTTCCAGCGGCTGGGCTTCGACTCGCTCACCGCCGTCGAGCTGCGCAACCGCCTCGCCGCCGAGACCGGCCTGGCTCTGCCGGCCACCCTCGTCTTCGACCAGCCGACCCCGCTGGCGCTCGCGGCGCACCTCGCCGCCGCCCTGACCGGCGCCCCGGCGGCCGAGGACCGGCCGGAAGCAGCCGCCGCGCTCGACGACGACCCGATCGTCATCGTCGGCATGGCCTGCCGGCTGCCCGGCGGCGTGACCGGTCCCGACGAGCTGTGGGAGTTGCTCGCCGCGGGCCGCGACGGCATCTCCGACTTCCCCCTCGACCGGGGCTGGGACAGCTTCCTCGCCGGCCGGCTCTCCGACGCCTCCTTCCCCCGGCAGGGCGGCTTCGTCTACGAGGCGGGCGCCTTCGATGCCGACTTCTTCGGCATCTCACCCCGGGAGGCCCTGGCCATGGACCCGCAGCAACGGCTGCTGCTGGAGGTCTCCTGGGAGGCCGTCGAATCCGCCGGCATCGACCCGGCCCGGCTCACCGGGGAGCGGGTCGGCGTCTTCGCCGGCGCCAGCTTCCAGGGGTACGCCTCGACGGCGATGGGACGCGACCAGGAGGTCGGCGGGCACCTGCTGACCGGCACCGCCACCAGCGTGCTCTCCGGCCGGGTGGCGTATGCGTTCGGGTTCGAGGGGCCCGCGGTGACCGTGGACACCGCCTGCTCCTCGTCGCTGGTGGCGCTCCACCTGGCCGCACAGTCCCTGCGGTCCGGGGAGTGCACGCTGGCGCTGGCCGGGGGCGTTACCGTGATGGCCTCACCGGCCACCTTCGTCGAGTTCTCCCGCCAGGGCGGGCTCGCCCCCGACGGCCGGTGCCGCTCCTTCGCCGACTCGGCGGACGGCACCGGCTGGGGCGAGGGCGTCGGGATGCTGCTGGTGCAGCGCCTCTCCGATGCGCGGCGGGACGGACGCCGGATCCTCGCCGTGCTGCGCGGCTCGGCGGTCAACTCCGACGGCGCGTCGAACGGCCTCACCGCCCCCAACGGGCCCGCGCAGCAGCGGGTCATCCGGGCCGCGCTCGCCGCCGCGCGACTGTCGCCGGCCGACGTGGACATGGTGGAGGCGCACGGCACCGGCACCACGCTCGGCGACCCGATCGAGGCGCAGGCGCTGCTGGCCACGTACGGGCAGGGGCGCGACGGGCAGGAACCTCTGCTGCTGGGGTCGATCAAGTCGAACCTCGGCCACACCCAGGCCGCCGCCGGCGTCGCCGGTGTAATCAAGACGGTGCTTGCCCTGCGGCACGGCCTCGTCCCGGCCACCCTTCATGTGGACACACCGTCGTCGAAGGTGGAGTGGTCCTCGGGGGCCGTCCGCCTGGTCACCGAGGCGCGGCCCTGGCCGGCGGTGGCGCGGCCCCGCCGGGCGGCGGTGTCCTCGTTCGGCATCTCGGGCACCAACGCCCACGTGATCATCGAGCAGCCGGAACCCGAGCCGGCCCCGGTGGACACCGCACCGATCGGTGCCGGGGACGCGGGCGCGCCCGTACTGCCCTGGCTGTTGTCGGCGCGGTCGGCCGACGCCCTGGCCGGGCAGGCGCGGCGCCTCGCCGACCACCTGTACGGCGGCGGGAACCCGTTGCCGGTCGACCTGGCCTGGTCGCTGGCCACCGGGCGGGCCGCCCTGGACCACCGGGCCGTCGTCCTCGGCACCACCGTGGACAACCTCGCCGCCGGACTGGCCGCAATCACCGGCGGCGCGACCGAACCCGGCCTGATCACCGGCACCGTAACCACCGGCCGGCGTGCGTTGCTGTTCACCGGTCAGGGTGCGCAGCGCCCGGGGATGGGCCGGGACTTGTATGACCGGTTCCCGGTGTTCGCGCAGGCGTTCGACCGGGTGTGCGCCCTGTTCGACGGCCGCCTGGATCGCTCGTTGCGGGAGGTGGTGTTCGCGGAGCCGGGCGGTGAGCTGGCCGGGTTGCTGGATCAGACGGTGTTCACGCAGGCGGGGTTGTTCGCCGTCGAGGTGGCGTTGCACGAGCTGCTGTCGTCGTGGGGTGTGGCCGCCGACTATGTGGCCGGTCATTCGATCGGTGAGGTGACCGCCGCCTACGTGGCTGGTGTGCTGTCGCTGGAGGACGCGTGCGCGCTGGTGGCGGCCCGCGGCTCGCTGATGCAGGCGTTGCCGGCTGGTGGCGGGATGCTCGCGGTCGCCGCGTCGGAGGAGCAGGTTCGGGGTCTGCTGGACAGTTGCGGCATCCGGCTGGATGTGGCGGCGGTGAACGGGCCGCGGTCGGTGGTGCTGTCCGGGCCGACCGTCGACCTGGACCGGGTCGCGGAAGAGTGCGCGGGGAGGGGCTGGCGGGTGAAGCGTCTGCCGGTCAGTCACGCGTTCCACTCGCGGTTGATGGAGCCGATGCTGGCCGACTTCCGCCGTGTTCTGGACGGTCTGACCTGGCATCAGCCGCGCCTGCCGATCGTGTCGAACCTGACCGGGCAGCTCGCCGAGCCGGCGGAGATCGCCAGCCCGGGCTACTGGGTGCGGCACGTGCGTGAGGCGGTGCGTTTCGCCGACGGCATCACCACCCTGCACG
>NZ_JBEXLM010000079.1:0-3708 GCF_040609975.1 Micromonospora sp. NPDC004551 | reverse complement strand
GCGGGCCGGTCGCCATCGGGCGACCGGCCCGCTCCCGTCTGTCCGAACGAGACCCTCGCTCCTACTTTCGCTCATCCTGAACAAAAGTCGCGGGGATTAATCGAAAACTTTTGGCTTCAACCTCTTCTCTTTGGTCCTGGGCGCAAATATCGTCTCGCGTAGAACCTGGCCAGGCTCTCGTCACCTCCCCAGCGACCTCCTCAGCCTCGTCCCGGCGCTGAGGCGGACCCGCCCGACCAGAGCGAGGTTCGATGCGCAGAAGATCCTTCGGCCGCAGGGCCGCCACATATCTCGGCCTGCTCACGCTCGTCTCCGCGACCCTCGTCGCGACGGCGGAGCGGGCCCCGACCCCGGCGCAGGCCGCGCCGGTGCTCACCGCCCCCGCACCCGTCAGCAACGGCATCCAGTACAAGGTGCTCGTCTTCACCAGGTCCGCCAGCGGCAACAACGCCGCCACCGCGGCCGGCGTGCAGGCCATCCAGCAGCTCGGTCAGGCCCGGCGCTTCACCGTCGAGGTCACCAACGACCCCCGCAAGTTCGACCAGCCCCACCTGAAGCAGTTCCGCGCCGTCGTGTTCCTGAACACCGCCGGCGACGTGCTCAACGACGCCCAGCAGGCGGCCTTCGAGGCGTACTACCGCGACGGCGGCGGCTTCGTGGGCGTCAACTCCGCCATCGAGGCCGAGCCGGACTGGTCGTTCCTCACCAACGTGCTCGGCACCCGGGCCACCGGCGCGCCGACGGCCGCGAGCCCGGCGACGGTCACGGTCGCCGACCGGGTCCACCCGGCCTCGAAGACGTTGCCGCAGCGCTGGTCCACCACCGACCGGTGGTACAACTTCGCGGCCAACGTCCGGGGCGTCTCGCACGTGCTCGCCACGGTGGACGAGAAGACGTACACCGGTGGCAGCATGGGCTTCGACCACCCGATCACCTGGTGCAAGGACTACCAGGGCGGCCGGTCGTTCTACACCGGACTCGGCGCCACCGCGGAGAGCTACGGCAGTGTGGACCTGCGAGCCCACCTGGGCGGGGCCATCCAGTGGGCGGCCGGCGTCACCGACGGCGACTGCGGCGCGACCGTGCTGGCCAACTACCAGATGACAGTGGTCGGGGCGCAGCCCAACGTCAACGAGCCGATCGGCTTCGACGTGCTGCCCGACGGCCGGGTGCTCCAGACCGACCGCCGTGGCGGCGTGCGGCTGCACAACCCGGAGACCAACGAGACGACCGTGCTGGCCCAGATCCCCGTCTACACCAACAGCGAGGACGGGATGTACGGCCCGGCGGTGGACAACGACTTCGCCACCAACAAGTGGGTCTACCTCTACTACGCGCCCCCGCTGGACACCCCGACGGGCAGCGCGCCGACCACCAGCACCGACCCGGCCGCGTGGGACCAGTGGAAGGGCTACTTCCAGCTCTCCCGGTTCAAGTTCGTCGACGGGGAGACCCCGTCGCTGGACGTGAGCACGGAGCAGAAGATCCTCCAGGTGCCGGTGGACCGGGGCGCCTGCTGCCACGTGGCCGGTGACATCGCGTTCGACTCGAAGAACAACCTCTGGCTGGTCACCGGGGACGACACCCCGGCCGGCGGCGGCGGGTCGGGCGGCTTCTCGCCGCACAACGACTCGGTCAGCGCCACCGGCGTCTACCAGGCCCCGTTCGTCGACGCCCGGCGCAGCTCGGCCAACACCAACGACCTGCGCGGCAAGATCCTGCGGATCACCGTCGGCGCGGACGGGTCGTACACCGTCCCGGCGGGGAACCTGTTCCCGGCCGGCACCGACAAGACCCGGCCGGAGGTCTACGCGATGGGCTTCCGGAACCCGTTCCGGATCACCCTCGACAAGAACGACGTCGCCTACATCACCGACTACTCACCGGACTCCTCGGTCGCCCAGGTGGGCCGCGGTCCCGCCGGCACCGGCCGGATGATGGTGGTCGACAAGCCGGCGAACTACGGTTGGCCGATGTGCGTGCAGCCGAACCTGCCGTACATCGAGATGAACTGGACCACCAACCCGATCTCCCCGGTGGCGCCGTTCGACTGCGCGGCCCCGAAGAACACCTCGCGGCACAACACCGGCCTGACCGACCTGCCGCGGGTGGAGAAGTCGGAGCTGTGGTACTCGTTCCAGGCCCCGACCCCCTGCCCGGAGTCCTACCTGTCGACTCCGACGCAGACCTGCCCGGTGCTCTTCCCCGAGCTGGGCACGGGCGGCGTCGGCCCGCACGGGGCGGCGAAGTACGACTTCGACCCGGAGCTGAGGTCGGAGACGAAGTTCCCCGAGTACTACGACGGCGCGATCTTCTTCGGTGAGTTCACCCGGGACACCCTCAAGGAGATCCGGCTGGACGACCAGGGCGACATCCTGAAGATCAACAATGTGCTGAACTGCGGGCAGGCGCCCACCACGCCGGCGAAGCCGTTCCTCTGCGACAACCCCATGGACATGCGCTGGGGGTGCGGACGGCAACTTCTACCTGCTCACGTACGGCGACGGCTTCTTCAACATCAACCCGGACGCGGCGATGCTCAAGTTCAGCTACGTCAAGGGCCTCCGGGCGCCGACCGCCGTGCTGAACGCGACCCCGACCAACGGCCGGGCGCCGCTGACCGTCGCCTTCTCCAGCGACGGCTCGAAGGACCCGGACCCGGCGGACTCCATCTCGTTCGCCTGGGACTTCGACGGCAACGGCACCACCGACTCGATCGACCCGAACCCGTCGTTCACCTACACCACCAACGGCGTCTACACCGCCCGGCTGACGGTGACCGACTCCAGCGGCAAGACCGCGTCGGCGAACACCACCATCACCGTCGGCAACACCGCGCCGACCGTCACGGTCACCACCCCGCTCGAAGGCGGCTTCTTCAACTGGGGCGACGACATCCCGTGGACGGTCACCGTCACCGACCCGGAGGACGGGCCGGTCGACTGCAGCAAGGTCGAGGTGACCTTCGTGCTCGGCCACGACAGCCACGGGCACGGTGAGGCCAACCAGTTCGGCTGCTCCGGGGTGTTGCCCACGGACGCCGACGACGCCTCGCACGGCGGCTACATCTACGGCGTGGTCAGCGCGTCGTACACCGACAAGGGAGCCAACGGCCAGCCGGCGCTGACCACGGTGGACCAGCAGATCATCCAGGCCAAGCGGCAGGAGGTCGAGTTCGCCACCGAGGAGTCCGGCACCACGGTCGGCACCAGCGCGGACACCGGGGGCGGGCAGCAGCGCGGCAGCCTCGACCCCGGCGACTGGATCGCGATCAACAACACCGTCAACCTGAAGAACATGCAGTCGGTGACGCTGCGGACCTCCGGGGGCAGCGCCGCCACCGCCGGGCAGCCCCGGTTCGGCGTGCAGTTCCGGCTGGACTCCCCCACCGGCCCGCTGGTGGCCACGGCCACGGTCAACGCGACCTCCGGCAACAACGCCTTCACCAGCACCACCGTGCCGGTCACCGACCCGGGCGGTTCGCACAAGCTCTACCTGGTCATGACCACCGTTCCGGGTGGCCCGGCCAGCGGCTTCGGCAACCTCAACTGGATCGAGTTCACCGGCCAGGGCATCGGCGTCACCCCGTGACGCCCCGGGTGGGGCCGCCGGGCGGCGGCCCCCCCCCCCCCCACGCATACATGGAAAACAAACACACACCAGGGAAAAGAAGTCGAGGAAAGAAAAAGATATGTTATAGGGAGGTGT
>NZ_JBEXLM010000078.1:0-3724 GCF_040609975.1 Micromonospora sp. NPDC004551 | reverse complement strand
CACCGCCGCACCGAGCAGCGGGTGCCCGGCGGCGGCCAGTCCGGCGCCGGACACGTCGCCGGACCGCCGGCTCGCCGCGTCGGGCCAGAACCGCTGCCGCTGGAAGGGGTACGTGGGCAGGTCGAGCGGCGCGCCGCCACCGGTCAGCGGCGCCCAGTCGACGGGCACCCCGCCGGCGTACGCCTCGGCGAGCGCCCCGAGCAGCGCGGACGTCTCGGTGCGCCCCTTGCGCAGGGTCGGCACCACCACGGCGGCGGGGGCGTCGGCGAGGCAGTCCTGGATCATCCCGGACAGCACGCTGTCCGGGCCGACCTCCAGGTAGGTGCCGACGTTGCGCCCGCGCAGGTAGGCGATCCCGTCGGCGAAGCGGACGGCCTCGCGGACGTGCCGCACCCAGTACCCGGGGTCGCAGAGGTCGGCCGCGTCGGCGGCGCCGCCGGTCAGGTTCGACACCAGCGGCAGCCGCGGGGCGGTGAAGGTGAGGCCGTCGAGGACGGCGCGGAACTCGTCCAGCATCGGCGCCATGAGCGGGCTGTGGAAGGCGTGGCTGACCCGCAGCCGCCGGGTGCGCGCACCCCGGTCGCGCCAGGCCCGGTCGATCTCGTCGAGGGCGTCGAGCGACCCGGAGACGACCACGGCTGACGGGCCGTTGACGGCCGCGATGCCGACCCGGTCGGCCAGCCCGGCGATCGAGGCGGCCACCTCGTTCTCGGGCGCGGCGACGGCGAGCATCCCCCCGCCGGCCGGCAGGGCCTGCATGAGCCGGCCGCGCGCCGCCACCAGGGCGCAGGCGTCGGGCAGGGCGAGGACCCCCGCCACGTACGCGGCGGTGATCTCGCCGACGGAGTGGCCGCCGACCAGGTCGGGTACGACGCCGAACGACTCGACCAGGCGGAACAGCGCTACCTCGACGGCGAAGAGGGCGGGCTGGGTGAACTCGGTCCGGTCCAGCAGCGCCGCCTCGGGCGAGCCTTCGGTGGCGAACAGCACCGGCCGGAGCGGCTGCGGCAGCAGCGGGTCGAGGTGGCCGCAGACCTCGTCCAGCGCTGCGGCGAAGACCGGGAACGCCCCGTACGCCTCACGACCCATGCCGGGGCGCTGCGCGCCCTGCCCGGAGAAGAGCACGGCGAGCCGGCCGCCCCGGGCGGTGCCACCGACCACGATGGATGACGGCTGGTCGTCGGCGACGGCGGCCAGACCGGCGAGGAGGCCCGGCCGGTCGCGGGGCAGCAGCACGGCCCGGTGCTCGAACGCGGAGCGGCTGGTGGCGAGGGCGTGGCCGAGGGCGGGAAGCGGGACGTCCGGGTGCTCCGCGAGCCAGGCGTTCAGCCGGCGGGCCTGCGCGCGCAGGGCGTCCGGGGTGCGGCCGGAGAGGACGCACGGCGTGCTGAGGTCGCCGGTGACCAGTGCCGGTGCGGCCGGCGCCGTGACCGGCTCGGGGGCCTGCTCCAGGATGGCGTGGACGTTGGTGCCGCTGATGCCGAACGAGGAGACGGCGGCGCGGCGGGGCCGGTCCACGGCGGGCCAGGGCTGCGGGTCGGCGAGCAGGGCGACCGTGCCGGCCGTCCAGTCGATGTGCGGGGACGGCTCGTCCACGTGCAGCGTCGCCGGAACGATGCCGTGCCGCATGGCGAGCACCATCTTGATGACGCCGGCGACGCCGGCGGCGGCCTGGGTGTGGCCGATGTTGGACTTGATCGAGCCGAGCAGCAGCGGCCGGTCGGCGGGCCGGTCCTGGCCGTAGGTGGCCAGCAGCGCCTGCGCCTCGATGGGGTCGCCGAGGGCCGTGCCGGTGCCGTGGGCCTCGACGGCGTCCACGTCGGACGGGGACAGCCGCGCGTGCGCGAGGGCCTGCCGGATGACCCGCTGCTGGGCGGGGCCGTTGGGAGCGGTGAGGCCGCTGCTGGCGCCGTCCTGGTTGACCGCGCTGCCGCGCAGCACGGCGAGGATCCGGCGGCCGTTGCGGCGGGCGTCGGAGAGGCGTTCCAGCAGCAGCATTCCGGCGCCCTCGGCGAAGCCGGTACCGTCGGCGCCCGCGCCGAACGCCTTGCACCGGCCGTCCGGGGACAGGCCGCGCTGGCGGGCGAACTCGGCGAGCATGCCGGGGGTGGACATGACGCTGACGCCACCGGCGAGGGCGAGCCCGCACTCCCCCTGGCGCAGCGCCTGGGCGGCCAGGTGCAGGGCCACCAGTGACGAGGAGCAGGCGGTGTCGACGGTGACGGCCGGGCCCTCGAGGCCGAACAGGTAGGAGATGCGGCCGGAGGCGACGCTGCCGGCGCTGCCGTTGCCCAGGTACCCGTCGAGCTCGTCGGAGGTGCCGAGCGCCGTGCCCGCGTAGTCGTGGTAGATCAGGCCGACGTAGACGCCGGTGCTGCTGCCACGGGCGGTGAGCGGGTCGATGCCGGCCCGTTCGAACGTCTCCCAGGAGGTCTCCAGCAGCAGCCGCTGCTGGGGGTCCATGGCGAGCGCCTCGCGGGGGTTGATGCCGAAGAAGGCGGCGTCGAAGTCGGCGGCGTCGTAGAGGAACCCGCCGTGCCGGGGGGTGGCCTCGTCGGTGTCGCCGCGCAGGGCCGCGAGGTCCCAGCCCCGGTCGGTGGGGAACGGGGCGATGACGTCGGCGCCCGCGGTGACCAGGTCCCACAGGTCTTCCGGGCTGCGCACGTCGCCGGGGAAGCGGCAGGCCATGCCGACGATGGCGATCGGTTCGTCGACGTCGGCCGCCGGGGTGACGGCCGGCCCGGCGGCCGGGACGGATCGGCCGCCGATCTCCCGGTCGAGGTGGTCGGCGAGCACGACCGGCGTGGGGTGGTCGAAGGCGACGGTGGCGGGCAGCCGCAGCCCGGTGGCCGTGGCGAGTCGGTTGCGCAGCTCCACCGAGGTCAGCGAGTCGAAGCCGAGTTCCTTGAACGGCCGCTGCGGGTCGACACCGTCGACGGAGCGGTGCCCGAGCACCGCCGCCACGCTGCCGGTGACCAGGTCGAGGAGGTGGCCGTGCCGGGCGGCGGGGCTGAGCGCCGCGAGCCGTTCGGCCAGGGACACGTCGGCGCCGGCGCGGGCCGCGGCCCGCCGGCGGGCGGGGCGGACCAGGTCGCGCAGCGGCGCGGGGATCCGGCCCGGGTCGCCACGGCCGGGGGCCGCCGGCACCTTCATGAGGACGAGGTGCGCGCCGCCGTGCCGCCGCGCGGCGTCCAGGAGCGCGAGCCCTTCGGCGTCGGTGAGCGGGGCGCTGCCCGCGCGGATGGCCCGCCGGTGTTCGCCGTCGTCGAGGTGGGCGGTCATGCCGCTGGTGGTGGCCCAGAGGCCCCAGGCGAGGCTGGCCGCGGGCAGCCCGTCGGCGCGGCGCCGCGCGGCGAGGGCGTCGAGGTAGGCGTTGGCGGCGGCGTAGTTGCCCTGGCCGGGCGTGCCGAGGGTGGCGGCGATCGAGGAGAACAGCACGAACGCCGACAGGTCGAGGTGTGCGGTGGCGCGGTGCAGCGCCCAGGCGGCGTCGACCTTGGGCCGCAGGACCCGGTCGACGGCGTCGCCGTCGAGGGTGGCGATGGTGGCGTCGGCGATGACGCCGGCGCAGTGGTAGACCGCCGTCAGGTCGACCCCGGCCACCAGGGCGGCGACCTGATCCGGATCGCTGAGGTCGGCCGCGACGGCGGTGACGGTCGCACCGGCCTGCGTGAGCTCCTCGACCAGGGCGGCGTAGGCGGGGTCGTCGGCGGGGTGGCGGCGG
>NZ_JBEXLM010000077.1:0-3793 GCF_040609975.1 Micromonospora sp. NPDC004551 | reverse complement strand
CGCCATTCGTGCAGGTCGGAACTTACCCGACAAGGAATTTCGCTACCTTAGGATGGTTATAGTTACCACCGCCGTTTACTGGCGCTTAAGTTCTCCGCTTCGCCCCGAAGAGCTAACAGGTCCCCTTAACGTTCCAGCACCGGGCAGGCGTCAGTCCATATACATCGAATTACTTCTTCGCATGGACCTGTGTTTTTAGTAAACAGTCGCTTCCCCCTGCTCTCTGCGGCCATACAACGCTCCACCCGCGCGGGGCTTCACGTCTCCGGCCCCCCTTCTCCCTAAGTTACGGGGGCAATTTGCCGAGTTCCTTAACCACAGTTCGCCCGATCGCCTCGGTATTCTCTACCTGACCACCTGTGTCGGTTTGGGGTACGGGCCGCTAAGAACTCGCTAGAGGCTTTTCTCGGCAGCATAGGATCACTGACTTCACCTGAATCGGCTCGGCATCACGTCTCAGCCTATATGGCGTGCGGATTTGCCTACACGCCGGCCTACACGCTTACCCCGGCACAACCACCGGCCGGGCTCAGCTACCTTCCTGCGTCACCCCATCGCTTGACTACTACCCGCCAGGTTCCCACGCTCCCCACGTCAGACCCGAAGGTCATCGGCGGCTCGGGTGGTTAGCACAACGAGGTTCGTCAGGGTCGCTCTTTCGCGGGTACGGGAATATCAACCCGTTGTCCATCGACTACGCCTCTCGGCCTCGCCTTAGGTCCCGACTCACCCAGGGCGGATTAGCCTGGCCCTGGAACCCTTGGTCATCCGGCGGAAGGGTTTCTCACCCTTCTTTCGCTACTCATGCCTGCATTCTCACTCGTGCCGCGTCCACAACTAGGTCACCCCGTTGCTTCACCCCCGGCACGACGCTCCCCTACCCATCCACACACCTGCACAAGGAATCAAGTCCAAGCGAGGTTGAAATGTGAATGCCACAGCTTCGGCGGTGTGCTTGAGCCCCGCTACATTGTCGGCGCGGAACCACTTGACCAGTGAGCTATTACGCACTCTTTAAAGGGTGGCTGCTTCTAAGCCAACCTCCTGGTTGTCTATGCGACCCCACATCCTTTTCCACTTAGCACACGCTTAGGGGCCTTAGCTGGTGATCTGGGCTGTTTCCCTCTCGACTACGAAGCTTATCCCCCGCAGTCTCACTGCCGCGCTCTCACTTACCGGCATTCGGAGTTTGGCTGATTTCGGTAAGCTTGTGGGCCCCCTAGACCATCCAGTGCTCTACCTCCGGCAAGAAACACGCGACGCTGCACCTAAATGCATTTCGGGGAGAACCAGCTATCACGGAGTTTGATTGGCCTTTCACCCCTAACCACAGGTCATCCCCCAACTTTTCAACGTTGGTGGGTTCGGCCCTCCACGCGGTCTTACCCGCGCTTCAGCCTGCCCATGGCTAGATCACTCCGCTTCGGGTCTAGAGCATGCGACTGAATACGCCCTATTCAGACTCGCTTTCGCTACGGCTCCCCCACACGGGTTAACCTCGCCACATGCCACTAACTCGCAGGCTCATTCTTCAAAAGGCACGCCGTCACCCCGCAAGGCTCCGACGGATTGTAGGCGAACGGTTTCAGGTACTATTTCACTCCCCTCCCGGGGTACTTTTCACCATTCCCTCACGGTACTCGTCCGCTATCGGTCACCAGGAAGTATTTAGGCTTACCAGGTGGTCCTGGCAGATTCACGGCAGATTTCAGGGGTCCGCCGCTACTCGGGAACACCCACAGGAGGTCAACAACTTTCACCTACCGGACTATCACCGTCTACGGTCAGCCATTCCAGACTGTTCGACTAGCCATTGACTTTGTAACTCCTCGAACGAGTGTCAGCCCGTTCAGCAGGGTCCCACAACCCCGACCACGCAACCCCTGACAGGTATCACACGCAGCCGGTTTAGCCTCAATCCGCTTTCGCTCGCCACTACTCACGGAATCACTGAATTGTTTTCTCTTCCTACGGGTACTGAGATGTTTCACTTCCCCGCGTTCCCCCCACACACCCTATGTGTTCAGGTGCGGGTGACACCACATGACTGGTGCCGGGTTTCCCCATTCGGACACCCTGGGATCACAGCTTGGTTGACAGCTCCCCCAGGCCTATCGCGGCCTCCCACGTCCTTCATCGGCTCCTGGTGCCAAGGCATCCACCGTTCGCCCTTGACAACTTGACCACAAAGATGCTCGCGTCCACTGTGCAATTCTCAACAAACGACCAACCCACAACCCGAAACGCCCCACACCTCGACCTCAACAGATCCGGTTTGCAGGGCCAGGCCATGCCTGGCAACCGTCCCCCACCCACAGCAGGGGCATGGTTCTGAAAGACAACCCACGGTTGTTCTTTCAGGACCCAACAGGGTGCTTTGCACTCGCCACCAGCCGCACCAGGTCTCCGTTCCACACCACCGAAGTGGCCGTACTAGAAGGAACCCGGCCGTTGCCGGCACCAAGCTCACCAGTGTCTCCGCCATTGAGCACCCCACCACCGCATTCGGGTGGCGCGGGCTCCTTGCACCCTTTCGGGTGAAGGTGCTCCTTAGAAAGGAGGTGATCCAGCCGCACCTTCCGGTACGGCTACCTTGTTACGACTTCGTCCCAATCGCCAGCCCCACCTTCGACGGCTCCCTCCACAAGGGTTGGGCCACCGGCTTCGGGTGTTGCCGACTTTCGTGACGTGACGGGCGGTGTGTACAAGGCCCGGGAACGTATTCACCGCAGCGTTGCTGATCTGCGATTACTAGCGACTCCGACTTCACGGGGTCGAGTTGCAGACCCCGATCCGAACTGAGACCGGCTTTTTGGGATTCGCTCCACCTCACGGTATCGCAGCCCATTGTACCGGCCATTGTAGCATGCGTGAAGCCCTGGACATAAGGGGCATGATGACTTGACGTCATCCCCACCTTCCTCCGAGTTGACCCCGGCAGTCTTCGATGAGTCCCCGCCATAACGCGCTGGCAACATCGAACGAGGGTTGCGCTCGTTGCGGGACTTAACCCAACATCTCACGACACGAGCTGACGACAGCCATGCACCACCTGTGACCGCCCCCGAAGGACCCCACATCTCTGCAGGTTTTGCGGCCATGTCAAACCCAGGTAAGGTTCTTCGCGTTGCATCGAATTAATCCGCATGCTCCGCCGCTTGTGCGGGCCCCCGTCAATTCCTTTGAGTTTTAGCCTTGCGGCCGTACTCCCCAGGCGGGGCGCTTAATGCGTTAGCTGCGGCACAGGGAACCGGAGAGGCCCCCCACACCTAGCGCCCAACGTTTACAGCGTGGACTACCAGGGTATCTAATCCTGTTCGCTCCCCACGCTTTCGCTCCTCAGCGTCAGTATCGGCCCAGAGACCCGCCTTCGCCACCGGTGTTCCTCCTGATATCTGCGCATTTCACCGCTACACCAGGAATTCCAGTCTCCCCTACCGAACTCTAGCCTGCCCGTATCGACTGCAGGCCCGCAGTTGAGCTGCGGGTTTTCACAGTCGACGCGACAAGCCGCCTACGAGCTCTTTACGCCCAATAAATCCGGACAACGCTCGCGCCCTACGTCTTACCGCGGCTGCTGGCACGTAGTTGGCCGGCGCTTCTTCTGCAGGTACCGTCACTTACGCTTCGTCCCTGCTGAAAGAGGTTTACAACCCGAAGGCCGTCATCCCTCACGCGGCGTCGCTGCATCAGGCTTCCGCCCATTGTGCAATATTCCCCACTGCTGCCTCCCGTAGGAGTCTGGGCCGTGTCTCAGTCCCAGTGTGGCCGGTCGCCCTCTCAGGCCGGCTAC
>NZ_JBEXLM010000076.1:0-4069 GCF_040609975.1 Micromonospora sp. NPDC004551 | reverse complement strand
CCACCCGCTACGACAAGACCGCCACGTCCTACCAGGCAACGGTCACCATCGCCGCGCTACTGCAATGGTTGTGAACCTTTGAAGACATTGCCTAGGCCATGGGTTACTCCGATCGGTTCGGTTGCGGTGCGGCGGTGATTGACGCGTGACTTCGGGGCGGGGCAAGTCGGCGGCCGACGGTGGGCGTGGCCGCGTGGGCCGCCGTCGGCCGGTGGCGGGTTCGGCGGCGGCGATGACGGCGGCGAGGTCGGCGGCGAAGAAACGCAGGTGTTTGCCGAGGAAGGTGCGGGGGATCTAGCGGCGGCCGGCGCGGCGGCGCGGCCAGGATTCGGGGACGCGAAGCAGTGCTGCGGCCTCTGCGGGGGTGTAGAAACGCGGGCCTTGATCGTCGGAGTGATCGTCTGCATGGGCGAGTGTTGGTGCGGGCGGCGGTAGGCGGCGTCGGGATCGCGAAGTGTTCGAATGCATCGAGGGCTCCCATGAGCGTTGGGTGAGGTCGCCACGACTGATGCCGGCACTTCGCGGGCGGCCGCCTGGGGCCGCCCGCGAAGAGTTCCGCGTGATGTGGCTGTCAGCGGTGGCCGCAGAGCAGGAGACGCAGGGCGGTCGCCGCTTGGGCGGGGACGACGCCGTTGCCGAGGACGCGCAACGCGCCGGTGCGGGGGAGGTCGAGGGTGGGGTCGGTGACCCAGTGGGCGGGTAGGCCCATGAGTCATTCCACGAAGGGTGGTGCGAGCACGGGCTTGCCGTGCTGGCCTGGTTGGGTGGGCGCGGGAGCGGGCCGGCCGATCAGAAGTTCCCAGCGTGCGATGACCGGTGCGTAGATCCCCCAGGTCGCCTCATCGGGTGTTCCCAGGCTGCTGGTGGGGAGCTGGGCGACGGTGGTGCGTAGGTCGGGGCCGCCGTCGCCGTGGTGGCCGGGGCCTCGCGCGTCGGAGGCCCGGGGCGTCGGTAGGGCAGGCGCTGCGCATCGCACGGCTGCGGACGGCAGGGTGAGCTCGCCGTGGGAGCCCCGTTGTCCCGGGCAGCCTTTCTGCCCGTCCGTCGCCCGTGGGGTGGGTAGGAGCACCTGTGACAGTGGCGGCCGGAAGCCGTCGCCTGCGCGGCGGCCGGGGGTGCCGGTGTCGATGGCGCGTGGGGTCGGCAACAGCTGGTGGCGGGTGCCGTGGGGTTCGATGACGTCGGGCAGCCCGTTGTGGTGTCCGGGTCCTTTGCCGTCACGGGCGCAGGGCGTGGGAAGTGTACGCACCTTCTCCCCCGCCTCTGGTGGTGGCGAGCAGGAACAGTCGGTCGCGTCGGTGGGCGGCGCCGATGTCGGATGCGCGTAGGCACAGCCAGCTCGTGTCGTACCCGAGCGTGGCCAGGTCGGTGTGGACGACGTCGAGTCCGCGCCTGCGGAGGGCGGCGACGTTCTCCACGAACACGAGCGGGGGTCGAAGAAGGCGAAGGGCTTTGGTGATGTGTTGCCAGAGGCTGGAGTGGGGGCCGGTGATGCCGGCGCGTTTGCCGGCGTTGGAGATGTCCTGGCAGGGGAAGCCTGCGGTGAGGACGTCGACATGCCGGACGTGGGTCCAGTCGATGGTGCGGATGTCGCCGAGGTTGGCCACGTCTGGCCAGTGATGGGCGAGGACGGTGCGGGCGTGTCGGTCGGTTTCGGCGTACCAGGTGAGGTGGCCGCCGAGCACCAGTTCGACGGCCAGGTCGAGGCCGCCGTAGCCGGTGCACAGCGATCCGATTCGCGGCCCGGGAACGTGGTCACTCACGCCACCTCCCGCGCAATGGTGCGGACGTTGGCGCCCAGCGGGGGTCGTCAGTCATCGGCGACCTCCGTGGGTAGTTCCGGCCGGCGGAAGATCAGCACGTCCTCGTGGGTGATCAGGTGCAGTGGGGTGCCGTTGGTGCGGGCCTTGCGCACGGCTTGGAGTTGGAAGAACGACGGGCGGGCGACGAGTCGCCCGTCGCGGACGGCGGCGAGGAGGGCGACGCACCGCTCGGTCGGGATGAGGCCCGCCCGGACACCAGCGGCGATGACGGCGCTGGGCAGGTCGACGAGCTGGCCGTTCTTGCGCCACGGACGGGCGGTGACCACGACGGTGCCGCCGGGTCGCAGCAGCGTGGCGCAGCCGGCCAGGATCTGCTCGAATCCGTCGGTGAGGCCGGTGAGGTCCCGGTAGGCGAGGTTTCCCTTGTCGGTGCCGTCGTTGTAGGCGTTGTCGAACTTCGCCACCCCGTCAGCACCGGGTCGGACGAGGCCGTGAACGGTGGGCCCGTACGGCGGTGAGGTGACGACCAGGGCGACCTGCCCGGTGAGGGCGGCGGGCAGCAGCGATCGCAGGCGGGTGGCGTCGCCGCGGACTACGGAGGCCCGGCCGCCGGCGCCCTGGTGCTGGGCGTGGGTGATGTTGGCGTCTGCGATGTTCGACCACCGCGGCTCGTACTCCACCCCGATCGCGTCGCGGCCCGCGTGGATCGCTTCGACCAGGGTGGTGCCGATCCCGCACATCGGGTCGAGGACCAGGTCGCCGGGTTGGGTGTAGGCGGCGATGGCGTGCGCGGCGATCGCGGGCAGCATCCGGGCGGGGTGCCTGACCGACTCGGGCACGTACCGGCCGCGGCGCTGCACCGGCCCGGTCCGCTGGGCGGTCGCCCACACCGACAGGCCCTCGGGTCCGCCGGGCGCGCGGTGGCGTCCGCCGGTGTCGCGGTGGCGGCCCTCGTAGTGGCGGTGCTGGCCGTGGTGGGTGTCCTCGGCTGGGTTTGCCGGCTGGTTGGTGTCGGCGGGGAAGGGCAGGTGCTCAGCCACGGCGACCGCCTTCCGAGCGTGGGTTCCGCTGGGAGGTGGGCGCCTGGTGGTGGGTGAACACCAGCAGGTCCGCGTGCAACTGCAGGTGCGCCACCGTCCACGGCTGCTCGGCCTGCGTGGCGACGGCGAGGAGTTCCTCGTCGGTGACGTGGTAGACGAACGCGTCGCCGCACGTGTCGGCGGTGACGGCGACGATGTGCTGCAGGTAGCCGAGCCCGATGGCGGCGGCCGCCTGCACGACGGGGGTGAAGTCCTGCGGGGCGGCCGGGCTGGCGGGGGCGGTGACGACGAGGATCAGGCAGCCGCCGGGGCGCAGCAGCCGCGCGCAGGCGGTCAACAGCCACGCTAGTCGGATGCGGTTGGTCGCGTCGGCGGTGTCGAGGGGCCAGCAGGCCACGACCAAGGTGGTCGCCTCCGCCAGGGACGCGCCGTCGGGTACAGGGACAGCCGGGTTGCTGGACGGGGGCAGGTTGGCGTCGGTGAGGTCGTCACCGAACCAGGTGCCCGTGTCCGTCAGGTCGCCGTCGTCCGGCTTGAGGGCCGGGTCGGTGCGGGTCGGCGGGCCGATGATCAGGCTGGACGCGTCGGTGAACCAGCCGGGGTGGTGTCGGCGCCCGCCCGTGGTGCAGGCGCTGGTGAGGGCGTGGTCGGTGGTGAGGTCGATGACCGCGTCGCCGGGGCGGCTGTAGGCGGCAACGAGCCGGTAGGCCAGCCGGGCGCCGATCGCGCGGCCGGTGTCGGCGTCGGTGCGGGCGGTGCGCCACACGGTGACCGGGACCGGCGGGTCACCGGCCACCAGGTCGATGAGGGTCGGGTCGACATGCGGGTCGACGGGGTGGGCGGGGTCGTGGTGGTGCTGCGGCGTGTGCTCGCTCATGTGGATGTCGGCTCCGCGCCGCGCGGGTAGTGCGCTGACACCCCAAACCTGCGGTTGTGTGCTCTGGCGAACGGCCCCGGTTCTCACAGCGGCTCGCAAGCGCTCACGGTCAGGTGTTGGTTGCGCTCACATCGCAGGTCAGCGGCGGTACAGCGGTACTGGGCTGGTGAGGGGGTCGCGAGCGTCCCATCTGTTTGCTCCAGTGGCGTGCGCCCGCTCAGCCTGGCTGGGCGGGGCGGGGTGTGGGGTTCGGCTGCTGTGTGGTGGGGACATGCGGCGGGGGGGGCGCCCGGGCCGGGGGGGGGGGGGGCCGGGGGGGCGGCCAGCCACCCCCCAACGGAAAAGCAACAAAAAACAATATAGGAAGAGAACACGTATGAAGTAAAAAA
>NZ_JBEXLM010000075.1:0-4204 GCF_040609975.1 Micromonospora sp. NPDC004551 | reverse complement strand
GGCTGGCCCGTTCCTCGGGGACCGCCGCGTCGTCGGCGGACTCCAGTACGCCGGCCAGGTAGGCGTCCGCGCCCCGGGCCGCCCGCTGGACGGCCACCTCTCCCGTTCGGGGGACGTGGAGAGCGCCCGCGGGGCGGTACGGTGAGTGAGATTGCACGTACTGTCAGTGCCAGGCCGTCCCGCGGTGCCGGAGGCGGCCGGCCGGAGCGGGAGCGGGGCGATGGCGGACGGCGTGGCCCGGTGGGGCAGGCGCACGGTGCTGCGCCGCACCGCGCTGCTGGCCGGGGGCGCCGCGCTGGGCGCCGCCGCGACCTCCCAGACCACCTGGATCGCCGACCGCCGGCTGCCGCTGGCCGGCGGACCGGCCAGCGCCACCCTGGGCAGCCGCCTCCAGCAGGTCGGCAACGGGGCGGTCGAGGTCGTCTGGAGCGTCCGCACCGGTGACCCGCTGGTCGCGCTGACGTTCGACGACGGGCCGCAGCCACAGTGGACCCCGATGGTGCTGGACACGCTGGCCGAGCACTCGGTGCCGGCCACCTTCTTCCTGGTCGGTGAACGGGCCCGCCGGCACGCCGCACTGGTCCGCGACCGGCTGGGCGGGCACGAGGTGGGCAACCACAGCTGGGCGCACCACGACCTGGCCCGGATGGACGCCCGCGCCGCGTACGACGACCTGAGCCGCAGCCACGAGGCGATCGCGGCGGCCACCGGGGCGACGCCCCGGCTGATCCGCCCGCCCTGGGGGCACCTCGGCGGTGCGGTGCTCCACGCCGCCGCCCAGCTCAACTACCAGCTGGTGCTCTGGACGCTCCAGATGGTCGAGGGGGAATACCCGCACGACCCGGCCGGGCACGCCCGTCGGATCGTGGCCGACGTACGCCCCGGCACGATCCTGCTCGGTCACGACGTGGGCCCCGAGCAGCGGCTGGTCGCGCTGCGGGGCCTGCCCGACATGATCACCGGGCTGCGCGCCCGCGGCTACACCTTCGTGACCGTCTCCGACCTGCTCCGCCGCGGTGCCGGCCTGGGAGCGGCCCGATAGGGTTCCGGCGTGTCACCCACCGTCTCGGTCCTCGTCCGCAACCGCGACTTCCGCAACCTCTTCCTCGCCGAGCTGGTGGTCTTCGGGGCCGACTGGTTCGTCATGGTGCCGCTGCTGGTGCTCCTGCCGGCCCTGACCGGCAGCGGGGTGTGGGGCGCGCTGGTGCTCGCCGTGGACACCGGCATGACCGCCCTGCTGCTCCCGTACACCGGCACCATCGCCGACCGGTTCGACCGCCGGAAGATCATGATGGCGGCCAACCTCGCCGCGCTGGCCGGCATCCTGCTGCTGCTCGGCGTCCGCGGCGCCGGGACCGCCTGGCTGGCCCTGGTGTCGATCGCCGCCGTGGCGGTGGCCAAGGCGTTCTACTCGCCGGCCGCGCAGGCCGCCCTGCCCAACGTGCTCGACCCGGCCGACCTGGCCGCCGGCAACGCGATCGCCGGCTCGGCCTGGGGCACCATGACCGTTGTCGGCGCCTCGCTCGGCGGCATGCTCAGCGCCGCCGCCGGCCCGTACGCCAGCTTCTGGGTGGCGGCGGCCGGCCTGGCCGGGGCGGCGGGCCTGGCCGCGCGGATCCGGCGGCCGTTGCAGGCGCCCCGCGACCCGGCGGCGGTCGTCCCGCGCACCTGGCCGGCGATCCGCGAGGCGCTGGCCTACATCGCCCACCGGCCGCGGGTGCTCGCCCTGGTCACCGTGAAGTCGGCGGTGGGCCTGGGCAACGGCGTGCTGACCGTCTTCCCGCTGCTCGCCGGGCTGTACGGGGTCGGCGCCATCGGCACCGGCCTGCTCTTCGCCTCCCGGGGCGCCGGCGCGCTGGTCGGCCCGATCCTGATGCGCCGGGTGCTCAGCAACCGCGCCTGGCTGCTCACCGGCCTGGCCCTGTCGATGTCCCTCTACGGCCTGGCCTACGTGGGGGTCTCGGTGGTGAGCTGGTTCCCGCTGGTGCTGGTGCTGGTCTTCCTGGCCCACCTGGGCGGCGGCAGCAACTGGGTGCTCTCCAACTACGCCCTTCAGGGCGAGGTGCCGGACCGGTTGCGCGGCCGAGTCTTCGCCACCGACATGATGCTGGCGACGCTGGCCATCTCGGTCAGCCAGCTGGTCGTGGCGCTGGTGGTCGACGTGGTCGACGAGCGCACCGTGCTGGCCGGGTGCGGCCTGGTCACGGTGGTCTACGCGGCGGGCTGGCGGCTCGCCACCCGGCGGCTGTCGCTCACCGACCCGGTCGAGGAGGCGGCACCCAGCCGTACCCCCTGAGCGGGGCCGCCCTTCCCACGGTCCGGGCGATCCCGCGCGCTGTCGGGGCCGGGCCCTAGCATGAGCCCGTGCCGACGACTTTCACCTCCGGCCCGGTCCGGGTCCGGGTGCCCGCGACCAGCGCGAACCTCGGCCCGGGCTTCGACTCGCTCGGGCTGGCCCTCGGGCTGCACGACGACGTGGCGGCCGAGGTGACGGCCGGCGGCGTACGGGTGGCGGTGACCGGCGAGGGCGCCGGCGAGCTGCCCGACGACGACCGGCACCTGGTGGTGACCGCCATGCGGGCGGCCTTCGACGTGCTCGGCGCGCAGCCGGCCGGGCTGGCGCTGGAGTGCGTCAACCGGATCCCCCAGGCCCGCGGCCTCGGGTCCTCGTCGGCGGCCATCGTGGCCGGTGTCCTGCTGGCCCGGGCGCTGGTCGCCGACGGCGCGGCGCGGCTGGACGACGCCGCCGCGCTCCGGCTCGCCTCGGAGTTGGAGGGGCACCCCGACAACGTGGCGCCCTGCCTGCTCGGCGGCTTCACGGTCGCCTGGACGGAGCCGGCCGGCGCCCGGGCGGTCACGCTGCCCGTGGCGGAGGCGGTCCGGCCCACCGTCTTCGTGCCGGGCGAGCGGGGGCTGACCTCGGTCGCCCGGGCGGCGCTGCCGGCCACCGTGCCGCACGGCGACGCGGCGCTGAACGCGGGCCGGGCCGCGCTGCTGGTGCACGCGCTGACCGCCGAGCCGGCACTGCTGCTGCCGGCCACCGTCGACCGGCTGCACCAGGACTACCGGGCCGAGGGGATGCCGGGCACCGCCGCGCTGGTGTGCGAGCTGCGTGCGGCCGGTGTGGCGGCTGTGGTCAGTGGGGCGGGCCCCACCGTTCTGGCGTTGTCCCAGGTCCCCGCGGGATTCCAGGCGGGAACAGATTGGCGCCGGTGGGAGTTGCCGATAGACGTCAGCGGCGCCCGGGTCGCCCGGGGTAGACTTGGACACGCCGAGCGGGACCCTGTTGCCGCAGGTCGGAAGAGTTGATTACGCTCTACACCTAGCACAGCCGCGAAGCATGCGATCTCCTGCGGGTCGGCGCACCCCCGAAGCTACTCGGCGGTCAGCCCGTCACCCCTGCCAAGGCCCACGCCGCACCGCAGTTTCCACAGGTCGCCGCAGACGGCGAGACCTGCTCACCGAAGTTGGTGAGTCGGGAAACCGACCGGCTGCTGTGTCACAGACTCCCGCGACGCGTCCATGCGAGGCGGGTGCACCGAGGCCGCCCGGCCACCTGTTTCTCGACCCCGGGCAGCCCCGGCCTATCGAGGGAAGGAATCCATTGAGCGACACCACCGACGTGACGTCGGATGTTTCCAACGTCGCTGGCGATGCCACCACTGCCGCCCCCACACGCCGTCGGCGCAGCGGCACCGGCCTGTCGGCGATGCTGCTGCCTGAGCTCCAGAGCCTGGCCGCGTCGCTCGGTATCTCCGGTACGGCTCGCATGCGCAAGGGCGAGCTGATCAGCGCGATCACCGAGCGGCAGGGCGGCGCCGCCGCCGGAACCCCTCGACCGCGGGCCGAGGTCGCGGCCGCGGCCGCTCCCGCCCGCGAGGAGGTGCACGCCGAGGTCCGCGAGGAGCGGGCCGAGAGCCGCGCCGCCGAGCAGGCGCCGGCCGCCGAGGCGACCGAGGGCCGCACCCGCGGCCGCCGGAGCCGTGCGGCTGCCGCGACCACCGAGGCGCGGCCGGCCGAGACGCGTGCCGAGGAGGCTCCCGCCGAGACCGGCGAGCGGGCCGAGCGCGGTGAGCGGGCCGAGCGCGGTGAGCGGGGCGAGGGCCGGGGCCGCGAGCGGGCCGAGCGCGGCGCCGAGCGCGGCGGCGAGCGTGCCGAGCGTGGCGGCGAGCGGGCCGAGCGTGGCGCCGAGCGCGGCGGCGAG
>NZ_JBEXLM010000074.1:0-4364 GCF_040609975.1 Micromonospora sp. NPDC004551 | reverse complement strand
GTCGCCGCTCACGCCGACGCCCGCCCGGTCGAGGGCAAGCCGGCCGCGGTCGCGGTGCAGGGTGACAAGCTGATCCCGCATGGTGTGCAGGGCGCCCAGTCGAAGATCGACCTGAACGGCGAGCAGCTGGCGAACGCGAAGGCGATCATCGCGGCGACGAAGAAGGCTGGTCTGCCGGAGCGGGCCGCGGTGATCTCGATCGCCACGAGCCTGCAGGAGTCGAAGCTGGAGAACCTGGGTCACCTCGGCGACAAGAATGACCATGACTCGCTGGGCCTGTTCCAGCAGCGCCCCTCCTCGGGTTGGGGCACGCCGGAGCAGATCACTGACCCCGAGTACGCCACGCTGGCGTTCGAGAAGGGTCTGAAGCAGGTCGACGGCTGGCAGGACATGCCGCTGACCGAGGCCGCCCAGACCGTGCAGGTCTCGGCCTACCCGGACGCGTACGCGCAGTGGGAGCAGCAGGCCGCCGACATCGTCGCCCACAACTGGAACAGCTGAGCCAACACCACTGGCCGGCACCCCGAACACGGGGTGCCGGCCAGTGGCGTATCCGGAGCGTTCAGCAGGGCGCGTACAGGCGACGCGTCCCGGAGCCGGCGGCCCAGGCAGCCGGGTCGCTGAACCGGCAGCCGAAGTCCGGCGCCGACACCGCCTTCCGATCGGTGACCGGGTCGCCGGCGGGGCGCTTGCCGGTGCGTACCCAGGAAACAAGGTCGTCCCAGGCGGTGCCGGCCTCGGCCGGGCTGAACTCGCAGTGCTGCGCGGCCCGGATCGCCCGCTGCACGACGAGCCGGGTGCGGCCGTGCCACGCGACGTCCCGGGCGTACGCCTGCTCCATGCTGAACGGCACGAAGAGGTCGCCGAGGTCGTGCAGGCTGAGCACCGGCACGGTGGGCCGGCCGCTGATCCGCGGCACCTCGGTCAGCGTCGGGGACAGCCGCTGCCGCAGGTTCTCCGGGGCGACCCGCTGCACCGTGGCGTCGACGTTCACGGGGCTGTTCGGTGAGTAGCGGGTGAGCAGGTTGGTGGCGAGCTGGCCGGGCCGCTGGGCGGGGGAGTCACCGCCGTCGGTGGTGGTGATGCTGAACAGGAAGTCCTTCCAGACCGCGAAGGCGGCGTCGGCGCCGGGCCGTGCGCCGCCGGACCGCTCGACGGTGATCGCCCGCAGTTGCTTGCCGAGGTCGTTGGTGGTGTCCGGGCCGCCCGGCTTCAGCCCGGCCAGCCCGAGCGCCACCTGGATCCGCGGCACCGCGTCGGTCAGGTAGTCGTCCGGCGTCGGGTACGCGGTCACCCCGGCGAGGGCCTGCGCGACCAGGTTGTAGTCGAGGAAGAAGTCGAACAGTTCGTGGTCGCCGAGCACGCCGCACATCGGCAGCGCACCGGCGTAGTAGCCCGGGTACTGCTCCAGCGAGCGGCCGATGATGTGCCCGCCCATGGATACGCCCGCGATGAGCACCCGCTTCGGCCGCTTCACCGTGTCGGCGAAGAGGTCGGCTAGCGCGCGGGTGCCGAGCACGCCGGAGCGGATGTCGTAGCCGTTGCGGTCGTACGAGGACGACGCCCAGGCGTACCCCTGTGCCAGCATCCGCTGCCGCAGGTCGTAGCCGGGCGGTTCGGGGGCGAGCACGGTGCCCTGGCCGCGGTAGCCGTGCGCCCACATCACCAGCTCGCCGTTCCACTTCGCGGGGATCTCGATGATGTAGCCGGCGTGCGCGTGCACACCCTGCCGGACGGTGGTGGTGGCGCCGTCGATCACCAGCGGCGTGAGCGGCGGATTGCTGATCGTGTAGCCGGGCAGCGGCTGGCTTCCGTCGTCGGCCGCGAGAGCGGGCGCGGCGCCGGCGAGGCCGACCGTGAGGGTGAGGGCCGCGCCGGCCGCGAGCAGCCGGCGCAGGAGGCGTGTGGGTGAGGTCAGCATCGGTGCTCCCCCGGGGACGGGCCGCCCCCGGGACGGGGACGGCCAGGCGGGCCGGATGCCTACCGGCCGGTAGCGCCCTGAACGTAGGCCCGGCCTCGACCGCTGTCAATCGCTGACTGACCGAACGGTCAGTCGGGCCGGGTCCGCCCACAGTGGCCGCTCACACCAGGCCGTGCGCCAGCATCGCCTCCGCCACCCGCCGGAACCCGTTGATGTTCGCCCCGGCCACGTAGTCACCCGGCCGGCCGTACTCCTCTGCGGTGGCCCAGCAGCGGGCGTGGATGTCCCGCATCGTCTCCCGCAGCCGCTGCTCCGACTGGGCGAACGTCCACGAGTCGCGGCTGGCGTTCTGCTGCATCTCCAGCGCGCTCACCGCCACCCCGCCCGCGTTGGCGGCCTTGCCCGGGGCGAACCGCACCCCGGCCCGGCCCAGGATTCGCACCGCCTCGGGCGTGGTCGGCATGTTCGCCCCCTCGACCACCGCGACGCAGCCGCCGGCCACCAGCGCCGCGGCCTCCGCGCCGCCGATCTCGTTCTGCGTCGCGCAGGGCAGCGCCAGATCACAGGGCACTTCCCAGACGGTACGGCCGGAGACCGCCGCCGCGTGCGGCACGTGCCGGACGTAGTCGTCCAGGCGGGCCCGGCGCTCCTCCTTCAGCTCGCGCAGCAGCGCCAGGTCGATGCCCTTCTCGTCCAGCACGTAGCCGTCCGAGTCGGAGCAGGCCACCACCGTGCCGCCGAGCTGGTGCACCTTCTCGATCGCGTAGATCGCCACGTTGCCGGAGCCGGAGACCACCACCCGCTTGCCGTCCAGGGTGTCCCCGGTCTGGTTCAGCATCTCCTCGGCGAAGAAGACCGCCCCGTAGCCGGTCGCCTCCCGCCGCACCTGCGCGCCCCCGTACGACAGTCCCTTGCCGGTGAGCACGCCCGACTCGTACCGGTTGGTGATCCGCTTGTACTGGCCGAACAGGTAGCCGATCTCCCGGCCGCCCACCCCGATGTCCCCGGCCGGCACGTCGGTCTGCGCGCCGATGTGCCGGTACAGCTCGGTCATGAAGCTCTGGCAGAACCGCATGACCTCGCGGTCCGAGCGGCCCTTCGGGTCGAAGTCCGCGCCGCCCTTGCCGCCGCCGATCGGCAGGCCGGTCAGCGCGTTCTTGAAGATCTGCTCGAAGCCGAGGAACTTCACGATGCCCAGGTAGACCGACGGGTGGAAGCGCAGCCCGCCCTTGAACGGGCCGAGGGCGCTGTTGAACTCCACCCGGAAGCCGCGGTTCACCCGGACCCGGCCGTGGTCGTCCTCCCACGGCACCCGGAAGATGACCTGCCGCTCCGGCTCGCAGATCCGCTCGATGACACTGGCGTGCGCGTACTCGGGGTGGCGGGCCAGGGCCGGTCCGATGCTCTCCAGCACCTCCCGGACGGCCTGGTGGAACTCGGGCTCACCCGGGTTCCGCCCGACCACGTTCGCGAACACCGTCTCGACGGTCTCCGGCATCACGGACACGCCCCTTCCGTCCCGGTGCCGGCCTCGTCGCCGCACCGACCCGGAGTACGGATCATCACCGCCGTCCGGTTCACCGACCGGGTCGACGCGTCAGGCGAGGACCGCCGTTCCTCGCTGCGGTGATCGTCCGGTATGCGCGGGTCGTTGTACCCGGTGCACGACCGAGGACCACGGCCCCGCCCAGCGCAGGTGGCCGGCCGCCCGCGCAGGTGGGTGTGCCGGGCCGGAATGATGCCGGCCCGCCGGTCGTTGTACATGGTCCCGGCGCGACGAAGGGGCCCCGCCCCGCGCGCCGGATGACCCCCCTTGAAGACTTTCCCCCCGTTTTTTGAGCGCCTGACGTGGTGCTTGCGCACAGGCCGACCCCCATCGGCGTGCGCGCCAACCCCCGAGGAGCTTTCTCATGAACACGATGCTGCGTAAGAGCGTGCTGGGTATCGCTGGCCTGGCCTTCACCGGCGGCGTCTTCGCCGGCCCGGTCGCCGCCCACGCCGACGCCCGCCCCGTCGAGGGCAAGCCGGCCGCCGTCGCCACCGTGCAGGGCGCCCAGTCCCACATCGACCTCAACGCCGAGCAGCTGGCCAACGCCAAGGCGATCATCGCCGCCACGAAGAAGGCTGGTCTGCCGGAGCGGGCCGCGGTGATCTCGATCGCCACGAGCCTGCAGGAGTCGAAGCTGGAGAACCTGGGTCACCTGGGCGACGCCAACGACCATGACTCGCTGGGCCTGTTCCAGCAGCGCCCCTCCTCGGGTTGGGGCACGCCGGAGCAGATCACCAACCCCGAGTACGCCACCCTGGCGTTCGAGAAGGGCCTCAAGCAGGTCGACGGCTGGCAGGACATGCCGCTGACCGAGGCCGCCCAGACCGTGCAGGTCTCCGCCTACCCCGACGCCTACGCCCAGTGGGAGCAGCAGGCCACCGACATCGTCGCCCA
>NZ_JBEXLM010000073.1:0-4569 GCF_040609975.1 Micromonospora sp. NPDC004551 | reverse complement strand
CCAAGCCGTGCAGGGTGGCGATGCCGTCGGCGAAACGCACCGCCTCACGCACGTGCCGCACCCAGTAGCCCGGGCTGGCGATCTCCGCCGGGTCGGCGAGCTGCCCGGTCAGGTTCGACACGATCGGCAGGCGCGGCTGATGCCAGGTCAGACCGTCCAGAACACGGCGGAAGTCGGCCAGCATCGGTTCCATCAACCGCGAGTGGAACGCGTGACTGACCGGCAGACGCTTAACCCGCCAGCCCCTTCCCGCGCACTCTTCCGCGACCCGGTCCAGGTCGACGGTCGGCCCGGACAGCACCACCGACCGCGGCCCGTTCACCGCCGCCACATCCAGCCGGATGCCGCAGCCATCCAGCAGATCCCGAACCTCATCCTCCGATGCAGCGACGGCGAGCATTCCCCCGCCGGCCGGCAACGCCTGCATCAACGCACCCCGCGCCGCCACCAGGACACACGCGTCCTCCAGCGACAGCACACCGGCCACGTAGGCGGCGGTCACCTCACCGATCGAATGACCGGCCACATAGTCGGCGGTCACACCCCACGAGGTCAGCAGCTCGTGCAGGGCCACCTCGACGGCGAACAACCCCGCCTGCGTGAACACCGTCTGATCCAGCAACCCGGCCAGCTCACCGCCCGGCTCCGCGAACACCACCTCCCGCAACGAGCGATCCAGGCGGCCATCGAAGAACGCGCACACCCGGTCGAACGCATCCGCGAACACCGGGAACCGCTCGTACAACTCGCGGCCCATCCCCGGGCGCTGCGCCCCCTGACCGGTGAACAGCAGGGCGCGCCTGCCGGGCGTGGGCTCGCCGAGGACGAGGCCCGGTGCGCTTCCTCCCTCGGCGAGTGCGGTCAGGCCGGCGAGCAGATCGTCGCGGCCCGGGGCGACCACCACCGCCCGGTGTTCCAGGGCGGCCCGGGTGGTCGCCAGGGACCAGCCGACATCCGCGATCGACAGGTCGCTGTGCTCCTCGACGTGCTTGGCCAGCCGCGTCGCCTGACCCGCCAGGGCCTCCGCCGAACGCGCCGACACCAGCCACGGCACCACCGGCAGATCCGCCGAGGTACCGACCGCGGCATTCTCGGCCCCGTCACCGCTCGACGCGGCGCCCGTCAGTGCCGCCTGATTCACCTCCCGGACCGGCGACGCCGCGCCGCCCCGGCCCACTGGCATGGCCGCCTCGCCCTCGACTGGCTCGGGTTCCGGCGCTTCGAGGATCACGTGGGCATTGGTGCCGGAGATGCCGAACGACGACACCGCCGCCCGACGCGGCCGGGCCACCACCGGCCACTCCCGGCTCTCAGTCACCAGACTCACCGCACCCGAGGACCAGTCCACCTTCGACGACGGCGCATCCACGTGCAACGACGCCGGCACGATCCCGTGCCGCATCGCCAGCACCATCTTGATCACACCGGCCACGCCCGCCGCAGCCTGCGTGTGCCCGAGGTTCGACTTCACCGAGCCCAGCAGCAGAGGTTCCTGCCCATCGCGCCCCTGCCCATACGTGGCCAGCAACGCCTGCGCCTCGATCGGATCACCCAACGTCGTACCCGTGCCATGCGCCTCCACCACATCCACCTCGGCAGCCGACAGCCGCGCCGACGACAACGCCGACCGGATCACCCGCTGCTGCGCCGGACCGTTCGGCGCCGTCAACCCGTTCGACGCCCCATCCTGATTCACCGCCGAACCGCGCACCACGGCCAGGATCCGGCGGCCGTCGCGCCGGGCGTCGGAGAGGCGCTGCACCAGCAGCACGCCGACGCCCTCGCCCCAGCCCGTGCCGTCCGCCGAGTCCGCGAACGAGCGGCAGCGCCCGTCCGAGGAGAGCCCGCGTTGGCGGGCGAATTCCTCGAACGCGCTGGGCGTGGCCATCACCGTGACACCGCCGGCCAGGGCCAGGTCGCACTCGCCGGCGCGCAGCGACTGGGCGGCCAGGTGCAGCGCGACCAGCGACGACGAGCAGGCGGTGTCCACGGTCACCGCCGGCCCCTCGAACCCGAACGCGTACGCCACCCGGCCCGACAGCACGCTCGCGGTGGCGCCGGTGGCGCCGTACCCGGCGAGGTCTTCCCCGCCCCGCCGGACGAGGTGGTCGAAGTCCTGCCCGTTGGTGCCGGCGAAGACGCCGACCCGGCCGCCGGCCAGGGTGAGCGGGTCGAGCCGGGCGTCCTCGATGGCCGCCCAGGACGTCTCCAGCAGCAGTCGCTGCTGCGGGTCCATGGCGACCGCCTCGCGGGGCGAGATGCCGAAGAACTGGGCGTCGAACGCGCCCGCGTCGTCGAGGAAGGCGCCGTGCGTCACGGACGGCGACAGCCCGGCCAGGTCCCAGTGCCGGTTGGTCGGGAGGTCGCCCATGGCGTCGACGCCGTCGGCGAGGAGCCGCCAGAACTCCTCGGGTGAGCCGGCACCGGCGGGGAAGCGGCAGCCCATGCCCACGATGACGATCGGGTCGTCGTCGACGGGGCGTACTCCCGGGGTTCCGTTCGCGGGCCGATCCTGCCCGCCGAGCAGTTCGGTACGGAGGTGGACGGCCAGGGCGTCCGGGCTGGGGTGGTCGAAGGCGAGCGTGGCGGGCAGGGTGAGGGCCGTGGCGGCGTCGAGGCGGTTGCGCAGTTCGACGGCCGTCAGCGAGGTGAAGCCGAGGTCGCGGAACGCGCGGCGGGGCGGCACCTGGTCGGCGCCGCCGTGGCCGAGGACCGCGGCGACCTCGGCGCGGACCAGCTCGCGGAGGGCGTCGAGCTGCTCGGCCTCGGTGAGACCGGCGAGCCGCCGCCGCAGGGCCGTCCCGGCGGTGGCCCGGTCGGCGTCGGTGGCGGGTGGTGCGCTCAGCAGGTCGCGGATCAGCGGGTCCGGCCGCCGGCCGGGTGCGGCGGCCACCCGGTCCCAGTCGACGTCGGCGACGACGAGGTGGGTCTCGTCGTGGTCGAGTGCCCGGTGGAGGGCGCGGACGGCGCGCGCGGGATCCATGGCGCCGATGCCGCTGCGGGCCATCCGGCGTTCCACGTCACCCGCGCTGACGCCACCGTCGGCCCACAGGCCCCAGCCGACGGCCGTGGCGGGCAGCCCCTCGGCACGGCGCCGCCAGGCGAGCGCGTCGAGCCACGCGTTGCCGGGCGCGTAGTTGGCCTGGCCGGGCCCGGCCATGGTGCCGGCGAGGGAGGAGAACAGGACGAACGCCGACAGGTCGTGGTCGCGGGTCAGCTCGTCGAGGTGGCGGGCCGCGTCGACCTTGGCCCGGAGGGCGGTCGCCATCCGGTCGACGGTCAGCGCGTCGGCGACCGTGTCGTCGAGCGCCGCTGCGGTGTGCACGACGGTGCGCAGCGGCGCGTCGGCGGGAATCGCCGCGAGCAGGTCGCGCAGCGCGTCCCGGTCGGCGACGTCGCAGGCCGCGACGGTGACGCGGGTGCCGTGCGCGGTCAGTTCGTCGACCAGGCCGGCGGCGCCGGGCGCGTCGGGGCCACGCCGGCTGACCAGCAGCAGGTGGTCGACTCCCGCCGCGGCGAGAGCGCGGGCCACGTGCCCGCCGAGGGCCCCGGTGCCGCCGGTGACGAGCGCGGTGCCGCGCGGCGTCCAGCTCCGTCCGGCGCCGGCCGGCCGTCCGGCCCGCACCAACCGCCGGGCGTACGCGCCGGAGGCTCGCAGCGCGACCTGGTCCTCGCCGGTTTCGCCGCCGAGCAGCCGGCGCAGCCGGGGTACGGCGCGCGGGTCGATCGTCCCGGGCAGATCGACGAGACCGCCCCAGCGGTGCGGGTGTTCGGCGCACAGCACGCCGCCGAGGCCCCAGAGCAGGGCCTGGTTGGGTTCGACGGTGGGGTCGTCGGGGTCGGCGGTGGCCGCACGGCGGGTGGCGATCCATAGCCGGGCGGTGATCCCGGCGTCGCCGAGCGCCTGGGCGAGGGTGACCGTGTCGGCGAGCCCGACCGGCACGGAGGCGCTGTCCGGGTGGGCCCCGGACGCGAGGCCGAGCAGCGACAGCACGGTCTCCGGAGGGGTGACCCCGCCGAGATGGCGGGCGAGTTCGGCGCGCCCGGTGCCCGGCGGCACGGGCAGCACCCGTACGCCGGGCGCGGCCAGCGCGGCCGCCCACTCGGCCGCCGGCCCGGTCAGGTCGGCGGGTATGACGAGGAGGAGGTCGCCGACCTCGGACCGGGCGCTGTGGGGGAGCGGCTGCCAGCTGACCCGGTAGCGCCAGGAGTCGAGGGCGGTCTCGCTCTCCCGCCGGCGTCGCCAGGCGGAGAGGGCGGGCAGCACGGTGGCGAGGGGCGCGTCGGGGTCGACGGCGAGGGCGGCGGCGAGCGCGGCGACGTCCTCGTTCTCGATGACCTGCCAGAACGCCGCGTCGTCGGTGTCGTCGCCGTGGCCGCGGGTGCGGGCGTCGAGCCAGTAGCGCCGGTGGTGGAAGGCGTAGGTGGGCAGGTCGACGGTGCGCGGTTGCCGGCCGGTGGTGGTGAACCAGGTGGTCCAGTCGACGGGTGTGCCGGTGACGTGCAGCCTGGCGAGGGCGGTGGTGACCGCGATCGTGTCGGGTTGGTCGCGGCGCAGGGCCGGGATGT
>NZ_JBEXLM010000072.1:0-5129 GCF_040609975.1 Micromonospora sp. NPDC004551 | reverse complement strand
TCGGGTGGGGACGCGATCGGGGCGTTCCCGGCCGACCGGGGTTGGGACCTGGATGCCCTGTACGACCCGGACGCCGATCGGGCGGGGACGTCCACTACCCGGCAGGGTGGTTTCCTGTACGACGCGGCCGAGTTCGACCCGGCGTTCTTCGGTATCAGCCCGCGTGAGGCGCTGGCCATGGATCCGCAGCAGCGGTTGCTGCTGGAGACCTCATGGGAGGCGTTCGAGTCCGCCGGCCTCGACCCGGCCGGCCGCACCGGCACCGCCACCGGTGTCTTCGTCGGCGCCGCCTCGTCGGGCTACGCCGCCACCGGCGATGGCCTCGACGGGCTCGAAGGCCACCTGCTCACCGGCACCGCGGGCAGCGTCGCCTCGGGCCGGCTCGCCTACACCTTCGGCCTGGAAGGGCCGGCGGTCACCGTGGACACCGCCTGCTCCTCGTCGCTGGTCGCCCTGCACCTGGCCGCACAGGCGCTGCGGGCGGGGGAGTGCGACATGGCCCTCGCCGGCGGCGCCGCGCTGATGGCCGCTCCCGGCATGTTCTCCGAGTTCTCCCGGCAGGGCGGCCTGGCCCCCGACGGCCGATGCAAGGCGTTCGCCGCCGGCGCCGACGGCACCGGCTGGTCCGAGGGTGTCGGCATGCTGCTGGTCGAGCGGCTGTCCGACGCCCGCCGGCACGGCCACCGCGTCCTCGCCGTGGTCCGGGGCACCGCCGTCAACCAGGACGGCGCGTCCAACGGGCTCACCGCGCCGAACGGTCCCTCGCAGCAGCGGGTCATCCGCCAGGCCCTGACCAACGCCCGGCTGACCGCCGCCGACGTCGACGCCGTAGAAGCGCACGGCACCGGAACCACCCTCGGCGACCCGATCGAGGCCCAGGCCCTGCTCGCCACCTACGGCCAGGAACGGCCCGCCGACCGGCCGCTGCTGCTCGGCTCGATCAAGTCGAACATCGGCCACACCCAGGCCGCCGCCGGCGTGGCCGGTGTGATCAAGATGGTCCTGGCCATGCGGCACGGCCTCGTTCCGGCGACGCTGCACGTGGACGAGCCGTCCCCGCACATCGACTGGACCGCCGGATCGGTGGCCCTGACCACCGCCGCCACGCCCTGGCCCGAGCTGGACCGGCCCCGCCGGGCCGCCGTCTCGTCCTTCGGCATCTCCGGCACCAACGCCCACGCCATCATCGAGCAGGCCCCCGCCGAGCCGCCGGCCACCGCCCGCCCCGAGCCCGCCGCGCCGTCCGGCCTGGTGGCCGCCGACGCCGTGCCGCTGCTCGTCTCCGCCCGCAGTGCCCACGCCCTGCGCGACCAGGCCGCACGGCTCCGCGACCACCTCGCCGACCATCCGGACCTCGACCTCGTCGACCTCGGCTGGTCGCTGGCCACCGGCCGTGCCCACCACCCCTACCGGCAGGTCGCCGTCGCCGCCGACCGCGAGAACGCGCTGGCCGCGCTCGCCGCCGACCAGCCCACCAGCACCGGCGACGGTACGCCGAAGGTCGTCTTCGTCTTCCCCGGTCAGGGCTCCCAGTGGCCCGGCATGGCGCTGGACCTGCTCGACTCCTCCCCGGTCTTCCGCGACCGGATGCGCGAGTGCGCGGCCGAGCTGGCCCGGCTGGTCGACTGGCAGCCCGAGGAGGTGCTGCGCGGCGCACCCGGCGCACCCCCGATGGACCGGGTCGACGTGGTCCAGCCGCTGCTCTTCTCGGTCATGGTCTCCCTCGCCGAGGTGTGGCGCTCCGGCGGCGTACGCCCCGACGCGGTCATCGGCCACTCACAGGGCGAGATCGCCGCGGCGTGCGTGGCCGGCGCGCTCACCCTGCCCGACGCGCTGCGGCTCATCGTGGCCCGCAGCCGCGGCCTGCTCGCCCTCTCCGGGCTCGGCGGGATGGTGTCCGTGCCGCTCTCCGCCGCCGACACGGAGCGGCTCATCGCGCCCTGGGGTGACGCGCTCACCGTCGCCGCGCTCAACGGCGCAGCCGTCACCGTCGTCTCCGGCGACGCGGACGCCGTCACCGAACTGCTCGCCACCTGCGCGGAACGCGACATCCGCGCCCGGCAGGTCGCCGTCGACTACGCCTCCCACTGCCGCCACGTCGACGCGGTCCGCGACGACCTGACCGCCGCGCTCGGCACCGTCCAGGCGCACCCCACCCGGGTTGCCTTCCACTCCACCGTCACCGGCGCGCCCATCGACACCACCGAGCTGGACGCCGGCTACTGGTTCCGGAACCTCCGCGAGCCGGTCCGCCTCGCGCCGGTCGTGGACGCCCTGATCGACGCCGGCTACCGGGCGTTCGTCGAGATCAGCCCGCACCCGGTGCTCAAGGTGGTGGTGCAGGACGCCCTCGACCGGGCCCCCGCCGGGCAGCCCGGCGTCGTGGTCGGCTCGCTGCGCCGCGACGAGCACGGCCCCCGGCAGCTGCTCACCGGCCTCGGCGGCCTGCACACGGCCGGCGTACCGGTCGACTGGGCCGCCGTCTTCGCCGGCTCCGGCGCCACCCGGGTCGACCTGCCCACGTACGCCTTCCAGCGGGAGCGGTTCTGGCCCGACGCGGCGAGCCGGCGGTCCGGCGACGTGTCCGGCGCCGGACTGGCCGCCGCCGGGCACCCGCTGCTCGGTGCGGCGGTGCGGCTGGCCGGGGACGATGAGGTGCTGTTGACCGGGCGGTTGTCGGTGGCGGCGCAGCCGTGGCTGGCCGACCATGTGGTCGGTGGCGCGGTGCTGGTGCCGGGCACGGCGCTGGTCGAGTTGGTGGTGCGTGCCGGCGACGAGGTGGGCGCCGCCCGGGTGCGTGAGCTGACCGTCGTGGCGCCGCTGGCGCTGCCGTCGGCTGGTGGCGTCCGGGTGCAGGTCCGCGTCGGCGCCGCCGACGACACCGGCGGCCGGGACGTCGCCGTGTACGCCCAGCCGGAGGATGATCCCGAGGGCGAGTGGGTCCGGCACGCCGAGGGTGTGCTGGAGCCGGCCACGAGCGGGGAGCCGACCGTCGACGCGTGGCCGCCGGCCGGAGCGTCCGAGGTGGACCTGACCGGGTGGTACGACACCCTCGCCGGGCTCGGCCTGGCGTACGGGCCGGTGTTCCAGGGGCTCCGGCGGGCGTGGACCGGCGACGGCGCCGTGTACGCCGAGGTCGCCCTGCCGGACGCGGTGGCGGAGAGCGCCGGCCGGTTCGAGGTGCATCCGGCGTTGCTGGACGCCGCGCTGCACCCGATCGGGCTGCTGCTCGGTGAGGAGGCGTCCGGCACGCGGGTGCCGTTCGCGTTCGAGGGCGTGCAGGTGCACGCCGGCGGCGCCGGGACGCTGCGGGTCCGGCTGACCCGGACCGGCGGCGAGGGGGTGCGGCTGGTCGCCGTGGACGGGACCGGCGCTCCCGTGGTGTCGGTGGACTCGCTCACCCTGCGGGAGCTGGGCGTCGCGGCCGCACCGGCCGCCGCCGACCGGTCCCTGTTCGAGATGTCATGGCTGGCCGAGGACGTGCCGACCGGGTCGCTGGGCTGGGCGGTGCTGACCGCCGGCCCGGGTGGCGACATCCCGACGGACCCGGCGGTGTGGCCGGACGGCTGCGTGGCCTACCCGGACGTGGCCGCGCTGGTGGCTGCCGTGGCCACCGGGGAGCCCGCGCCGGACGCGGTGCTGCTGCCGGTCTGGCCCGGCCCCGCCGGTGACGACCTGCCTGACCCGGCCGCTGGCGATCTGCCCGAGCGGGTGCGGTCGGTGACGGCCGAGGTGCTGGCCGTCGTGCAGGCGTGGCTGGCCGCCGAAGCCCTCGCCGACTCGCGGCTCGTGGTGGTCACGCGGGGCGCGGTGGCGGCGCGGGACGAGGACCGGATCGGTGATCTTGCCGGTGCGGCGGTGTGGGGGCTGCTGCGGTCGGCGCAGTCGGAGCACCCGGACCGGATCGTGCTGGCCGACCTGGACCGGGCGCCGGACGCCGACGTGCTGGCCGTGCTGGCCGGGGTCGCCGCCGACCCGGCCCCGACCGGCGGGCAGCTCGCCCTCCGGGGCGACGGGGTGCGCGTACCCCGGGTGGTGCGCCCGGCCGGCGACCGGCTCGCGCCGTCGACGGAGCCGTGGCACGTCGCGGCCGTCGAACCCGGCACCATCGACGGCGTCGGCCTGCTGCCCGGCGCCGAGCTGCCGCTCGGGCCCGGCCAGGTCCGCGTCGCGGTGCGCGCGGCGGGGGTGAACTTCCGGGACGTGCTGATCGCGCTGGGCATGTACCCGGATCCGACCGCGGTGCTGGGCAGCGAGGGCGCCGGGGTGGTCCTGGAGGTCGGCCCGGAGGTGGCCGACCTGGCGCCGGGGGACCGGGTGTTCGGGCTGTTCGAGCCGGCGTTCGGGCCGCGGGTGGTGGCGCAACGGGACCGGATCGCCCGGATGCCGGCCGGCTGGACGTTCACCCAGGCGGCATCGGTGCCGGTGGTGTTCCTGACCGCCTACTACGCGTTGCGTGACCTGGCCGGGCTGCGGGCGGGCGAGTCGGTGCTGATCCACTCGGGTGCGGGTGGGGTCGGCATGGCGGCGATCCAGCTCGCTCATCACCTCGGCGCGACGGTGTACGCGACGGCGAGCCCGGGCAAGTGGGGCACGCTGCGGGCGCTGGGGGTGGCCGAGGAGCGGATCGCGTCGTCGCGGACCACCGAGTTCGAGGACGCGTTCCAGGTCGCGAGTGACGGCGCCGGTGTGGACGTGGTGCTCGACGCGCTGGCGGGGGAGTTCGTGGACGCGTCGCTGCGGCTGCTGCCGCGCGGCGGCCGCTTCGTCGAGATGGGCCGCACCGATGTCCGCGACCCGGACCTCGTCGCGGCGCAGCACCCCGGCGTCACCTACCGGGCGTTCGAACTCAACGCCGCCGGCGGAGAGCGCATCGGGCAGCTCCTCGCCGAACTGCTGGATCTCTTCGAGCGGGGTGTGCTCACGCCGCTGCCGACGCGGGTGTGGGACGTGCGGCAGGCCCGGCAGGCGTTGCGGCACATCAGCCAGGCCCGCCATGTCGGCAAGGTCGTGCTCACGGTTCCGGCACCCGCAGACCCGGGCGGCACCACCCTGATCACCGGCGCGTCGGGCACGCTCGCCGGGCTCGTCGCCCGCCACCTCGTGGCCACCGGGCAGGCCCGGCACCT
>NZ_JBEXLM010000071.1:0-5506 GCF_040609975.1 Micromonospora sp. NPDC004551 | reverse complement strand
CCAAGCCGTGCAGGGTGGCGATGCCGTCGGCGAAACGCACCGCCTCACGCACGTGCCGCACCCAGTAGCCCGGGCTGGCGATCTCCGCCGGGTCGACCAGTTGCCCGGTCAGGTTCGACACGATCGGCAGGCGTGGCTGATGCCAGGTCAGTTCTTCCAGGACCGCACGGAAGTCGGCGAGCATCGGTTCCATCAACCGCGAGTGGAAGGCGTGACTGACCGGCAGCCGCTTGACCCGCCAGCCCTTCAGGGCGAACTCTTCCGCCAGCCGGTCCAGGTCCGTGACCGGGCCGGACAGCACCACCGACCGCGGCCCGTTCACCGCCGCCACATCCAGCTGCGTGCCGCAGCCATCCAGCAGACCCCGGACCTCGTCCTCCGATGCAGCGACGGCGAGCATTCCCCCGCCGCCCGGCAACGCCTGCATCAACGCCCCCCGCGCTGCCACCAGGACACACGCGTCCTCCAGCGACAGCACACCGGCCACGTAGGCGGCGGTCACCTCACCGATCGAATGACCGGCCAGATAGTCGGCGGTCACGCCCCACGAGGTCAGCAGCTCGTGCAGGGCCACCTCGACGGCGAACAGCCCCGCCTGCGTGTAGACCGTCTGGTCCAGCAACCCGGCCAGCTCGCTGCCCGACTCGGCGAAGACCACGTCGCGCAACGAGCGATCCAGGCGGCCGTCGAACAGGGCGCACACCCGGTCGAACGCCTGCGCGAACACCGGGAACCGGTCATACAGCTCGCGGCCCATCCCGGGGCGCTGCGCCCCCTGACCGGTGAACAGCAACGCCCGACGACCGGCGGCCGCCTCCCCGACGACCAGGCCGGGTGCAGACCCGCCCTCGGCCAGGGCGGACAGCCCGGCGGCCAGGCCGTCCCGATCGGCGGCGACCACCACCGCCCGGTGCTCGAGGGCAGCCCGGGTGGTCGCCAGGGACCAGCCGGCATCGACTAGACACAAACCCTCGTGCTCGTCGACGTGGTCGGCCAGCCGCGTCGCCTGACCCGCCAGAGCCTCCGCCGAACGCGCCGAGATCAGCCACGGCACCACCGGCAGGCCGACCGCAACGTCCGAGGCGCCGGCCGCCGCTCCGACCCCCTCGCCACTCGACGCCGACCGCACCGCGCCGCCGATCCCCGGCCGCGCCACCTCCCCGCCCGGCGACGCCGCGCTGCCCCGGTCCACCGGTGTGGTCGCCTCGCCGTCGACCGGTTCGGGTTCCGGCGCTTCGAGGATCACGTGGGCATTGGTGCCGGAGATGCCGAACGACGACACCGCCGCCCGACGCGGCCGGGCCACCACCGGCCACTCCCGGCTCTCAGTCACCAGACGGACCGCGCCCGAGGACCAGTCCACCTTCGACGACGGCGCATCCACGTGCAACGACGCCGGCACGATCCCGTGCCCCATCGCCAGCACCATCTTGATCACACCGGCCACGCCCGCCGCAGCCTGCGTGTGCCCGAGGTTCGACTTCACCGAACCCAGCAGCAGAGGTTCCTGCCCACCGCGCCCCTGCCCATACGTGGCCAGCAACGCCTGCGCCTCGATCGGATCACCCAACGTCGTACCGGTGCCATGCGCCTCCACCACATCCACCTCGGCAGCGGACAACCGCGCCGACGACAACGCCGACCGGATCACCCGCTGCTGCGCCGGACCGTTCGGCGCCGTCAACCCGTTCGACGCCCCATCCTGATTCACCGCCGAACCGCGCACCACGGCGAGAACGCGGTGTCCGAGCCTGCGTGCGTCGGAGAGGCGTTCCAGGAGCAGCACGCCGACGCCCTCGGACCAGCCGGTCCCGTCGGCGCCCTCGGCGAACGACTTGCACCGCCCGTCGGGCGCGAGGCCGCGCTGCCGGCTGAAGTCGACGAACGTCTCCAGGGTGGTCATCACGGTGACGCCGCCGGCCAGGGCCAGGGTGCACTCGCCGGAGCGCAGCGACTGCACGGCCAGGTGCAGCGCGACCAGCGACGACGAGCAGGCGGTGTCGAGGGTGAGGGCCGGGCCCTCGAAGCCGAAGGTGTAGGCGACCCGGCCGGACAGCACGCTGCTGGCGGTGCCGCCGCCGATGAAACCGTCGAGGGTCTCCGGGATCTCGCCGAGCCCGGCGGCGTAGTTGTGGTACATCATGCCGGCGAAGACGCCGACCCGGTTGCCGCGCAGGGAGAGCGGGTCGATGCGGGCGTCCTCGATCGCCTCCCAGGACGCCTCCAGCATGAGCCGCTGCTGGGGGTCCATGGCCAGCGCCTCGTACGGGGAGATCTTGAACAGTTCCGGGTCGAAGTTCCCGGCGTCGTGCAGGAACCCACCTTCCCGGGCGTACGTGCTGCCGCGCCGCTCCCCCGTCGGGTCGTACGCCCGGTCGGTGTCCCAGCCCCGGTCGACGGGGAACCCGGTGACGCCGTCACCGGCGGCGGCCACCAGGTCCCACAGCTGCCCGGGTGAGCGGACCCCGCCCGGGTAGCGGCAGCTCATCCCGACGATGGCGACCGGCTCGTGGGTCTTCGCGTCGACGGCCCTGAGCCGTTCGCTGGTCTCGTGGAGGTCGGCGGTGACGCGCTTGAGGTACTCACGGAGCTTGGCTTCGTTCGCCATCGGGGATTCACCTGTCGCGGGGGTCAGGACCGGCCGAAGCGGCTGTCGATGAAGTCGAAGAGTTCGTCGTCGCTGGCGTCGTCGAGGGTGGCCGTGACCGCCCCGTCGCCGTCCCAGCGGGTGAGCAGGGCGCGCAGCCGGGCAGCGACGGTGGACCGGGTCTCCTCGTCGGCCGCCAGCTCGGCAAGGCTCTCCGGCGGGGTGGCCGCGAACGCCGCTTCGAGGCGGGCCAGTTCGTCGAGGAGGGTGGGCGCGGCGGCCGGGCCGGGTCCGAGCTGCGCCAGCAGGTGCCCGGTGAGCGCGGCCGGGGTGGGGTGGTCGAAGACCAGGGTCGCCGGCAGGGACAGGCCGGTCCGGCTGGTGAGCCGGTTGCGCAGGTCGACGGCGGTGAGCGAGTCGAAGCCGAGTTCGGTGAAGGACCGGTCGGCGCCGACGGCGGCCGCCGAGGCGTACCCGAGCACCTCGGCGACCTGGCCGGCGACCAGTTCCTCGACCAGGCGGCGCCGGTCCTCGGCGGGGGCCGCGGCGAGCCGGTCGCGGAGTCCTGCGGCCGGGGCGGCCGCGCGTCGCGCGGGCCCGCCGGCGAGGCCGCGCAGCGGCGCCGGCAGGTGGTCGCGGTCGGCGCCGGCACGTAGCGCGGCCAGGTCGAGGTGGAGGGGGAGCAGCAGCGGCTGCCGGCACCGCCGGCTGGCGTCGAAGAGGGCGAGCGCCCGGTCGGTGGCGAGCGGCACGACGCCCTGGCGGGCGAGGCGTTCCCGGCCGGTGGCGCCGAGGTCGCGGGTCATCCCGCTGCGTTCGGCCCAGGGTCCCCAGGCGAGCGAGGTGGCGGCGAGCCCGGCGGCTCGCCGGTGGTGGGCGAGGCCGTCGAGGAACGCGTTGGCCGCCGCGTAGTTGCCCTGCCCGGGGGCGCCGAGCGGACCGGCGATCGAGGAGAAGAGCACGAACATCGGCAGGTCGAGGTGGCGGGTGAGGTCGTGCAGGTGCCAGGCGGCCTCGGCCTTGGGGCGCAGCACGGCGGCGGTCCGCTCCGGGGTGAGCGCGGTGACCACCGCGTCGTCGAGCACGCCGGCCGCGTGCACCACGCCGGTGAGCGGGTGCTCGGCGGGCACGTCGGCGAGCAGCGCGGCGACCTGGTCGCGGTCGGCCACGTCGCAGGCGGCGAAGCGGGCCTGCGCGCCGAGGCGGGTGAGGTCGGCGAGGAGGTCGGCCGCACCGGGCGCGTCGGCGCCGCGCCGGCCGACGAGCAGCAGGTGCCGGACCTTGTGCGCGTTGACGAGATGCCGGGCGACGAGACCGCCGAGGGTGCCGGTGGCGCCGGTGACCAGCACGGTGCCGTCGGGCACCAGGTCGACCGCGCCGGTCGGGTCGGGCTCGGCCGGGGCGAGGCGCGGCACGAGCAGCCGGCCGTCGCGCAGCGCTACCTGGGGTTCGCCGGCGGCGAGGGCGCGGCCGAGCAGCTCGGCGTCGGGTTCGCCGCCGAGGTCGGCGAGGACGAACCGGTCGGGGTTCTCGAGTTGCGCCGTGCGGACCAGGCCCCACACGGCGGCTCCGGCCAGGTCGGTGACGTCCGCGTCGGCGGGGACCGCGCCGCGGGTGAGCACCACGAGTCGTCGGCCGGCGAACCGGTCGTCGGCCAGCCAGTCCCGCACCACAGCGAGGGTGTCGGCGAGCCGCGCGCGGGTGCCGGCGAGCGGGTCGTCCGGCGCGGGCTCACCGGCGGGCAGCAGCACCAGACGGGCGTCGGGGTCGTCGGCGAGCGAGGCGAGCCCGCCGGCCGGGTCGAGCGGCACGATCCCGGGTGCCGGTCGGGGCGGCAGCGCCAGCGGGGTCCAGCGCAGGTCGAACAGGGGCAGCTCGGCGGGGCCGGCGTCGAGCTGGTCGGCGCCGAGGGGTCGAGAGACCAGCGAGTCGATCCGGGCGACGGGCGCTCCCGTGGCGTCGGCGAGGGTGAGCGTGGCGGCCGGGCCGTTGCGGGTGAGGCGTACCCGGAGATGGGTGGCGCCCTCGGCGGCGAGGGTGACGCCCGTCCAGGCCCAGGGCAGGCGGGCGCCGGCGTCGTCGTCGGCCGGGTCGTCGGTGAGGCCGACGAGGTGCAGGGCGGCGTCGAGCAGCGCCGGGTGCAGCGCGTAGCCGGCGGTGGCGGCGCCGTCGGGCAGTTCCACCTCCGCGAAGACCTCCTCCGGGGTACGCCAGGCGGCGCGCAGCCCGCGGAAGGTGGGTCCGTGGTCGACGCCGAGCCGGTGGAGGCGGGCGTAGACCGGGTCGACGGGCACGGCGGTGGCGCCGGGCGGCGGCCACTCGGTGAGCGGCTCGGCCGGTTCGGCGCCGCCGGGGGCGAGTGTCCCGTCGGCGTGGCGGGTCCAGTCGGCGTGCGGGTCGTCGGCGGGCCGGGAGTGGATGGTGACCCGCCGGTGGCTCCGCTCGTCGGGGGCGGCGAGCTGGAGCTGCAGGGTGCGGGCGCCGGTGTCGGGCAGGACGAGCGGCGCGGCAAGGGTGAGCTCCGCCAGGGCGTCGCAGCCGGCCCGCGCGCCGGCGTGCAGCGCCAGTTCCACGAGCGCGGTGCCGGGCACGACGACCCGGCCGCGGACGACGTGGTCGGCGAGCCAGGGCTGGGTCCGCACGGAGAGCCGGCCGCCGTGGACGCGGACGTCGTCGGCGGCGGTGACGAGTTCGGCGTCGAGCAGGGGGTGGCCGGCGTCGCGGATGCCCAGTCCGGCGGCGTCGGTGCCGGCGGGGCGGGCGTCGAGCCAGTAGCGCCGGTGGTGGAAGGCGTAGGTGGGCAGGTCGACGGTGCGCGGTTGCCGGCCGGTGGTGGTGAACCAGGCGGTCCAGTCGACGGGTGTGCCGGTGACGTGCAGCCTGGCGAGGGCGGTGGTGACCGCGATCGTGTCGGGTTGG
>NZ_JBEXLM010000069.1:0-7659 GCF_040609975.1 Micromonospora sp. NPDC004551 | reverse complement strand
TCCAGGAACGGGGCGAACGCCCGCTGACACTCGGCCAGCCGCGCGTCGAACACCGGGCACCGCCCGACCAGACCCGCCGCCATCCGCACCGACTGGCCACCCTGACCCGGAAACACGAACACCGCACCCGGCCCGTGACCGACTGCCGAACCCGCCACCACGTTCCCGGCCGGCATACCCGACGCGAGCGCATCAAGGCCGGCCAGCAGCTCCGCCGGGTCGGCCCCGACCACCGCGGCCCGGTGGTCGAACGTCGATCGCGTCGTGGCCAGCGACCAGGCCACCACCGCCGGGTCCAGCCCTTCGTGCTCGCGAAGGTGCCGTGCCAGGCGCGCCGCCTGGCCGGGCAGGGCCGCCTTCGACCGCGCCGACACCGGCCACACCACGACGTCCGACTCGACCAGCCCCGGACCGGTGGCCACCGGCGCCGGTGTGCCGTCCTCGCCGGCGTACTCGATGACGAGGTGGGCGTTGGTGCCGGAGATGCCGAAGGAGGAGACGCCGGCCCGCCGGGCCCGTCCCGTCTCCGGCCAGGGCCGGGCCTCCGTCACCAGTTCCACGGCGCCCGCCGACCAGTCGACGTGCGGGGACGGCTCGTCGACGTGCAGGGTGGCCGGCACCGTTCCGTGCCGCATGGCCTGCACCATCTTGATGATCCCGGCGACGCCGGCGGCGGCCTGGGTGTGCGCGATGTTGGACTTGATCGAGCCGAGGAGCAGCGGTTCGGTCCGGTCCTGCCCGTACGTGGCCAGCACCGCCTGCGCCTCGATCGGATCCCCGAGCGTGGTGCCGGTGCCGTGCGCCTCCACCACGTCCACGTCCGCCGTGGACAGGCCGGCGTCGGCGAGGGCCTGCCGGATCACCCGCTGCTGCGACGGCCCGTTCGGCGCGGTCAACCCGTTCGACGCACCGTCCTGGTTCACCGCCGAACCGCGGATCACCGCGAGCACCCGGTGGCCGTTGCGCCGCGCGTCGGACAGCCGCTCCACGAGCAGCACCCCGACGCCTTCGCCCCAGCCGGTGCCGTCGGCCGCCGCCGCGAACGCCTTGCACCGCCCGTCCGCCGCCAGCCCGCTCTGCCGGGAGAACTCCACGAACAGGCCGGGCGTCGCCATCACCGTCACGCCGCCGGCCAGGGCGAGGTCACACTCGCCCCGCCGCAGGGCCTGCACGGCCAGGTGCACCGCGACGAGGGACGAGGAGCATCCCGTGTCCACCGACACCGCAGGCCCCTCCAGCCCCAACGCGTACGACACCCGACCCGAGACCACGCTCGCCGCGTTGCCGGTCCCCCCGAAGCCGTCCGCCTCGTCGGGCGCGACCAGCAACAGGGCCCTATAGTCCTGGCCGTTCGTGCCCGCGAACACCCCTGTTCGCGAACCCCGCAACGACTCCGGGACAACCCCTGCCCGCTCGATCGCCTCCCACGACGCCTCCAGCAGCAGCCGCTGCTGCGGGTCCGTGGCGGCCGCCTCCCGGGGCGAGATGCCGAAGAAGCCCGCGTCGAAGTCCGCGGCGTCGTGCACGAAGGCGCCCCGGTCCGCGTACGTGGTGCCGGGCGTGTTCCGGTCGGGGTCGATGAGGCGGTCGAGGTCCCAGCCGCGGTCGGTGGGGAAGTCGCCGAGGGCGTCCACCCCGTCGGCGACGAGCCGCCACAGCCCCTCGGGGTCGGTGACGCCGCCGGGGAAGCGGCAGGCCATCGCCACGATGGCCACCGGCTCGTCGTCGCGCGGGGCGGACGCGACGGCGGTCTCGGCCGGCCCTCCGGTGGCGCCGTGCAGCCCGGCGAGCAGGAAGCGGGCCAGCACCACCGGGTTGGGGTGGTCGAAGACCAGGGTGGTGGGCAGTGGTTGCCCGGTGGCCGCGACCAGCCGGTTGCGCAGCTCGACCGCGGTCAGCGAGTCGAAACCGAGGTCCCGGAACGCGGTGGTGGCCGGGATCGCCGTGGCGTCGTCGTGGCCGAGCACGTCGGCGGCGAGTTCCCGGACCAGGTCGGCAAGGGTCTCCTCCCGCCTCGCCGGGGTCAGCCCGGCGAGGCGGGCGCGCAGCAGCGCCGCCGGGCCGTCGTCGCCGTCGTCGAGCGGCGCCCCGCCGTCGAGGGCGGCCTTGGCCTCCGGTACGCCCTCCAGCAGCGGCCGGCGCCGGGCGGAGGCGTACGCGGGGGCGAATCGGGACCAGTCGACGTCGACGACCGTGAGGGTGGCGTCGTCGTGATCCAGGGCCTGCTGGAGGGCGGTCATCGCGACGGCGGGGTCCATCGGCGGCACGCCCCGGTGGCGCAGCTGCCGGTCGGCGTCGGCCGTGTGCATGCCGCCCTCGCCCCAGGAGCCCCAGGCGATGGCGGTACCGGCCAGCCCGTCGGCGCGCCGCTGCTGCACGAGCGCGTCGAGGTACGCGTTGCCGGCGGCGTACCCGGCCTGGCCGGCGCTGCCCCAGGTGGCGGCGATGGACGAGTAGACGACGAACGCGTCGAGTTCCTGGCCGGCGAGGAGGTCGTGCAGGTGTGCGGCGCCGACGGTCTTGCCGGCGGTCACCTCGGCCAGCTCGGCGGGGGTGACCGCCATGAGCGGGGTGGTCTGGGCGAGGCCGGCGGTGTGCACGACGGTGCGTACCGGCGGGCCGTCGGCCTGGATCCGGTCGAGCAGGGCGGCGACGGCGGCCCGGTCGGCGATGTCGCAGGCGGCGACGGTGACCCGGGTGCCGAGGTCGTGGAGTTCGGCCGCCAGCTCGGCGGCGCCGGGCGCGTCGGGGCCGCGCCGGCTGACCAGCACGAGGTGTTCGGCGCCGGCCGTGGCGAGCCAGCGGGCGGCGCGGGCGCCGAGGCCGCCGGTGCCGCCGGTGACCAGCGCGGTTCCGGCGGTGGTGAAGCGCCGCACCGCGGGGCGGTCGCCGACCTCGGCGCGGACCAGGCGGCGGACGAAGACGCCGGGGGCGCGGATGGCGAGCTGGTCCTCTCCGGTGGTGCCGGCGAGGATCGCGGCGAGCCGGCCGGCGGTACGGCCGTCGAGGTCGGCCGGCAGGTCGACGAGGCCGCCCCATCGGTGCGGGGCCTCCACGCTGATCACCCGGCCGAGGCCCCACAGCGCGCCCTGGCCGGGGTCGGCGAGCCGGTCGTACGCGGCGGCGCTGACCGCGCCCCGGGTGACGAGCCACAGCGGCGCGTCGATTTCGGCGTCGCCGAGTGCCTGCGTCAGCGCGAGGGTGGTGGCCAGGCCGGGCAGGACGGCAGCCTCGCCGGCCGCCGGCTCCCCGGCGAGCAGGGACACCACGCCGGTGAGCTGGGCGCCGGCCAGGTCGGCGGCGAGCCGGGCCCGGTCGGCGTCGGGTTCGACGGCCAGCGGCAGCACGTCGGCGCCCGCGTCGGTCAGCGCGGTCCGGACGGCACGTACCACCGGGTCGTCGTCGAGCCCGGTGGGCAGGGCCAGCAGCCAGGTGCCGTCGAGGCGGGCGGCGGTGGGTTCGGGTGTCACCTGCCAGTCGGCCCGGTACCGCCAGCCGTCGAGGAGGGAGTGTTCCTGCCGCTGGCGGCGCCAGCCGGCGAGGACGGGCAGGAGGGTACGCAGCGACTCGGTGGCCTCGGCGTCGTCGACGGCGAGGGTGGCGCGCAGGGCGTCCAGGTCGGCGCGGTCGACGGCGTCCCAGAACCGGTGGTCGAGCAGGCCGGCGGCGGTGGGCGGGGCGTCGGGCGTCTCGGCCGGCACCCAGTAGTGCTGCCGCTGGAACGGGTAGGTGGGCAGGTCGACGGGGCGTCCGGGGTGGCCGGCGAAGGCGGGCCGCCAGTCGACCGGCGTGCCTCCGGTCCAGATCGCGGCGAGGGACCGGTGGAACCGGTCGAGGCCGCCCTCGTCGCGGCGCAGGGTGCCGGTCACGGTGACCGCGGCCGGGTCGGCGGCGGCCGCCTCGACGCTCTCCTGCACCGCCATGGTGAGCACCGGATGGGCACTGACCTCCACGAACGTGTGACAGCCGGCCGCCACCAGGTCACGCACAGCCTCGTCGAAGCGCACGGTCTGCCGCAGGTTCCGGTACCAGTAATCGGCGTCCAGGCCGGCCGTGTCGACCCAGTCGCCCTCCACCGTGGACCGGAACCGGACCTCCCCACTACGCGGCTGCAGCCCGGCCAGCAGCTCCAGGAGCTGCTCCCGCAACGGCTCGACGTGCGCCGAATGCGACGCATAGTCCACCGGCACGCGACGCACCCGGACGTCACGACCCTCGTAATGGGCGACCAGCTCGTCCAAGGCGGCGGCATCACCCGACACCACCACGGAGGTGGGGCCGTTCACGGCCGCGAGGGCGACCCGCCCGTCCCACCGCTGGATGGTGGCGGTGGCCTCTTCGGCGGTGGTGGCCACCGACACCATGCCGCCGTCACCGGCGATACCGGCGATGACCCGGCTGCGCAGGGCCACCACGGCCGCAGCGTCATCCAACGACAGCGCCCCGGCCACATGGGCGGCCGCGATCTCACCCTGCGAATGCCCGACCACGACGCTCGGATGCACACCGTAGGAACGCCACAACGCGGCAAGCGACACACCGACCGCGAACAGCGCCGGCTGCACCACGTCGACCCGCTCCAACGACGGCGCAGCCGCCGCACCCCGCACCACATCCAGCAGCGACCAGTCCACGAACGGACGCAACGCCTCCGCACACGCCGCGAACGTCTCCGCGAACACCGGAGCCGTGTCCAGGAGGCCGGCGGCCATACCGGCCCACTGGGAGCCCTGGCCCGGGAAGACGAAGACCACCTCACCCGGCGCGCCGGCCGTGCCCGTGACGACCTGTGGTGCGGTACGTCCGTCGGCCAGCGCGTCGAGCGCGCCGGTCAGTTCGTTCCGGTCGGCGGCGAACACCACGGCACGGTGTTCCAGCGGCGACCGGGAGACCGCCGAGGTCCAGGCGACGTCGGCCGGGCCGAGGCCGGCGTCGCCCGCGACGTGGCGGGACCAGCGCTCGGCCTGCTGGCGCAGCGCGGTGTGGGTACGACCGGTGAGCAGGACCGGCGCGGGCGCCGGCAGCTCCGCCGGCTCGGCCGGGGCGGCGGCCTCCTCGGGCTGTTCGAGGATGAGATGTGTGTTGGTGCCGCTCATCCCGAACGAGGAGACGGCGGCCCGCCGGGGCCGGTCCACGGCCGGCCACGGCGTCGGTTCGGTGACCAGGGTGACCGCGCCGGCGGTCCAGTCGACGTGCGGGGTGGGCCGGTCGACGTGCAGGGTGGCGGGGACGACGCCGTGCCGCATGGCCTGGACCATCTTGATGATTCCGGCGATGCCGGCGGCGGCCTGGGTGTGCCCGATGTTCGACTTGATCGACCCGAGCAGCAGCGGCGCGCCGTCACCCCGGTCCTGCCCGTACGTGGCCAGCAGGGCCTGCGCCTCGATGGGGTCGCCCAGGGTGGTGCCGGTGCCGTGCGCCTCCACCACGTCGACCAGGTCGGGGGTGAGTTTCGCGCCGGCGAGGGCCTGGCGGATGACCCGCTGCTGGGAGGGCCCGTTGGGGGCGGTGAGGCCGTTGCTCGCGCCGTCCTGGTTGACCGCCGAGCTGCGGATGATCCCGAGCACCGGGTGGCCGTTGCGGCGGGCGTCGGAGAGCCGCTCCAGCAGCAGCACGCCGACGCCCTCGGACCAGCCGGTGCCGTCGGCGGCGGCGGCGAACGACTTGCACCGCCCGTCGGTGGCCAGGCCGCGCTGCCGGGAGAACTCGACGAACGGGCCCGGGGTGGCCATCACGGTGGCGCCACCGGCGAGGGCCAGGCCGCACTCGCGTTCGCGCAGCGCCTGGCAGGCGAGGTGGACGGCGACGGAGGACGACGAGCAGGCGGTGTCCACGGTGACCGTGGGTCCCTCCAGCCCGAACGTGTACGCGAGCCGGCCGGAGACCACGCTGGCGGCGGTGCCGGTGAGGACGTAGCCCTCCACCCCGGGGGCACGGTGCAGCACCGCGGCGTAGTCCTGGCCGGACGTGCCCATGAACACGCCGGTGCGGCTGCCGCGCAGCGACAGCGGGGCGAAACCGGCCCGCTCGAACACCTCCCAGGTGACCTCCAGCAGCAGCCGCTGCTGCGGGTCCATGGCGACCGCCTCGCGCGGCGAGATGCCGAACAGGGCCGCGTCGAAGTGCCCGGCGTCGGGCAGGAAGCCACCGGAGGCCGTGTACGAGGTGCCGGGGTTGTCCGGGTCGGGGTGCTGCAACCGGTCGAGGTCCCAGCCACGGTCGGCCGGGAAGTCGCCGATCGCGTCCCCGCCCGCCGAGACGAACCGCCACAGCTCCTCGGGCGAGGTGATGCCGCCGGGGTAACGGCAGCTCATCGCCACGATGGCCACCGGCTCGGACTCCTCGGCGGTGACCTCGCGCAGCCGCTGGCGGGTCTGCTGGAGTTCGGCGATGACCCGCGTCAGGTATTCCCGGAGCCGCTCCTCGTCCCCCATGGTTGGTTTCGCTCCCTCGTTCCCGACTGGTTCGTTCGCCATGGTTGATCCCGCTCCCTCGTTCTCCACCGGTACCCGACGCGCGGCTCAGGAGAGCCCGAGGTCCCTGTCCACAAGATCGAAAAGCTCCTGGTTGCTGGCCAGCTGCAACCGGTCGGTCACGTCGGCGACCCCGGCGGGCCGGTCCTCGGCGCCGAGGCGTTCCAGCAGGCGGTGCAGCCGCAGCGTGATCCGCACCCGACCGATGTCGTCCCGTTCCCGGACGGCCAGGGCGTCCTCCAGCCGGTCGAGTTCCTCGACGGTCGGCAGCGCCGCCACCGACGCCTCGTCGACGAGCTGGGCGCGCAGGTGCTCGGCGAGGGCCTGCGGTGTCGGGTAGTCGAACACCACCGAGCTGGCCGGGTCGAGGCCGGTGAGGCGGGCCAGCCGGCCACGCAGTTCCACCGCGGTCAGCGAGTCGAAGCCGAGGTCCCGGAACGGCCGGTCGGCCTCCAGGGCGTACGGGCCGTCGTGGCCGATCACCTCGGCGGCGGCGGTGCGGATCAGCTCGACCAGCAGCCGGTTCTGCTCGCCGGTGGTGAGGTCGGCGAGCCGCTTGCGCAGCCCGGCGAGGACCTCCGCGCCGCCCTCGTGGGCCGGGTCCGGCCCGCTGGGCAGCGCCGTCACCTCGGGAAGGTCGCTGATCAGCGGCCGGGGCCGGGCGGCGGCGAAGACGGGGGCGAAGCGCGCCCAGTCGACGTCGGCGACGGTGAGCACCGCGCCGTCGCCCTGGATCGCGGCGCGCAGTGCGGCCATCGCCGGTTCCCGGTCCAGCAGCGTGACCCCGCGCCGGCTCATCGCCGCCGCGTGCTCGTCGCTGACCATGCCGCCGCCGGCCCACGGTCCCCAGTTGACCGACACCACCCGGGCGCGCCCGGCGGGCCGGGACTGCGCCCAGGCGTCGAGGAAGGCGTTGCCCGCCGCGTACGCGCCGTGGTCGCCGACCCCCCAGGCGGCGGCGATGGAGGAGAAGTAGACGACCAGCTCCAGGTCGTCGGGGTCGAGCAGCTCGTCGAGGTGGCGGGCGCCGGCGGTCTTGCCGGAGACCACCTCGGCGAGTTCGTCGGTGGTGACCACGGCGACCGGGTTGAGGCGGCCGACACCGGCGGCGTGCACGACGGCCGGCACCGTCTCGCCGTCGCGGCGCAGCCCGTCGACCAGGGCGGCGACGGCGTCGCGGTCGGCC
>NZ_JBEXLM010000068.1:0-8835 GCF_040609975.1 Micromonospora sp. NPDC004551 | reverse complement strand
AGGTGCCGGGCCTGCCCGGTGGCCACGAGGTGGCGGGCGACGAGCCCGGCGAGCGTGCCCGACGCGCCGGTGATCAGGGTGGTGCCGCCCGGGTCGGCCGGAATTGGCACCGACAGGACGACCTTGCCGACGTGGCGGGCCTGGCTGATGTGCCGCAACGCCTGCCGGGCCTGCCGCACGTCCCACACCCGCGTCGGCAGCGGCGTGAGCACACCCCGCTCGAACAGGTCGAGCAGCTCGGTGAGCATCTCCCCGATCCGTGCCCCGCCCGCGTCGTTCAGGTCGAACGACCGGTAGACCACGCCCGGGTGCTGCGCGGCGACCTGCTCCGGGTCGCGCAGGTCGGTCTTGCCCATCTCCACGAAACGGCCGCCGCGCGGCAGCAGCCGCAGCGACGCGTCCACGAACTCCCCCGCCAGCGCGTCGAGCACCACGTCCACACCGGCACCGTCACTCGCGACCTGGAACGCATCCTCGAACTCGGTGGTCCGCGACGACGCGATCCGCTCCTCGGCCACCCCCAGCGCCCGCAGCGTGCCCCACTTGCCCGGGCTCGCCGTCGCATAGACCGTCGCGCCGAGGTGATGAGCGAGCTGGATCGCCGCCATGCCGACCCCACCCGCACCCGAGTGGATCAGCACCGACTCACCCGCCCGCAACCCGGCCAGGTCACGCAACGCGTAGTAGGCGGTCAGGAAGACCAGCGGGACGGACGCTGCCTCGGTGAACGTCCAGCCGGCGGGGATGCGTGCCACCCGCTCGCGTGCCGCGACGACCTGGGGTCCGAAGCCGGGTTCGAACATGCCCAGGACGCGGTCGCCGGGGCCGAGGTCGTCGACGCCGGGGCCGACCTCCAGCACGACTCCGGCGCCCTCGCTGCCCATCCGGGCCGCCGGGTCCGGGTACATGCCGAGTGCGACGAGCACGTCGCGGAAGTTCACGCCGGTGGCGCGCACGGCGACGCGGACCTGGCCGGCGGCCAGCTCGGTGGTGGGGGCCGGCACCAGCGCGACGCCGTCCAGCGTCCCGGGGGCCACCGGAGCCAGGTGCCAGAGGCCCGCCGCCGGCGGCGCGAGCTCGTCGTCGGGCAGGCGGGTCAACCGGGGTACGCGCACCTGCCCGTCGCGCAGCGCCACCTGCCCGCCGGTCGGGGCCGGGTCGGCGGCGACCCCGGCCAGCACGGCCAGCACGTCGGCGTCCGGGGTGTCGTCCAGGTCGGCCAGCACGATCCGGTCCGGGTGCTCCGACTGCGCCGACCGCAGCAGCCCCCACACCGCCGCACCGGCAAGGTCACCGATCCGGTCCTCGTCCCGCGCCGCCACCGCGTCCCGCGTGACCACCACGAGCCGCGTGTCCGCGAGGGCTTCGGCGGCCAGCCACGCCTGCACGACGGCCAGCACCTCGGCCGTCACCGACCGCACCCGCTCGGGCCGGCCCCCGTCCGCCCCGTGCGGCCCGATGACCGACAGCAGCACCGCGTCCGGTGCCGGCACGCCGGCCGAGACGGCAGCGGCGAGCGCGGCCACGTCCGGGTAGGCGATGCCGGCGTCCGGCAACACCGTCCGGTCCGCCGGACCATCGTCGCCCGTGTCGGCCGGGCGTCCCTCGGCCGGCCACCCGGCGCCGCCGAACCCGGGGGTCAGCACCGCCCAGGTCAGCGCCTCGGCGGCGCTGACGTCCTCGACGGGCCACATCTCCGCGTAGAGCGAGCGGTCGGCGGCGCTCGGCGGGGCGGTCGTGCCGAGCTCACGCAGGACGAGGGAGTCGACCGACACCACGGGCGCGCCGCTCTCGTCCACCGCGACGAGGCGTACCGAGGTGCCGGAGCGGCGCAGCCGGACCCGCAGCACCCGGGCGCCGGCGGCGTGCAGCTGCACGCCCTCGAACGCGAACGGCACCCGGGGGCCGCCGCCGGTTCCCGCGTCGAGCAGCCCGATCGGGTGCAGGGCCGCGTCGAGCAGCGCCGGGTGCACACCGAAACCCGTCGGGTCGGCCCCAGCGGGGAGCACCACCTCGGCGTACGCCTCGTCCGAGCCGGTCCACACCCGCCGAAGCCCCTGGAACACCGGCCCGTACGTCAGGCCGTGCTCGGCGAACGCCGGATACCAGCCGGTCAGGTCCACCTCGGATGCTCCGGCGGGGGGCCATGCCTCGGCGGCCGGCTCCGGCGCCGACGCCGGTTCCAGCACACCCTCGGCGTGCCGGACCCACTCGGCATCCGGGTCGTCGTCCGGCTGGGCGTGCACGGTCACCGGGCGGGCGCCCTCGTCGTCGGCGGCGCCGACCCGCACCTGCACCCGTACGGCGTCGGACGCCGGGAGGGTGAGCGGGGTGGCGACGGTCAGCTCCCGGATGCGGGAAGCGCCGGCCTCGTCGCCGGCCCGGACGACCAGTTCGACCAGCGCGGTGCCGGGGACCACCACGGCGCCGGCGACCACGTGGTCGGCCAGCCAGGGGTGGGACGACACCGACAGCCGTCCGGTGAGCACCACCTCGTCGTCCCCGGCGAGCCGGACGGCCGCGCCGAGCAGCGGGTGCCCGGCCACGCCGAGTCCCGCGCCGGACACGTCGCCGGCCTGCCAGGCGGCGGCGTCCGGCCAGAACCGCTCCCGCTGGAAGGCGTAGGTGGGCAGGTCGGCCCGGTGCGCGCCGGTGCCCGTGAACCAGGACTCCCAGGTGACCGGAACGCCGTGCACGTGCAGGTCGCCCAGGGCCGTCAGCAGGGCCTCGGTCTCGGTCCGGTCCTTGCGCTGGACGGCGACGGCGCGGACGTCCTCGTCGTCGCCGAGGACGTCGGCGGTCAGCGCGGTCAGGACGCTCTGCGGGCCGACCTCCAGGAACGTGTCCACCCCGGCCTCGCGCAGGGCCGTGACGCCGTCGGCGTAGCGGACCTCCGCGCGGACGTGCCGCACCCAGTAGTCGGGGGTGCGCACCTCGTCGGGGTCGGCGAGGGCACCGGTCAGGTTCGACACCAGCGGCAGCGACGGCGCGCGGAAGGTCAGCTTCTCCAGCACGGTGCGGAACCGGTCCAGCATCGGCTCCATCAGGGGGCTGTGGAACGCGTGCGACACCGGTAGCCGGCGTACCCGCACGCCGCGGTCCCGCCAGTACCGTTCCATCTCGTCGAGCGCGTCGACGGCGCCGGACACGACCACGGCGGCCGGGCCGTTCACCGCCGCGATCCCCAACCGGTCCGTACGACCGGCGGAGGCCGACCGGTCGCCGGAGACCGCCGGCTCGCCGGCAGCCGTGGAACCGCCGGGGGCCGGCCCGTCCAGGACGGCCCGCACCTCCGCCTCGGGCGCGTTCACGGCGAGCATCCCGCCGCCGGCCGGCAGGGCCTGCATCAGCTGGCCGCGCGCGGCGATCAGGGCGCACGCGTGCTCCAGTGACAGCACGCCGGCCACGTGCGCGGCCGTGACCTCCCCGATCGAGTGCCCGCCGACGAAGTCCGGCGCCACGCCGAACGACTCGACCAGGCGGAACAGCGCCACCTCGACCGCGAACAGGCCCGCCTGGGTGAACACCGTCCGGTCCACCAGGCCAGAGGCGTCCTCGAACAGCACCGGCCGCAACGGTTGCGGCAACATCCGGTCCAGGTGCCCGCACGCCTCGTCCAGGGCGGCGGCGAAGACGGGGAACGCCTCGTACAGTTCCCGGCCCATCCCGGCGCGCTGCGCGCCCTGGCCGGAGAAGAGCACCGCGAGCGGGCCGCGGTCGGTCGCCTGCCCGGCGACCACCGCACCGGACGGCCGCCCCGCGGCCAGCGCCCGCAGCGCGGCGAGAAGGCCGTCCCGGCCGGTGGCGGCCACCACGGCCCGGTGGTCCAGAGCGGCCCGCGAGGTCGCGGACGCGAACGCCACGTCGAGCGGTCTCGGCGCGGTGCCGGCCGCCAGCCACGCGGCCCAGCGGCCGGCCTGCGCGGCGAGCGCGGCGGGGTGGGCGGCGGAGAGCAGCACCGGCAGGACCGGCCGGTCCACTCCGGACGGCGCGGCGGGGGCGGGCTCGGCGGGCGGGGCCTGTTCGAGGATGAGGTGGGCGTTGGTGCCGCTCATGCCGAACGACGACACGGCGGCGCGGCGGACCCGCCCGGGCTCCTCGGCCCACGGCCGGGCCTCGGTGAGCAGCGCGACCGCGCCGGTCGACCAGTCGACGTGGGGGGACGGCTCGTCGGCGTGCAGGGTGGCCGGGAGCAGCCCGTGCCGCAGGGCCAGCACCATCTTGATCACCCCGCCGACGCCGGCGGCGGCCTGGGTGTGACCGAGGTTCGACTTCAGCGAGCCCAGCCAGAGCGGCCGGTCCGCCGGGCGGTCCCTGCCGTACGTGGCCAGGAGCGCCTGGGCTTCGATCGGGTCGCCCAGCCGGGTGCCGGTGCCGTGCGCCTCCACCGCGTCGACGTCGGCGGGGCCGAGCCGGGCGTTGTCGAGGGCCTGCTGGATGACCCGCTGCTGGGCGGGGCCGTTGGGGGCGGTCAGTCCGCTGCTCGCGCCGTCCTGGTTGACCGCGCTGCCGCGGATCACCGCGAGGACGGGGTGGCCGTTGCGGCGGGCGTCGGACAGCCGCTCGACCAGCACCAGGCCGACGCCCTCGGCCCAGCCGGTGCCGTCGGCGGCGGCGGAGAACGCCTTGCAGCGGCCGTCGGCGGCCAGGCCGCGCTGGCGGGAGAACTCGATGAAGCCGCCCGGGGTGGCCATCACGCTGACCCCACCGGCCACGGCCAGGGTGCACTCGCCGTCGCGCAGCGCCTGGGCGGCCAGGTGCAGGGCGACCAGCGACGACGAGCAGGCGGTGTCAATGGTGACGGCCGGGCCCTCCAGGCCGAAGGTGTAGGCGACCCGGCCGGAGATGACGCTGGCGGCGGTGCCGGTCAGCACGTACCCTTCGGCGCCCTCGGGCAGGCGGCGGAGCACGGAGGCGTAGTCCTGCCCGGCGGTGCCCACGAACACCCCGGTACGGCTGCCGCGCAGCGTGCCGGCGTCGATGCCGGCCCGTTCGAACACCTCCCAGGTGGCCTCCAGCAGCAGCCGCTGCTGGGGGTCCATGGCCAGGGCCTCGCGGGGGCTGACGCCGAAGAGGGTCGGGTCGAAGTCGCCGGCGTCGGCGAGGAAGCCACCCCGGTCGCTGTAGGAGGTGCCGGGGTGGTCGGGGTCCGGGTCGTAGAGCCGGGCGAGGTCCCAGCCCCGGTCGGTGGGGAACGTGCCGGTGGCGTCGGTGCCGGTGGCGACCAGGTCCCACAGCTCCTCGGGCGAGCTGACGCCCCCGGGGAACCGGCAGGCCATGGCGACCAGCGCGATCGGTTCCGGCTCCTCCAGTTCGCGCAGCCGCCGGTGCGCCTGGCGGAGCTCGGTGGTCACCCACTTCAGGTGTTCGAGGAGCTTCTCTTCGTCCGCCATGACCCACCCGCCCCGAGCTTGCTACCGATCGTTTCCGCCGAACTCCGAGGTAGCCGTCGATCGGCCCGTGACCGGGGACGACCGACGGCGACGGGACCCGCTCACCGCTTCACTGTCTGTTCCTCACCGCATGACCAGCCGCACCCACCGCAGCGGGCGGGCCGGGGGTGCGCCGGCACCCGACCCGTCACCGTGAGTGGACGCTACTGAGCAGTGATCGGCCGCCCAACCCCTACGGACCCCTCATTCGGCCGTCCCGGAAGGGCGTCCGGGCAGGCCGGGCGCGGTGGCGGGAGGGTCAGCGGTGCTGGCGGGCGAGCGCCGGCAGGATCACCCGGGGCCGTCCCGGTGGGGTGACCCGGCGGCGCCACTCGCGCGGGTAGCCGACCGAGACCTCCTCGAACCGGACCCCGTCGTACCACGTGGTGCGCGGAATGTGCAGGTGGCCGTAGACAGCGACCCGGGCGGCGTAGTGCAGGTGCCAGTCGGCGGTGAGGTCGGTGCCGCACCATTGGGCGAACTCGGGATAGCGCAGGATCCGGGTCGGCTCGCGGACCAGCGGGTAGTGGTTGACCAGCACGGTGGGCAACCCGCCGCGCTCGGCGTCCAGCCGCCGCTCGGTCCTGATCACCCGGGCCCGGCACCAGGCGTCCCGGCTCGGGTACGGATCCGGATGCAGCAGGAACTCGTCGGTGCAGACGATCCCCGTCTCGTGGGCCAGGGCCAGTGCCTGCGCCCGGTTGTAGGTGCCCGGTGGCCGCCAGGAGTGGTCGTAGCCGACGAAGAGCGGCACGATCAGCACCGGGTCGCCGTCGGGGTCCCACACCGGGTACGGATCCTCGGGGGTGACCACGCCGAGGCGGCGGCACAGCGCCACGAGGTGCCGGTAGCGGGCTTCCCCGCGCAGCTGCACCGGATCGTCGCGGGGAGTCCACAGCTCGTGGTTGCCGGGGGCCCAGACCACCTTGGCGAACCGGCGGGCGAGCAGACCGAGCACCCACTCGACGTCGTGGACGTACTCGCCGATATCCCCGGCGACGATCAGCCAGTCGTCCTCGCTGTCGGGGCGCAGCGCCTCGACCAGCGGGCGGTTCTCCTCGTACATGACGTGCAGGTCGCTGATGGCGAGGAGCCGGCCACCCCTAGCTGCGTGCGGACCCCTAGGTTCTGTGCTGGTCACGACTTGCCGAACTCCCGCTGGATGATGGCGAAGATGTCGTCCTCGCCGGCGGCGGCCAGGTCGTCGGCGACCGGGCCGTCGGCGGCCGGCGGCGCCACGGCGTCGCCGCGCCAGCGGGCCAGCAGGTCCTCCAGCCGGCGGGTGATCTCCGTGTCCCCGCGCCGGTCCGCAGGCACCGCACCGAGCAGCTGGGCCAGCCGGTCGATCTCGGCGACGACCGGGACGCCCGGGCCGGCGGGCAGCAGCTCGTCGCGCAGGTGCCCGGCGAGCGCCGCCGGCGTGGGGTGGTCGAAGACCAGGGTGGTGGGCAGGGCCAGGCCGGTCTCGGCGGTGAGCCGGTTGCGCAGCTCGACGGCGGTGAGCGAGTCGAAGCCGAGATCGAGGAAGCCACGGCCGGCCCGGATCGCGGCCGGGCTGCGGTGTCCGAGCACCGCGGCGGCGGCGGCGCGCACCAGGTCGAGCAGGATCCGGTCCCGCTCGGCCGGTCCGGCGGTGGCGAGCCGGTCGCGCAGCGCCCGCGGGGCGTCCGCGTCGGCCGGCGGCCCGGCCGGCCGGTCCGCCGTCGCCTCGGGGATGCCGTCGAGCAGCGGGCTGGGCCGGCGGGCGGTGAACGCGGCGGCGAACCGATCCCAGGTGACGTCCGCGACCACCACGGCGAGGTCATCGCGGTCGAGCACGCCCTGGAGGGCGGCGACCGCCAGTTCCGGGTCCAGCGCCGGCAGGCCGCGCCGGGCCAGCCGGTCCTGCTGCTCGCCCTGCGCCATTCCGGCGCCCGCCCAGGGCCCCCAGGCCACGGCCGTCCCGGCGACACCGCGGGCCCGGCGCCGCGCGACCAGCCCGTCGAGGTACGCGTTGGCCGCCGCGTAGCCGGCCTGCCCGGCGGAGCCCCACACCCCGGCGATCGAGGAGAACACCACGAACGCGTCCAGCCCGTCGGGCAGCAACTCGTCGAGGTGCGCGGCACCGTCCACCTTGGCCCCGAGCACGTCTGCCAGCTCCCCTTGGCTCATCTCGGCGAGGGGGATGGCCTGGGCGGCGCCGGCGGCGTGCACGACGGCCCGTACCGGATCGCCCTGGGCGGTCAGGCCGTCCAGCAACCCGGCCACCGCCACCCGGTCCGCCACGTCACACGCCACGACCGTCACCCGCACGCCGCACCCGCGCAGGTGATCAGCCAGCTCACCAGCACCCGGAGCGTCCCCGCCCCGCCGGCTGGTCAACACCAGGTGCTCCGCCCCCGCTCCGGCCGCCCACTCGGCCACTCGCGCGCCCAACGCACCCGTGCCGCCGGTCACCAGCACCGTCCCGGACAACCGGAACTCCCGCCGTACCGGGTCGTCGGCGGCCCGGCGCAGCCGGCGGGCGAACACCCCGGAGGAGCGGACGGCCACCTGGTCCTCGGCACCGGAGGCCAGCACCCCGCACAGCCGCCGCACGGCCCGCGCGTCGACCGTCCCGGGCAGGTCGACCAGGCCGCCCCAGCGGCCCGGCTCCTCCAGCGCCGCCACCCGCCCGAGCCCCCACGTCGCGGCCGCGACGGGATCGACCGGGGCGTCCGAGGTGCCCACGGAGACCGCGCCCCGGGTCAGCCACCACAGCCGGCCGCCAGCCCCGCCGAGGGCCTGCGCGGTGGCCAGCGCCTCGCCGGCCCCGGCGCCGCCGAGCGCGAGCAGCGACACCACACCGGCGGCGTCGCCGAGGTCGCGCAGCGCCTTGCCGACCAGTTCACGGTCGTCGGCCGGCCCGTCGAGCCGCACCGTCCGGACATCCGCACCGGCCGCCGTCATCCCGTCGGTCACCGCCGCGAGCACCGTGTCGTCGATCCCGGTGTACGGCACCAGCAGCGCCCACGTCTCCGCCAGCGTCGCCGCGTCCCCGTCGGGCACGGGCTGCCAGTCGACGCGGTAGCGCCAGGAGTCGGCGGTGGCCCGCCGCCGGCCGTCCCGGCGCCAGCGGGCTAGCGCGGGCAGCAGCGCGCTCGCCGGCTGGTCGAGCCGGAGTCCGGGGTCGAGCGCGCCGAGGTCCGCGCGCTCCACGGCCGCCCAGAACCGGTCATCGGTCCCGCTGTCGCCACCGCTCGAGGGGACAGCGGGGGTGGTGTCCTCGTGCAGCCAGTAGCGCCGGTGGTGGAAGGCGTAGGTGGGCAGGTCGACGGTGTGGGGTTGCGGGCCGGTGGTGGTGAACCAGGCGGTCCAGTCGACGGGTGTGCCGGTGACGTGCAGCCTGGCGAGGGCGGTGGTGACCGCGATCGTGTCGGGTTGG
>NZ_JBEXLM010000067.1:0-9430 GCF_040609975.1 Micromonospora sp. NPDC004551 | reverse complement strand
GCTGGTCTGCCGGAGCGGGCCGCGGTGATCTCGATCGCCACGAGCCTGCAGGAGTCGAAGCTGGAGAACCTGGGTCACCTGGGCGACAAGAACGACCACGACTCGCTGGGCCTGTTCCAGCAGCGCCCCTCGAGTGGTTGGGGCACGCCGGAGCAGATCACCGACCCGGAGTACGCCACCCTGGCGTTCGAGAAGGGTCTGAAGCAGGTCGACGGCTGGGACAAGATGCCGCTGACCGAGGCCGCCCAGACCGTGCAGGTCTCGGCCTACCCGGACGCCTACGCTCAGTGGGAGCAGCAGGCCGCCGACATCGTCGCCCACAACTGGAACAGCTGAGCCAACACCACTGGCCGGCACCCCGAACGACGGGGTGCCGGCCAGCGGCGTTTCCAGCAGGCGTCGGGCCGGGCGGCGCGCCAACCCCCTCAGTCGACGTCGGCGACCAGCTCGACCTCGTACCCCTGCTTGTCGGAGAGGTAGGCCGCGTAGGTCTGCGGGCCACCGGCGTGTGGGTGGCGGTCGGGAAAGAGCAGCTCCCAGCCGTGCTCCGGCGCGGCGGCGACCAGCCGGTCCACGGCGGCCGGCGGGCCGGCGTGGAAGGCCAGGTGGTTGAGGCCCGGCGCGCACCGGTCATGCGTGGGCCCGGTCAGGGCCGGCGACTCCTCCAGGACCAGGTAGGTCGCGCCGAGCCGCCAGGACCGGCCGGCCGGCCAGTCCTGGTACGGCGTCCAGCCCAGCTCGCCGAGGAGCCAGCCCCAGCTACGGGTGGCGGCGGCGAGATCGGGTACCCACACCTCCACATGGTGCAGCGCGCCGACGGTCAGCGCTTCCCGCCCGGCACCCATAGCACATCCCCATCCGGATTTGCCGTTCTTGACAGGATAAAGAGCAGATCGGAGAGCCGGTTGAGATACTTTGCCGGGAGGGTGCTGGTCCGGTCCGGGTCGTGCGTGACCAGCGCCCACGCCGCACGCTCGGCGCGCCGGGCGGTCGTCCGTGCCACGTGCAGCAGCGCCGCACCAGCGGTGCCGCCGGGGAGGATGAAGGAGTCGAGCTTGCTCAGGCGCGCGTTGAAATCGTCGCACCAGCCCTCGAGGCGCTCCACGTACTCCTCGGTGACCCGCAGCGGCGGGTACTTCGGGTCGGGCTCCACCGGGGTCGCCAGGTCCGCGCCGACGTCGAACATGTCGTTCTGGATCGACTGCAGCACCCCCCGCAGCTCCTCGGAGAGCTGCCCCAGGGCGAGCGCCACGCCGATGGCGGCGTTGCACTCGTCCACATCCGCGTACGCGGCGATCCGCGGATCGGTCTTCGGCACCTGCTCGTTGTTGCTCAGCCTGGTCATGCCGGCGTCGCCGGCCTTGGTGTAGATGCGCGTGAGGTGGACGGCCATGACGCACAGCCTACGGATACCGGACCTGACGATCCCGGCGCGGCCGGCACGCACCGCCTGGCCGGCGGGGGTCGGACCGGGCGACGCCGGCGACCCGGCGGTCAACGACGTCGACGTCATCCGGGTGCTCGGTGAGGCCCGGCTGGCCGGCACCGTGCACGTGGTGGGGGCGAAGAACTCCGCACTGAAGCTGATGGCGGCGGCGTTGCTCGCCCCGGGGCGCAGCGTGATCACCAACGTTCCCCGGATCACCGACATCGCCATCATGGGCGAGGTGCTGCGCCGGCTCGGCTGCGTCGTACGCTTCGCCTCCGACGACCCGGTCGACCCGATGGCGGCCCGCGGCGGGGTGGAACGGTCCCGGGCGGTGGTGATCGACGTGCCGGAACAACCGGGCGCGGAGGCCGACTACGACCTGGTCCGCCGGCTGCGCGCGTCGATCTGCGTGCTCGGTCCGCTGCTGGCCCGCCGGGGGTACGTGCGGGTTGCCCACCCCGGCGGCGACGCCATCGGCTCGCGCGGCCTGGACATGCACATCGCCGGGCTGGCCCGGATGGGCGCGGAGATCTCCGGCGAGCACGGCTTCGTCATCGCCGAGGCCCCGGACGGGCTGCACGGCGCGGACATCCCGCTGGACTTCCCGAGCGTCGGCGCCACCGAGAACCTGGTGATGGCGGCGGTGCTGGCCCGGGGCACCACGACGATCGACAACGCGGCGCGGGAGCCGGAGATCGTCGACATCTGCACGATGCTGAACCGGATGGGCGCCCGGATCGAGGGGGCCGGCACGTCGACCCTGCACATCGTCGGGGTGCCCGAGCTGCGCCCGGTGCGGCACGCCACGGTGGGGGACCGGATCGTCGCCGGCACGTGGGCGTTCGCGGCCGCCATGACCCGCGGCGACGTGACCGTGACCGGCGTCGACCCGGCCTACCTGGAGGTCGCGCTGGACAAGCTGGTCTCGGCGGGCGGCCTCGTGGAGACCCGGGGCGGAGCCTTCCGCGTACGCATGGACGACCGGCCGAAGGCCGTCGACGTGGTCACCCTGCCCTTTCCGGGCTTCGCCACTGACCTGCTGCCGATGGCGATCGGGCTGGCGGCGGTCAGTGACGGGGGCTCGCTGATCACCGAGAACATCTTCGACGGCCGGTTCATGTTCGCCAACGAGATGATGCGGCTCGGCGCGGACATCCGGACCGACGGTCACCACGCCCTGGTGTGCGGGAACGAGCGCCTCTCCGGCGCCCCGGTACGCGCCACCGACATCCGCGCCGGCGCCGGCCTGATCATCGCGGGCCTCTGCGCGGACGGCGTCACCGAGGTCTCCCACGTGCACCACGTCGACCGCGGCTACCCGGACTTCGTGGCCGACCTGCGGGCCCTCGGCGTCGAGGTGGAACGCGGAACCGCGCCCGAGGAACCCGACCTCGCCATCTGAGGGACCGCCCCTTAGCAGTCGTTCAGCCTCGCGGATTAGGGTGCTGGCAGACACTCATTCGCAGCGAGGGAGAAGCAGATGGCGGGTCGACTCGCGGTCGTCGGTGCCGGTTTGATGGGCGCGGGCATCGCCCAGGTGGCGGCGCAGGCGGGCTGGCAGGTGACGCTGCGCGACCTGGACGACGCGGCCACCAAGCGGGGCGTCGACGGCATCCGGAAGTCGCTTCAGAAGTTCGCCGAGAAGGGGAAGATCGAGGCGTCCGAGGTCGAGGCGACCCTGGCCCGGATCACGCCGACCACCGAGCTGGAGGCGGCGGCCGACGCGGACATCGTCGTCGAGGCGGTCTTCGAGAAGATCGAGATCAAGCACGAGGTGTTCCGCGCGCTGGACAAGATCTGCAAGTCCGACGCGGTGCTGGCCACGAACACCTCGGCCATCCCGGTCACCCAGATCGCCACCGCCACCGAGCGTCCGGAGTCGGTCGTCGGCACCCACTTCTTCTCGCCGGTGCCCATGATGAAGCTCTGCGAGCTGGTCCGCGGCTACAAGACCAGCGACGCGACCCTGGCCACCGCCAAGGCGTTCGCCGAGGAGATCGGCAAGACCGTCGTGGTGGTCAACCGGGACATCGCCGGCTTCGTCACCACCCGGCTGATCTGCGCCCTCGCCATGGAGGCGGTCAAGCTGGTCGAGTCCGGCGTGATCTCCGCCGAGGACCTGGACACCGCCTGCAAGCTGGGCTTCGGCCACGCCATGGGCCCGCTGGCCACGGTCGACCTGACCGGCGTGGACGTGCTGCTCAACGCCACGAAGAACATCTACACCGACACCGCCGACGAGAAGTTCTTCCCGCCGGAGCTGCTCCAGCGCATGGCCACCGCCGGCGACCTGGGCCGGAAGACCGGCCAGGGCTTCTACGCGTACTGAGTCGTGCGTGGCGCGCCCCCGGCCGTCGCGGCCGGGGGCGTCACGCCTTCCGGGGCGGGGTGAGGGCCGCGCCGAGCAGGGCGAACGCGTCCGGGATGACGGTGCCCCAGTAGGCGAAGTTGTGCCGGCCGTCGGCCCAGGCCGCGCGGACCGGGGGCTCGGGCAGGGCCCGGGCCAGCGCGCGGACGTCCTTGAGGAAGTTGTCCTGCCGGCCGCACCAGAGGCCGACCGGGGTGCCGCGCAGCCGGTCCGCGCCGGTGAAGACCGCGTCGCCCGGACTGACCGCGGGGGAGAAGGCGGCCACCGCGCGCAGCCAACCCGGGTACGCCTCGGCGAGCAGCAACGCACCGAACCCGCCCATCGACCAGCCCCAGGCGGCGAGCCGGCTGCTGTCGAAGCCGCGCCGGGCGCACCAGGTGGGCAGCTCCTCGCGGACCATCCGCTGCGGGTCGTCGTCGCCCGAGCGGCGCCAGGAGAGCCGGCCGCCGGTCGCCCCGGCCAGCGCGAAGGGCGGGGCGCCGCGGCGTACCGCGTCGGTGAGGAAGCGGGCCAGCCCGAACCGGCCGTAGTCCCGGGGTGTTGCCGAGGCGCCGTGCAGCACCAGGCAGACGGGAAGGCCGCGGCCGTCGCCGTACCCCTCGGGCACGGCCGTCCAGAAGTCCACCTCCCGGCCGCGGGCCCCGGAGGCGATCCGGATCAACCGCTCGTCCCCGGCGGGCGCGTCCGGCACGGCAGGCCCCGGCCCGGGCCGGGGCTCGGCGAGCTGCCGGGCGGTTAGCCCGCCGACCACCGCGGCGCCGACCACGCCGGCACCGGCCGCCAGCAGCGTGCGCCGGGTCAGGATGTGCGTCATGCCGGCGAGTGTGTCACCCGCGATGCGTATCGTCAGCCGTCGCGCTTCGTGGTCCAGCGGAAGGTCGTCAGGCAGAGCACCAGGCCGATCACGCACCAGAGCCCGAGCACCAGGGCGACGCGGCCCAGCTCGAACGAGCCGCCCGGTTCCTGCGCCCCGAAGCCGTCCGGCAGGAAGACCGACCGCAGCCCCTGGCACATCCACTTGAGCGGGAAGAGCGCGGCGACCTGCTGCATCCAGCTCGGCAGGCTGGTGAAGACGAAGAACACCCCGGAGATGAACTGGAGGACCAGGGCGACGGGGGTGACCACGGCCGAACCGCTGCGGGCGGTGCGGGCCAGCGAGGAGATGGCGATGCCGCACAGGGTGCAGGCGGTGACACCGAGAACGGCGACCCAGCCGAAGGTGGCCCACTTCGCGGCGGTGTCCGGCAGGTTCAGGTCGAACAGCGCCACCGACACGGCGAGCAGCAGCGCCGTCTCCGCGATGCCGATGGCCACCACCATGAGCACCTTGCCGGCGAACCAGACCCACTTCGGCATGGGCGTGCCCCGGTAGCGCTTCAGCACGCCCCGGTCCCGCTCGATCGGGATCCAGATGCCGAGGTTCTGGAAGCTCACCGTCATGAGGCCGGTCGCGATCATGCCGGTGATGAAGTACTGCGTGTAGCTCACGCCCGGCGCGATCTCGTCGTTGAAGATCGCCGCGAAGATCAGGATCATGATGATCGGGAAGCCCATCGTGAACACGACGGACTCCCGTGAGCGCAGGAACTGGGTGATCTCCAGCCGGCCCTGCCGCAGGGCGAGCGCGCCCCCGCCCGGCCGGCGGCCCGGGGCGGCGGCGACCGGGGCGGCCGGCTTCGTCGTGGTGGTCATCAGTGTCCGATCATCCGCAGGTAGACGTCTTCCAGGGTCGGCCGGGTCACGGTGAGGCCGGGAACCTCGCCGCCGAAGCGCGCGGCCAGTTCCGCCACCAGCGCCGTCGGCGTCGCGGTCTCCGCCGTCTCCGGCGTCCCGTCCGGGGTACGCCAGGAGACCGTCGCCAGCGCCTCCTGGCGGTTGCCCAGCCGGTTCGGCGGGGCCACCTCGACCACCCGGCCGGCGGCGATCACACCGACGCGGTCGGCGAGGGCCTCGGCCTCGTCCAGGTAGTGGGTCGTGAGCACGATGGTGGTGCCGGCGGCGGAGAGGTCGCGGATCAGCTCCCAGAACTCGCGCCGGGCCTCCGGGTCGAAGCCCGTGGTGGGCTCGTCGAGGAAGAGCAGCTCGGGACGGCCGACGATGCCCAGCGCCACGTCGAGCCGGCGCTTCTGCCCGCCGGAGAGGGTGTGCGTGCGGGCCTTGGCCTTGGCGCCCAGCCCGACGCGCTCGACCACCTTCTCCGGGTCGTCGGCGTCGGGGTAGAAGCCGGCGAAGTGGCGGACCACCTCGCCGACGGTCAGCTCGTCGAACTCGCCGGTGCCCTGGAGCACGATGCCGACGCGGGACCGCCAGCCCGGGTCCGGATGGGCCGGGTCGGCGCCGAGCACGCGCACCTCGCCGGCATCGCGCCGCCGGTAGCCCTCCAGGATCTCCACGGTCGTGGTCTTGCCGGCGCCGTTCGGGCCGAGCAGGGCGAACACCTCGCCGCGGTGGACGTCCAGGTCCACGCCCGCCACCGCGAGGTTGTCGCCGTACGCCTTGCGCAGCCCCCGTACGGAGATCGCGAGCTCGTCATCCATGACGTCCAGTGTGCGACTCCGGCGGGCCTGGCGGGGGCCCGGGGTGTGGTGGTGTCGGCCATGTCGCGCCGCTCGTGCCCGTCGGTCCGCTCCATGGACCTGTGTGGTTTTCCACAGCCCGTTTTACTGAACGGTAACTTAAACTCCGGCCATGGACGAGAAGGCTCCTTCGGGGCGGCTGCCGGAGCGCGACCGGCCCTGGGTGATGCGCACCTACGCCGGGCACTCCTCCGCCGCGGCCACCAACGCGCTCTTCCGCCGCAACCTGGCGAAGGGGCAGACCGGGCTCTCGGTCGCCTTCGACCTGCCCACTCAGACGGGCTACGACCCGGACCACGAACTGGCCGCCGGCGAGGTGGGCCGGGTGGGCGTACCGGTGGCGCACCTCGGTGACATGCGGGCCCTCTTCGACGGCATCCCGCTCGCCGAGATGAACACCTCGATGACCATCAACGCGCCGGCCATGTGGCTGCTCGGCCTCTACGGCACGGTCGCCGCCGAGCAGGGCGCCGAGCTGGCCCGCTGCGCCGGCACCACGCAGAACGACATCATCAAGGAGTACCTGTCCCGGGGGACGTACATCTTCCCGCCGGCGGCGTCGCTGCGGCTGACGGCGGACGTCATCGCGTACACGCTGCGCGAGATGCCGAAGTGGAACCCGGTCAACATCTGCTCGTACCACCTCCAGGAGGCCGGCGCGACGCCGGTGCAGGAGGTCGGCTTCGCCCTGGCCACCGCGGTCGCCGTGCTCGACGCGGTGCGCGACTCCGGCCAGGTGCCCGCCGAGCGGATGGGCGACGTCGTCCAGCGGATCTCCTTCTTCGTCAACGCGGGCGTGCGCTTCGTCGAGGAGATCGCCAAGATGCGCGCGTTCGGCGCGCTCTGGGACGAGATCACCCGCGACCGGTACGGCGTCGAGAACCCGAAGCAGCGCCGCTTCCGGTACGGCGTCCAGGTCAACTCGCTGGGCCTCACCGAGGCGCAGCCGGAGAACAACATCCAGCGCATCGTGCTGGAGATGCTCGGCGTCACCCTGTCCCGCGACGCCCGCGCCCGCGCCGTCCAACTGCCCGCCTGGAACGAGGCGCTGGGCCTGCCCCGCCCCTGGGATCAGCAGTGGTCGCTGCGCATGCAGCAGGTGCTGGCGTACGAGTCGGACCTCCTCGAATATCCCGACCTGTTCGACGGCTCGCACGTGATGACCGCGCTGGTGGACGACATCGTCGCCGGGGCCCGGGTCGAGCTGGAGAAGGTGCTGGAGATGGGCGGCGTGGTGGCCGCCGTGGAGACCGGCTACCTGAAGAGCGCCCTGGTCGCCTCGCTGGCCGACCGGCGCCGCCGGATGGAGGCCGGCACCGACGTGGTGGTCGGCGTCAACCGGTTCACCGAGACCGAGCCGTCCCCGCTGACCGCGGCCGGCGCCGAGGCCATCGAGCAGGTCGACCCCGCCGTCGAGGCGGCCGCCACCACCGCCGTACGCGAGTGGCGGGCCGGCCGGGACGCGGCGGCCGTGGACGCGGCACTCGACCGGTTGCGGGCGGACGCCGCGACCACGACGAACCTCATGGCAGCGACGCTGGAGTGCGTGCGGGCCGGGGTGACCACCGGCGAGTGGGCCGGGGCGCTGCGCCAGGTCTTCGGCGAGTACCGGGCGCCCACCGGCCTGGCCGGCGCGGCCGGTGCGGGCGGCGACCCCGGCCTGGGCGCGGTCCGGGAGCGGGTGGCCGCGACCGCCCGCGAACTGGGCAGCGGCCGGTTGCGGCTGCTCGTCGGCAAGCCCGGCCTGGACGGGCACTCCAACGGCGCCGAGCAGATCGCGGTACGCGCCCGCGACGCCGGCTTCGAGGTCGTCTACCAGGGCATCCGGCTGACCGCCGGGCAGATCGTGGCGGCCGCCGTGGAGGAGGACGTCGACCTGGTCGGCCTCTCGGTGCTCTCCGGCTCGCACCTGGCCGCCGTGCCGGCCGTGCTGGACGGGCTGCGCGAAGCCGGGCGGGCCGACCTGCCGGTGGTGGTCGGCGGCATCATCCCGGCCGTCGACGCGGACGCGCTCCGGGCCGCCGGGGTCGCCCGCGTGTTCACCCCGAAGGACTTCGCGCTGACCGGCATCATCGACGACCTGGTCACCGTGATCCGCGAGGCCAACGACCTGCCCTGACACCGGACCGGTCGTTTGGGTTGCCGGCCTTGGTCTCCCGGCCTCCTGGTCAGCGGCTGGCGTAGGTCTGGCAGTCCGCCAGGTCCATCTCCGGGCCGACGGTGATCGCCGGGGCGTGGCACTCCAGGTCGGAGTTGTGCCGGCAGTCCGCGCGCTGGCAGGCCCCGACCTGGGCGATCATCTGCTCGACGCCGCCGCGTACCGGCGACTCGATGAAGGTGTGGCAGTGGGCGTGGTCGGAGCTGCCGATCGTGATGGCGAAGGCGTGGCAGTCGTTCGTGTGGTTGTAGGCGCAGGACCTGACTGCGCACTCCTGGACCCGGGGCATCTCCAACGACGCGGTCATCTCTGCGGCCCTCCTCTGGACGTCTGCCACGAATGTAGGCATTCGTCCCATCTCCGGCCGCGGATCCGGCCTGGGGTCATGCGGTCGGGTGCCCCTGTCGCCCCTTCACGCCGCCAGTTGCCCCACGGCGAGGGGCGAGGCGAGTGGGTGGCAGTGGTGGTGAACGCCGCTACGAACTTGATGACGTGAACGAGTCAGCCCGCGCCGGTCGGTCGGCGCTACAACGGTCTCGGGTATGGGGCTTATGTCCGGTCCGTGACGGCCGTCGGCCGCTGAGTGGAACGCTATGTATGTATCCGGAGTCCGGATACATACATAGCGTTCCACTGACGGGTTCTTTGCCCTGCGGGGCCAGGACACCCCGGGGGAAGTGTCCGTCCTGGCCGGAAGGCGGGCCGAGGCTTCAGGGGGCTGTTGACTCGTTTCGGTCATCAAGTTTGTAGCGACGTTCAGGAGCACTGCACCCGGCTGGGTTCCGGGGTGTGTGTGGGGCGGTGTGTCCGTTTCGCGGGTGACCGGGGGCACGCTGGTGGCGGAATGGCTGGTGGGCGGGGGTCGTTATACCCGGTGCACGACCGAGGACCACGGCCCC
>NZ_JBEXLM010000066.1:0-10354 GCF_040609975.1 Micromonospora sp. NPDC004551 | reverse complement strand
GGCCTCAAGACCGGCATCGAGCCGAGCTGGGCCAACAAGGTCCAGCGGGTGCTGGATCTGCCCGAGCCGCCGGAGGAGCTACGGCCGACGCAACGCCCGCTCAGCACGGACTGACCGCGCCGTCCGGCCTCCGCACGCGCCAAACCGGGTCAGGTCATCACTTGGCGTTGAAGTAGCTCGCCTCCGGGTGGTGCACCACGATCGCGTCGGTGGCCTGCTCCGGGACGAGCTGGAACTCCTCCGAGAGCTGGACGTTGATCCGCTCGGCGCCGAGCAACTCCACGATCTTCGCCCGGTCCTCCAGATCCGGGCAGGCCGGATAGCCGAACGCGTACCGGCAGCCCCGGTAGTCGGTGCGCAGCAGGCCCGCCACGTCCGCCGGATCGTCGTCGGCGACCGTACGCCCGCCCGGCAGGACCAGCTCCGCGCGGATCCGCCGGTGCCAGTACTCGGCCAGCGCCTCGGTGAGCTGCACCGACAGGCCGTGCACCTCCAGGTAGTCCCGGTACTCGTTGCCGGCGAACATCTTCGCCGTGTACTCGCTGATCGGCTGCCCCACCGTGACCAGCTGCAACGCCACCACGTCCAGCTGCTCGCCCTTGGGACGGAAGAAGTCCGCCAGGCAGAGCCGGCGCTCCTGCCGCTGCCGGGGGAACGAGAACCGGGCCCGCTCGGAGTGCCCGTTCTCGTCCAGCACCACCAGGTCGTTGCTCTCCGAGTAGGCCGGGAAGTAGCCGTAGACCACGGCGGCCTCGAGGATCTGGTCGGAGATGAGCCGGTCCAGCCAGTAGCGCAGCCGCGGCCGGCCCTCGGTCTCCACCAACTCCTCGTACGACGGGCCCTTGCCGCCCCGGGCGCCGCGCAGCCCCCACTGGCCCAGGAAGGTGGCCCGCTCGTCGAGAAGCGCCGCGTAGTCGGCCAGCGGCACGCCCTTGACCACCCGGGTGCCGAAGAACGGCGGGGTGGGCACCTCCACGTCGACGGCCACGTCGGAGCGCACCGAGGCGTCGTCCAGCTCCGGCAACGCCTCGCGGACCATGGCCCGCTGCCGCTCGCGCCGCTCCCGCCGGGCCGCCAGCGCGGCCTCCCGCTCCGGGTCGACCACCGGCGCGCCGCCCCGCTTGGCCGTCATGACCCGGTCCATGAGGGACAGCCCCTCGAACGCGTCCCGGGCGTAGTGCACCTGCCCCGGGAACGCCGAGCGCAGGTCGTCCTCCACGTACGCCCGGGTGAGCGCCGCGCCACCCAGCAGCACCGGCCAGCGCTCGGCGACCCCGCGCGCGGCCATCTCGGCCAGGTTCTCCTTCATGATGACCGTGCTCTTGACCAGCAGGCCGGACATGCCGATGGCGTCGGCCCGGTGCTCCTCGGCGGCGTCGAGGATCGCGTTGATCGGCTGCTTGATGCCGATGTTCACGACGTCGTAGCCGTTGTTGGACAGGATGATGTCCACCAGGTTCTTGCCGATGTCGTGCACGTCGCCCTTGACCGTGGCGAGGACGATCCGCCCCTTGCCGTCGTCGTCGGTCTTCTCCATGTGCGGCTCCAGGTAGGCCACCGCGGTCTTCATCACCTCGGCGGACTGGAGCACGAACGGCAGCTGCATCTGGCCGGAGCCGAACAGCTCACCGACCACCTTCATGCCGTCGAGCAGCAGGTCGTTGATGATGGACAGCGGCGTACGCCCCTCGGCCATCGCCGTGTCCAGGTCGGCCTCCAGGCCGTTGCGCTCGCCGTCGATGATCCGCCGCTTGAGCCGCTCGTCCAGCGGCAGCGCGGCCAGTTCCTCGGCCCGGGTGGCCCGCGCCGAGGCGGCGTCGACGCCCTCGAACACCTCGATGAACCGCTGCACCGGGTCGTAGCCCTCGCGGCGCCGGTCGTAGACCAGGTCGAGCGCGATCTCGCGCTGCTCGTCGGGGATCTTCGACATCGGCAGGATCTTGCTGGCGTGCACGATGGCCGAGGTCAGGCCGGCCTGCGCGCACTCGTGCAGGAACACCGAGTTGAGCACCTGCCGGGCCGCCGGGTTCAGGCCGAACGAGACGTTCGAGATGCCCAGGGTGAAGTTGACCCCCGGGTAGCGGGCGGCGATCTCCCGGATCGCCTCGATCGTCTCGATGCCGTCGCGGCGGGTCTCCTCCTGCCCGGTGGCGATCGGGAAGGTCAGCGCGTCGATGAGGATGTCCTCCCGCCGCAGCCCCCACCGGCCGGTCAGGTCGTCGATGAGCCGGCACGCCACGCGTACCTTCCAGTCCCGGGTGCGGGCCTGGCCCTCCTCGTCGATGAGCAGCGCCACCACGGCGGCGCCGTGCTCCCGGACCACCGGCATCACCCGGGCGTAGCGGGACTCCGGGCCGTCGCCGTCCTCGAAGTTGACCGAGTTGACCACGCACCGGCCGCCGAGCATCTCCAGCCCGGCCTCGACCACCGCCGGCTCCGTCGAGTCCAGCATGATCGGCAGGGTGGAGGCGGTGGCGAACCGGCCGGCCAACTCCCGCATGTCCTGCGTGCCGTCCCGGCCGACGTAGTCGACACACAGGTCCAGCAGGTGCGAGCCGTCCCGGGCCTGGCTGCGGGCGATCTCCACACAGGCCTGCCAGTCGGCCGCGAGCATCGCCTCGCGGAACGCCTTCGAGCCGTTGGCGTTGGTCCGCTCCCCCACCATCAGGATGCTGGCGTCCTGCGCGAACGGCACGTGGTGGTAGATCGACGAGACACCCGCCTCGGGGCGCGGCTCCCGGGTCACCGGCCGCCGCCCGCGCAGCCGCTCGACCAGCACCCGGATGTGCTCCGGGGTGGTGCCGCAGCAGCCGCCGACCAGGGCCACGCCGTAATCGGTGACGAACTGCTCCAGCGCGTCGGCCAGCTCGACCGGGCTCAGCGGGAAGTAGGCGCCGTCGGCGGTCAGCACCGGCAGACCGGCGTTCGGCATCACCGAGACCGGGATGCGCGAGTGCTGGGACAGGTAGCGCAGGTGCTCGCCCATCTCGGCCGGGCCGGTCGAGCAGTTGAGGCCGATCAGGTCGACGCCGAGCGGCTCGATCGCGGTCAGCGCCGCACCGATCTCGCTGCCCAGCAGCATGGTGCCGGTGGTCTCCACGGCGACCTGGCAGATGATCGGGACGTCCCGCCCCAGCTCCACCCGGGCCCGCTTCGCGCCGACGACGGCGGCCTTGACCTGGAGCAGGTCCTGGCAGGTTTCGATGATCAGCGCGTCCGCCCCACCGGCGATCAGGCCGGCGGCGTTCTCCTGGTACGCGTCCCGCAGGGTCGCGTACGCCGCGTGCCCGAGGGTGGGCAGCTTCGTGCCGGGCCCCATCGAGCCGAGCACGAACCGCGGCTGCTCCGGCGTCGAATACGCGTCGGCGGCCTCCCGGGCGAGCCGCGCACCGGCCTCGGACAGCTCGCGGATCCGCTCCGCGATACCGTACTCGGCGAGATTGGGCAGGTTGGCGCCGAAGGTGTTGGTCTCGACGCAGTCCGCGCCGGCCGCCAGGTAGGCCTCGTGCACGCCGCGGACCACGTCCGGCCGCGTGACGTTGAGGATCTCGTTGCAACCCTCGAGGCCGTCGAAGTCGTCCAGGGTCAGGTCGGCCGCCTGCAGCATCGTCCCCATCGCCCCGTCGGCGATCAGGATCCGGTCCGCCAGCACATCGAGCAACGAAGTCCGCACACGGCCAGGTTAGTGCGGCGCGGCGTCGACGGGTCACCGCAACCTGCCCTTCCCACATACTGTCAGCGGGATCACCGCATACCTTTCATCCGTTTCGCCCGAGTGGTCGGGCCGGCCGACCGGCGCGGCCGACGGGCCGCGCCCCACGGCGGCACGTAGGCTGGCGGACGTGAAGGACATCAGCGACGCGACCGTGCGACGGTTCCAGGTCGCGGCGCGGCGCCAGACGCGCCGAGCCGGAGTGGTCGTAGGCGGGCGGCGCCCGGGTGCCGCCGGCGAGCAGGGTGAGGTGACGGCGTGACCGAGTTCGACGGACTGCCGGTGCTGCGGTCCCCGGTCGCCATCGCGGCCTTCGAGGGGTGGAACGACGCCGCCGACGCCTCGACCGCCGCCGTGGAGCACCTGGAGCAGGTCTGGCAGGCCCGGCAGGTGACCGAGCTGGACCCGGAGGACTTCTACGACTTCCAGGTGAGCCGGCCGACGATCACCATGGCCGACGGCGAGACCCGCCGGGTCGAGTGGCCGACCACCCGCTTCATGGTGGCCAGCCCCGAGGGCACCGAGCGGGACGTGGTGCTGATCCGGGGCATCGAGCCGAGCATGCGGTGGCGCACGTTCTGCGAGCAGGTGCTGGAGATCTGCCACAGCCTGGAGGTCGAGCGGGTGGTGCTGCTCGGCGCGCTGCTGGCCGACGTGCCCTACACCAGGCCACTGCCGATCAGCGGCAGCGCCTCGGACGCCGACGCCGCCAAGCGCTACCAGCTCACCCCCACCCGCTACGACGGGCCGACCGGCATCGTCGGGGTCCTGCACGACGCCTGCACCCGGGCCGAGGTCGACGCCGTGTCGTTCTGGGTGCACGTGCCCCACTACGCCAACAACCCGCCCTGCCCCAAGGCCACCCTGGCGCTGCTGCACCGGGTCGAGGAGGTGCTCGACCTGCCGGTGCCGATGGCCGACCTGGCCGAGGAGGCCGCCGAGTGGGAGCAGCGGGTGCGCAGCGCCGCCGAGCAGGACGCCGAGCTGGGCGAGTACGTGCGCGAGCTGGAGGAGCGGGTCGGCGACGCCGGCATCACCCCGCTGACCGGTGACGAGATCGCCCAGGAGTTCGAGAAGTACCTGCGCCGCCGGGGCGGTTCCGCGGGCCCCACCGCCGGCTCCTGGTAACTCCTCTTCGCCGAAGGCCGGGTCCTGCGGGGCCCGGCCTTTCCGCGTGTCCGGGGTGGCGAGGTCACCTCCGCTAGGGCATCCTAGGAACCTAGCTGTCAGGAGGAGGCGGGCATGCAGATCAATCCCGGCGCGGCCGAGTTCCCGCACCGGCAGATCGCCGCGCAGCTCAAGGCCCAGGTCCGCCGCGGCGACTGGGGCCCGGGCGAGCGGCTGCCGTCCATCCCGGCCATCGCCGAGATGTTCGGCGTGGCCAAGCAGACCGTGCAGCGCGCCGTCGACCAGCTGCGGGTCGAGGGCATCCTGATCACCAAGCCCGGCTCGGGTACGTACGTCCGGGGCACCCGGCGCCGCCTCAACCGGCTGTCCCGGGGCCGGTACGGCGGCTTCCGCGGCTACCACACCGACCTGGCCGCCCGGTACCGGCAGCAGCTCGTCTCGGTGGGCCGCGCCCCCGCACCGCCCGAGGTGGCCGACGCGTTCGGGGTGGCCGACGGCACCGAACTGCTCTGCCGGCGGCACCTGGTCCGCACCGACGACTCACCCGTGGAGGTGGGCGCCTCCTGGTTCCTGCCCACCGACACCGCCGGCACCTCGCTGGAGCGCGCCGAGGCGTTCGGCCGCCCGCTCTACCAGGAGGCCGAGGAGGCCACCGGCCGCCGGTACGTCACCGCGACCGACACCATCAGCGCCCGCCAGCCCAGCCGGGAGGAGGCCGAGATCCTCCAGATCCGCCCGGACACCCCGGTGCTGCACCTGCTGCACGTCGCCTACGACGCCCAGCGCAAGCCGATCGAGGTCGCCCATGCCACCTGGCCCGGCCCGATGACCACCCTGACCGAGGAGTACCGGATCCCCGCCCCGCAGGCGGAACCCGACCCGGATCCCGGCCTCGTCCTGGGGTGACCGCTCACCGCTGACCCTCACCGCGATCTTGCACTTCCCGCCCCTGGGGCGCCGTGAATGCCCGAGTTGGTCGGGGCAGGAAGTGCGAGATCGACGCGGTGAAGAGGACTCAGAGCGCGATGCCGAGGAGGGCGTCGACCGTGTCCGCGAACAGCTTCGGGGCCTCGGCGTCGTCGGCCACGCCGGCGAGGGTCTGGTTCACCCAGTCGTCCACGACCGCCAGTGCGCCGGGGGTGTCGAGGTCGTCGGCGAGGCGGGCGCGTACGGCGGCCAGGAGCTCGCCCCCGAACGGGCCGGCCGGCGCGGCGGCGGCCCGGCGCCAGCGGGCCAGCCGCTCCTGCGCCTCGACGAGCAGCTCGTCGGTCCACGAGCGGTCGCTGCGGTAGTGGCCGCCGAGCAGGGCCAGCCGGACCGCCATCGGGTCCACCTGGTCGGCCCGCAGCCGGGAGACGAAGACCAGGTTGCCCCGGGACTTCGACATCTTCTCGCCGTCCAGGCCGATCATGCCGGCGTGCACGTAGTGGTCGGCGAACGGCGCCTGGCCGGTCAGCCGCTCGGCGTGCGCCGCCGAGCACTCGTGGTGCGGGAAGATCAGGTCGTTGCCGCCGCCCTGGACGGCGATCCGGTCGCCGAGCAGGTTGAGCGCGATGACCGCGCACTCGATGTGCCAGCCGGGGCGGCCGGCGCCCAGCTCGCCACCCGGCCAGGACGGCTCGCCCTCGCGGGCGCCGCGCCACAGCAGCGGGTCGAGCGGGTCGCGCTTGCCGGCCCGGTCGGGGTCGCCCCCGCGCTCCGGGAAGATCTCCAGCATCTCGTCGCGGGACAGGTTGGACTCGTAGCCGAACGCCGGGGCGGCGGCCACGTCGAAGTAGACGTCGCCGGTGCCGTCGTCGAGCCGGTAGGCTGCGCCGTCCTTGAGCAGGACGAGGACCTTCTCGGCGATGTCCGGGATCGACTCGACCGCGCCCACGTAGTGCTCCGGCGGGATGATCCGCAGCGCCTCCATGTCCTCGCGGAACAGGGCGGTCTCCCGCATGGCCAGGACCTTCCAGTCCTCGCCGTCGCGCTCGGCCCGCTCCAGCAGCGGGTCGTCGATGTCGGTGACGTTCTGCACGTAGCGCACGGTCAGGCCGGCGTCCCGCCACATCCGCTGCACCAGGTCAAAGGTGATCATGGTGGCGGCGTGGCCCAGGTGGGTCGCGTCGTACGGGGTGATGCCGCAGACGTACATGGTGGCCGCGCCGTCCGGCTGACTGGGGTGGAGTCCTTGCCGCGCCGAGTCGTACAACCTCAGTGGCGTGCCCTTGCCCGGCAGCCGTGGCACCTCGTGTCCCGCCCAAGACTCCATGACCGCCAGCCTAACGATCCGTCAGGCGCTCAGGTGGCGCGCCTCGGGTGATCAACGCGACAGCGGCTCACATCGGCGGCCAGGGCATGGCCGGCCACTCCTCCGGCGGCAGCGGGAACCGCCCGCTCTGCCGCAGCCGGTCCACCCGGGCCGCCACCTCGGCGACCTCGCTCATGGTGAGGTGGTCGGCCAACTCCTCGCCGAGCGACCCGGTGAGCTGGCCGGCCAGCCCGTCGAGCATCTCCAGCGCGTCCGGCGGGAGCTGCCGGCCGGCCCAGCCCCAGAGCACCGTGCGCAGCTTCTCCTCGACGTGGAAGCAGACCCCGTGGTCCACCCCGTAGATCCGGTCGTCGGGCCCCACGAGCACGTGGCCGCCCTTGCGGTCGGCGTTGTTGATCACGGCGTCGAGGACCGCCAGCCGGGCCAGCCGGGGATCGTCGGCGTGCGCCAGCGCGTACGCGGCCCCGTCGTCGTCCCGGGCCGCGGCGACCGGGAACCAGCGCGGCGGCACCGTCTCGGCCGGCACGAACCCGACCAGCGGCTCGGCGTCCTCCGGCTCGTCGATCCAGAGCTGGCAGGAGCCGGGCCCGAACGGCCCGTCGCGCAGCACGGTCGGCGGCACCAGGTCCCAGCCGGTGGCCCGGGAGACCAGGTAGGCCGAAACCTCCCGGCCGGCGAGCGTGCCGTCCGGGAAGTCCCAGAGCGGGCGCTCGCCGCGGACCGGCTTGTAGACGCAGCGCGCGGTCACCCCGTCGAGCGTGAGGATGCCGCGCAGCGTGGCGTTGGAGGCGTCGACCAGCCGCCCCTCCAGGGTGAGTTCACCGTCGCTGAGCAGTCGCAGCGAGGCGGCGCCGTCCTGTCGGGGCTGAAGTTCGGACGACGTCACCGGTGGTAACCGTTGTGCCGGGGGCAGAGGTGACCGGCCGGGTCGAGCGGCTGGCCGCAGAGCGGGCAGGGCGGACGGCCCGCGTTGACCACCCGCCGGGCCCGCTCGATGAACGCGCGGGTCGCCTCGGGGGTCAGCCGGACCCGGAGCCGGTCGAGATCCTCGTCCGGTTCGTCCGGGTCCTCGTCGGTGTCGTCGTCCGCGTCGCCCAGCTCGACCTCGACCTCCGTCTCACCGGCGGCGATCGCCTCGATCACCACGGTGGCGGTGTCCACGTCGAAGGCCAGGCCCAGGGTGCCGACCCGGAACTCCTCGTCGACCGGGGTGTCGAGCGGGTCGTTGTCGCCGGTCACCGGAATCGCCTCCGGCAGCTGCACGCCGAACCGGCGCTGCGCCTCGGAGAGCAGCTCCTCCAGCTTCTCGGCGAGCAGGGACACCTGGACCTTCTCCAGCGCGACGCTGACCAGCCGGCCCCCGCCGCGCGCCTGGAGGAAGAACGTGCGCTCCCCCGGCGGGCCGACGGTTCCGGCGACGAACCGCTCCGGCGGCTCGAAGGCGTGCACCTGGTGGGTCATACCCACGACCCTATCCGGCGGGCGGAACCGTCGCGCAGCCCACCGACGCCGAATCCGCCCAGGGCGAAACGCCAGGGCCGACCCCCGCCGTTGCCGGGCGTGGCGCGGCGGCTCACCGAGCCGCCCCCGCGCCGCCGCCCACCGCCGCGTCCGAGTCGGTCGCCCTGGTCGCCCGCCGGCGCCGCTTGCGCGGCGGCGGGACCAGCCCGGCGAGGTCGCCGCCGGTGTCGTTGAGCCGGACCAGGAAGGGCCGCAGCGGCGTGTAGCGGATCGCGGTCACCGACGCCGGGTCGGCCACGATCCGCTGGAACAGATCCAGGTGTACGCCCAGCGCGTCGGCCACGATCGCCTTGATCACGTCGCCGTGGCTGCATGCCAGCCAGACCGCCTCGGGCCCGTGCTCGGCGCTGACCCGGGCGTCCCAGGCGCGCACCGCGGCGACCGCCCGCGCCGACATCGCCGCCATCGACTCCCCCTCGGGGAAGACGGCGGCGCTCGGGTGCTGCTGCACCACCGGCCAGAGCGGCTCCTTCGCCAGCTTCTTCAGCGGCTGCCCCTCCCAGGCGCCGTAGCCGCACTCGATCAACCCCTCCTCGACCACCGGCTCGGCGGCGGGCAGGGCCAGCTCCAGGGTCTGCCGGCAGCGGATCAGCGGGCTGGTCACCACCGCCGCGAGGGGCAGCCCCTTGAGCCGCTCGCCGACCGCCGCGGCCTGGGCGCGCCCGGTCTCGTCCAGCTCGACCGGTTGCCGACCGGCCAGGCCACCGTCGGCGTTCGCGGTGGTCCGGCCGTGTCGCAGAAGCAGGAGGGTCGCCACGCAGACCACCCTAGGCGCTGCCCACCCCTTGATCGACTGCACCACGGGATGTGGCGGTATCGGCCGGAAAGATTGTGACCGCCGACACCCTACCGCCCGGAACACCGGATGCGGTCGGGCCGTTGTGCAGAGCGTCGGTGTGCCCAGTGTCCCCGGGCCTCACCTAAATTGCCTTCGCGGAATACCGTTCGGCTGGAGCCGCGTCGCGCCACTCGCCGAGAGGCGACCTGCACACCGACACCCACAGCGCCGTCCGCCCCTCCGGGGGCGGGCGGCGCTGTCGTTGTGTGCCCTGCCCGGTGCGCATCCCCGCCCGGCGGTTGGCGCCAGGGTCCGGCCCCTGCCGGCCCTTGAACGCGGTGGGGAGGTCCGTGCCCAGCTCGGATGTTCGTGCCTGCTCGACCCAACCGCCCAACCGCCCTTGCTCTGCAGGCCCCACGCAACGCCCGCGGCGAAGGTGTTGCTTCCCTGGCTGCAGAGAGGCCACGCCGATCCGTTCACGTCATCAAGTTCGTAGCCGCCCGCACACCCTGCCTCGGGTCTGGGGCGAGTGTCCGGTTCATGCGCTGCCTCACAGGCTGAGTGGAACGCTGTGTGTGCCTCCGGGGCCCGGATACCTCCATAACGTTCGACCGGCCGTCGTGGTCTGGGCGGGGTGTCCGTTTCGCGGGGGTGGCCGGCGGGGGAATGGCCGGTGGGCGGGGGTCGTTGTACCCGGTGCACGACCGAGGACCACGGCCCCGCCCTGCGGGGTGGTCGGCTGCCCGCGCAGGTGGGTGTGCCGGGCCCGGAATGATGCCGGCCCGCCGGTCGTTGTACATGGTCCCGGCGCGACGAAGAGGCCCCGCCCCGCGCGCCGGATGACCCCCTTGAAGACTTTCCCCCCTTTTTTTGAGCGCCTGACGTGGTGCTTGCGCACAGGCCGACCCCCATCGGCGTGCGCGCCAACCCCCGAGGAGCTTTCTCATGAACACGATGCTGC
>NZ_JBEXLM010000065.1:0-14477 GCF_040609975.1 Micromonospora sp. NPDC004551 | reverse complement strand
GCCGCCGAGGACCCGGTCACCTTCCCCCTCGCCACCGGCTCGCTGCTGGCCTGGACCATGGCGTTCAACCACACCCTCACCCGGGCCGCCCTGCGCGCGGCCGAGTCCGGCGCGTACGACGTCATCCACGCGCACGACTGGCTGGTCGCGCACACCGCCATGACCCTGCGCGAGCACCTGGACGTGCCGCTGGTCAGCACCATCCACGCCACCGAGGCGGGCCGGCACCAGGGCTGGCTGCCCGAGGAGATGAACCGCACCATCCACGGCGTCGAGCACTGGCTGGCCACCGAGTCGGGCCGGGTGATCGTCTGCTCCGGCTACATGCGCGACGAGGTGGGCGCGCTGTTCGGGGTGGATGCCGCCCGCGTCGACGTGGTGCCCAACGGGGTGGAGCCGCACCGCTGGCGGGTGCCCGGAACGGCGGTCGCCGCCGCCCGGGCCCGGTTCGCCGGGAGCGGCCCGCTGGTCACCTTCGCCGGCCGGCTGGTCTACGAGAAGGGTGTGCAGCACCTGCTCGCCGGGCTGCCCCGGCTGCGCGACCGGCACCCCGGGCTGCGCGCCGTGATCGTCGGCGACGGGCCGTACCGGGCCACGCTGGAGGACGAGGTGCACCGGCTGGGGCTGGACGGCACGGTGAGCATGCCGGGCTTCCTCGGCGGCACCGACCTGCCCGCCGTGATGGCCGCCTCGGACTGCTTCGCCGTGCCCAGCATCTACGAGCCGTTCGGCATGGTGGCCTTGGAGGGGGCCGCCGCCGGAGCGCCGCTCGCGGTGTCCCGCACCGGCGGCCTGGCCGAGATCGTCGAGCCGGGCGTCACCGGGGTGACCTTCGCCCCGCAGGACCCGGACGGCCTCGCCGAGGCGGTGCACGCGCTGCTGTCCGACCGGGACCGGGCGCGGCTGCTCGCCCGGCGCGCCCGCACCATGGTCCACGAGCAGTACGGCTGGTCGGCCATCGCGTCCCGCACCGCCGCCGCGTACGCCGCCGCCATCGCGGGCGACGCCGCGTTCACGGCCGCCCGCGCCGAGGAGCGGATGACCGCCGGCCGGGCCCTGCCCGTCCTCCCCGAGGGCAACCTGCTGGCGGCCGCCGGCCTGCGCTGATCCCGAACCGCGACGGCCGCCGATCCCACCGGGGACGGTGGCCGTCGTGGCTCAGGAACGAAGCGGTGGGAATCCGCATGGCATGATCCGCCAATGGGCAGCTATGAAGTGGCGATCGTCCTGCTCGTCGACGCCTCGGGCGCGGTCCTCATGCAACACCGCGACGAGCACGCGCCCGTCTCCCCGAACCAGTGGGCCCTGCCCGGCGGGCGCATCGAGCCCGGCGAGACGCCGGAGGAGGCCGCCCGCCGGGAGCTGCTGGAGGAGACCGGGCTGACCGCGGGGGAGCTGCGTCCCCTCTGGACCGGCCCGCGGCCGTACGAGGAAGGCTTCCCGCACACGGTCACCATGCACGCCTTCCACGGCACCACCGATGCCACGCAGGAGGACGTGGTGCTCGGCGAGGGCCGGGCGATGATCTTCGTGCCCCGCGACAACGTGCTCGACCGGGACCTGGCGGCCTCCGCCGCGTTCCTCCTCCCCCTCCACCTCAAGGCGCCGAGCAACTTCTGAGGTGGGCGCGGGGCGGATCCTGGCCACTTGGCGTTCCCTGCGAACGGTAAGTTGCCGAGACCGCGATCGGACGTGACGCCTCACGGGGTCGGCCCGACGGGTCGACCTGCGTGATCGTCCGGTCGTGATCTTCCGTCGGGACTGGTCGCGGGCCACGCGGATCGGACAGACTCGCGTGAACCTGTGACAACGAGGTCCGAGGAGACGCGGTGCGGGTGCTTCTGGTGGAGGACGATCTCCGAGTCGCGTCCGCGCTCGCCTCCGCGCTGCGCCGCCGGGGCAACTCGGTCATCACGGCCACGACCGCGTCGGAGGCGATCGGGGCCGGGCCCGTCGACCTCATGCTGCTCGACCTCAACCTCCCCGACCGGGACGGCCTGGCGCTGTGCCGGGAGATCCGGCGGCACAACGAGGACATCGCGATCATCGCGGTGACCGCCCGCGCCGACGAGCGGGACCGGGTGGCGGGGCTGCGGGCCGGCGCGGACGACTACGTGGTGAAGCCGTTCTCGATGGCGGAGTTGCAGGCCCGGATCGAGGCGGTGATGCGCCGTGCCGCACGCGCCTCCCGGATCGAGGCGGCGCTGGAGGTCGGTGCCCTGCGGCTGGACCTCAACGCCCGGCGGGTCTGGCTCGGCGACCGGGAGGTGATCCTGACCCGCAAGGAGTTCGCGCTGCTGATGGCGCTGGCCCGGCAGGCCGGGACGGTGGTGCCCCGGGAGCGGCTGCTCATGGACGTCTGGCAGACGACGTGGGGCGCCGGGCACACCCTCGACGTCCACGTCGCGGCCCTGCGGGGCAAGCTCGACGAGGCCGGCCTGGTGGAGACCGTCCGCGGGGTGGGCTACCGGCTCCGGCCGGACTGATCCGCCGATCCTCAGATCAACCTCAAGAAATCGTTGACCGTCGACCATGTACGGGCCGACTCGCGTGTGCTGTCCGGACCCGAGTCATCCCACCTGTTCTGGAGCTTTCATGAGAGACAGACGGACGACGGCCCTCCTTGCCGCCCTGCTGGCCGGCAGTCTTGCGGTGTTCGCCGGGCCCCTGCCCGCACAGGCCGACCCGGCCGATCCGAACCAGGTCCAGGGCCTGACGGTCGTGCAGGGCGACGGCTACGCCACCCTCGCCTGGACGCCGGTCGACGGCGCCACCGACTACCAGATCGAGCGCACGCCGGTCGCCGCCGACGACACGGCGACCGGACCGGCGGTCATCACCGGCGTCTGGCGGCCGAACCGCCAGATCAACAACTCCTCGCCCACCTTCGCCGACGCCGGGTTCAACCCGGGCGCCCGTTTCCAGTGGCGGGTCCGCGCCCGCGTCGGCACCACCGCCGAGGCGTACTCGGCGCCGGTGGCCGGCACCACCACAGCCCCCTGGGGCGACCCCTCGGTGCCGGGCGAGAACCTCCGGACCCAGTGGGAGACCACCCTCGCGGCCCAGTACACGAGCGACGTCAACGAGTACGCGTACACGGCCGCGGTCGACGAGCTGAGCGACCGCGTCCGGGTGACCGAGATCGGCCGGACCGCGCTGGGCCGCCCGATCAACATGTTCGTGATCGGCTACCCCACCCCGCCGGCCACCCCGGAGGCGGTGGCCGCGACGTCGCCGCTGATGGTCAACTGCAACGTGCACGGCAACGAGCCCGGTGACCGGGAAGCCTGCCTGATCATGGCGCGCCAGCTGGCCTTCAGCAACGACCCGCGCACGCTGGACCTGCTGTCGCACACCACCGTGCTGATCGTGCCCACCATCAACGGTGACGGCCGGGCGGCCAACACCCGGGGCAACTCCACCGGCCAGGACCTCAACCGGGACTACTCGCTGGTCCGCCAGCCGGAGACCCTCTCGCTGGTGCGGATGCTGCGGGACTACCGCCCGGTGGCCGGCTACGACGGCCACGAGTTCGGCAACTCCAGCGCCGGCGACCTGCCGATGCTGCCGCCGCGGCACCAGAACGTCGCCCAGTCGATCTTCGACGAGTCGCAGCACATGATCGAGGGGCACATGTACAGCCAGGGCGCCAAGGACGGCTGGTGGCCCTGCCCGTACGGCTGCAACGGCGGCGGGAACGTGGGGCTGAGCGAGGAGACCATCCTGCGCAACACGCTGGGCCTCAAGAACGTGGTGAACTCCCTTCTGGAGCTGCGCAGCTCCGGCGGCACCACCCGGCCGGACGAGGGCAACACGGCGAACAACCGGCGGCGCAAGACGTTCTCGGCCCTCTGGACGTTCCAGCAGTTCCTGGACTACCACCGGGCGAACCTCAAGGAGATCACCTCGGCGCGGGCCGACGCGATCACCTTCCAGGTGTCGAACACCGGCCGGATCGTCTTCCGCGGCTCCCGGCCGATCCCGGCGCACCCGTCGCCGCACCCGGGCGAGGCCCCGCCGCCGCTCGACGCCCCGCGCGAGGACCAGATCCTCACCGACGTGCCGTGCGCCTACCGGCTCACCGAGGAGCAGTACCACGGCGAGCGCACCGACGGCCCGGCCGGCCAGCGGACCACTGTGGCGGAGCGGCTCGCCGCGCACGGCTGGAAGGTGGTCAAGGTCGCCGACGGGTACGTGGTGCCGCTGAACCAGCCCGAGCGGGGTCTGATCCCGCTGCTGCTCGACGGGCAGGGGGTCGAGAAGCTGGTGGACGGCGAGCGGCTGTTCCCGACCGTCACCGGCGACCGCAGCGGTCAGCTGGTGGTCTCCGGGGTGACCTGCCTGCGGGACGCCACGGTGACCGGTCCGGTCCGGGTCCGGCCCGGCGGGACGCTGATCGCGACCGGCTCGTCGATCACCGGCCCGGTGGACGCCAGCGGCGCGGCCGGGGTCTTCCTGACCGACACCACGGTGGACGGCCCGCTGCGGATCGCGCAGTCCAGCGGCCCGGTGGTGGTCGTCGACGCCAAGGTCACCGGCCCGGTCGACGTGTCGGGCAACCGCGGTGACGCGCCGCTGGTGGCGGCCAACACCGTGACCGGCCCGCTGAGCTGCGGCGGCAACACCCAGGCACCGGTCAACCTCGGGCTGAGCAACTCCGTGGAGGGCCCGAAGAGCGGCCAGTGCGCGAGCCTCTGACCCGTTGATCGTCGTACCGGCAGGTCCGGCCTCCCGGGCCTGCCGGTACGACCTGACCGACCGGAGAACGCCGTGGAACGGCCCGTCATCCCCCCGCGATCCCGATCTCTCCCCCGGCTCCGGTGGCCGGCCCGCCGGCGACGGACCACCGCGCTCGCCGCGGTCGCGCTGTCCGTGGCGCTCACCGGCACGGGCTGCTCCGGCGCCGGCACCGGTGCGCCGGCCCCGGCCGGCGCCGCACCGAAGGCGGCAGCCGTCGTGAGCGGCCCGCTGTGCGACCTGCTGCCCTCCGGCAGCGAGCCGGGCAACCCGGCGTCCCTCACCGGCCAGCCGGCCGAGGCGGCCCTGCAGTGGCTGCCCGTCCTCACCACGTTCGAGGCGGCGGTGCGGGCGGCCGGCATGGCCGCCGACCTGCACGGCGCCTCGGGGGTGACCATCCTGGCCCCGACCGACGACGCGTTCGTGGCCAAGTTCTCCGACGACGACCTGGACCGCCTGCTCGTGGCCGACCGGGACAAGCTGCGCGGCCTGCTCCGCGAACACCTCGTCGCCGGGTCGCTGTCGCTGTCCGACCTGGTGGCCGCCGGCAAGGTCACCACGCTCGCCGGCACCACGGTGACGGTGACCGGGGGCGGGGGGACCGCCCGCCTCGCCGACCAGGCCGACACCGTGTGCGCCGACTACCGGGTCGCCAACGCCCGGATCCACATCATCAACCACGTGCTCGGCAGCCTGCCCACCACCGGCGGCGAGGGCGGGCACCGCGCCCACTGACCGCACGAACGAGTCTTGCCCAGGAAAACCGCAGGTCATACGTTTCGATCCAGATCAGTCGATCTCCGCCGAGTGAAACGAGGCATCCCGATGCGCCTGTCGAAGCGTCCGCTCAGGACGGTCCGTACGAAGAGAACGGCCGGCGTCGCCGCGCTGCTCCTGCTCGCGGGTCTGACGCCGTTGCTCGGAGGCGCGCCGGCCGGCGCCGCCCCCACGCCCCCCGACTGCAGCAACGACCCGGCCGCCCGGCTGTCCGCCGTGCCCAGCCCCGAGTCGGCGCTGGGCTTCCCGCTCGGCACCGGCCAGGAGCGGGTCGTCACCAACGACGAGGTCCGTGGCTACCTGAAGGCCGTCGACGCCGCCTCCGACCGCGTGGTCACCGGCGTCATGGCGACGAGCGTGCTCGGCCAGCCGCTGCCGTACGCGATCGTCTCCAACGAGCGGCACGTCCGGCCGGGCGCGCTGCGGCAGATCGCCGATGACATCCGCGATCTGCGGGACCCCCGCCGGACCAAGCCGAAGAAGGCCGCCGAGACCGCGACCGACCGCCCGGCCATCGTCTGGGTGGCCGCCAACGTGCACGGCGGGGAGAAGAGCGGCACGGACGCCGCGCTCAAGACGCTCTACGAGCTGGCCTCCGGCCTGTCCTGCGCGGTCGCGGAGCGCAACGACAACCTGGTCACCGTCATCGTGCCGACGCAGAACCCGGACGGTCGCGACGCCAGCCGGCGGCAGAACGAGTACGGCTTCGACATGAACCGGGACTGGTTCGCCCGCACCCAGCAGGAAACCGACGGCAAGATCGAACTCCTGCGGCAGTACCCGCCGCAGGTGTTCATCGACGCGCACGAGATGGGCGGGCGGCAGTACTTCTTCCCGCCGAACGCCGACCCCATCCACCACGAGATCTCCAGCGAGAACGTCGACTGGATCAACCGGATCGGCGAGGCCAACAAGGCCGGCTTCGGCTTCAACGGCGCCTGCGGCGGCGCCGTCACCACCGAGTGCTACTTCAACTACTCGACGTACGACCTGTTCTTCATGGGCTACGGCGACACGGTTCCGGCCGCCGGCTTCGGCGCCGCCGGCATGACCTTCGAGAAGGGCAGCGCGTCGGCCGTGGCCGACCGGGTCCAGCAGCAGTTCCACACCCAGTGGTCCACCCTCGGGTGGGCCGCCGCGAACAAGCGCGAGGTGCTGAACGGCTACTTCAAGATCTGGACGGACGCGCTCGCCGAGGGCCGGGCCGGGACGCTCGAGCCGAACGAGGTGGTCCAGCCGACCAACACCGTCCAGTTCCCGGTGCCGGACGTCAAGATCCGCTCGTACTTCCTGCTCCCCGATCGGCAGCTCGGCGACGTGCGCCAGCTGGTCGAGCGGCTGCGCCGGATGGACGTCGAGGTCTACGAGGTGACCAAGCCGACCACGGTCCCCACGGCCCGGGTCTTCGGCGGGCGCACCGCGAGCGACGTGACGGTGCCCGTGGGCGCGTACTGGATCCCGATGGACCAGCCGCAGAAGCACTGGATCCAGGCGATCATGGGCGAGGACCCGTACGTGCCGTTCCCGTACTTCTACGACGTGTCGTCCTGGAGCAACCCGCTGCTGATGGGCGTGGACACCATCTACACCGGCGACGACGTGCGGCCGCAGGCCCAGCTGGTCCGGCAGATCTCGGGCGGTAAGACCTCGGCGGCCGGGGCGAAGGGCTCGTACGCATACCCGCTGGACTCGGCGGCGGCGGCCGAACTCACCTTCCGCCTGCTCGGCCAGGGCGTGCCGCTCGTCCGTGACCTCGACACCAGCGTGGTGGGCTTCCCCGCGAAGAGCCTGACCCCGGAGATCGACCGGCTGGCCCGGTCGCTCGGGGTGACCCTGAGCCCGAGCGGCGCGGCGGCCGCCGGGAGCCCGGTGGACCTGCCGGACGTCGGGCTGTTCCAGGGCACCGGCATCTCCACCACCTCCGGCTCGCACGGCGAGGCCCGGTACGTGCTCGGCAAGCGGTGGGGGCTCGACCTCACGCCGGTGACCACCGCCGACATCAACGACAACACCCCGGCGTTCACCGAGCGCACCGTGCTGCTCGTGCCGGACGGCAGCAGCTCGACCGGTGGCCTCACCGCCGCCGGGCAGGCCAACCTGCGGAACTGGATCGCCCAGGGCCACACCTACCTGGGCCTGCGCAACGAGGGCACCCGGATGGCCCGGGCCGCCGGCCTCACCTCCACGACGGAGAAGACCAAGCCGGCGGACTACCGGATGATCGGTTCGCACCTGCGGGTCGACGTCGACCGCAGCAGCCCGGTCGCGCTGGGCCGCCCGGCCGAGGACTTCGAGTTCAACAACAGCGACTCGATCCTGACCCCGAGCAGCACCGGCACCAACGTCCTCACCTACCCGTCCGACGACACCTTCTGGGCGAACGGCTACACCACGCGCAGCGAGGTGTTGAAGGGCACGGCCGCACTGGTGGACGAGCCCACCGGCGCCGGTCGGGCCGTGCTGTTCGCGTTCAACCCGCTCTTCCGGGCGTACAACGAGAACGGGCTGCACCTGGTGGCCAACGCCCTGCTCTACCCGTCGGGTGCGGCGGCGGACCGCGGCACTGCCCGGCGCACGGCCGGTGTCGACCCCGCCCGGGCGGCTGCGGCGGCCCGGCCGGTGGCGGACGACCTGGGCGGCGAGTGGCGCCCGATCACCGTCGAGGTGGCGGCCGGTGACCGCGGTCGCGCCGAAGCGGTCGTCGCCCGGTACACCGACACCGCCCGGGTCTCCGAGGCGGGAGGCTCGGCCTATCTGGTGATCCCGAACCCGGCCGGTCTCCAGGCCGACGAGCACCCGTTCCTGCGTGACCTGGTGGGCGCCCTCCGGGAGGCGCGGATCCCGCTCCGTTCCCTGGTGGGCTGACGCACCGTCCCGTACCGACACGAAGGCCGCCGACCCCGAGAGGGGTCGGCGGCCTTCGCCGTCGGGACCGGGCTCAGCGCTGCTCGGCGGGGACGTAGTCCCGCTCGGCGTAGCCGGTGTAGATCTGGCGCGGGCGACCGATCTTGGTCTCCGGGTCGTTGATCATCTCGCGCCACTGGGCGATCCAGCCGGGGAGCCGGCCCAGGGCGAAGAGCACCGTGAACATCTTGGTCGGGAAGCCCATGGCCTTGTAGATCAGGCCGGTGTAGAAGTCCACGTTCGGGTAGAGGCGGCGGGAGACGAAGAAGTCGTCGGCGAGGGCGATCTCCTCCAGCTGCATCGCGAGGTCCAGCAGCGGGTCCGGCTTGGCCATCCGGCCGAGCACGTCCTGGGCGGCCTTCTTCACGATCGCGGCGCGCGGGTCGTAGTTCTTGTAGACCCGGTGGCCGAAGCCCATCAGCTTGACGCCGTCCTGCTTGTCCTTGACCTTCTGCACGAAGGTGCGGACGTCACCGCCGTCGGCCTGGATCTTCTGGAGCATCTCCAGCACGGCCTGGTTGGCGCCGCCGTGCAGCGGGCCGAACAGCGCGTTCACGCCGGCCGAGACCGAGGCGAACAGGTTGGCGTTGCTGGAGCCGACCAGCCGGACGGTCGAGGTGGAGCAGTTCTGCTCGTGGTCGGCGTGCAGGATGAACAGCATGTCCAGCACGCGGGCCATCACCGGGTCGACCTCGTACGGCTCGGCCGGCACGCCGAAGGTCATCCGCAGGAAGTTCTCGACGTAGCCGAGCGAGTTGTCCGGGTAGAGCAGCGGCTGGCCGATCGACTTCTTGTACGCGTACGAGGCGATGGTGGGGACCTTCGCCATCAGCCGCACCGTGGACATCTCCACGTGGTCGGAGTCGAACGGGTCCAGGCTGTCCTGGTAGAAGGTCGAGATCGCGCTGACGGCCGAGGAGAGCACGGCCATCGGGTGTGCGTCGCGCGGGAAGCCGTCGAAGAAGCGGCGCATCTCCTCGTGCAGCAGCGAGTGCCGGCGAATCCGCTCGCTGAACTCGGTGAGCTGGGTCTGGGACGGCAGCTCGCCGTAGATCAGAAGGTAGGAGACCTCCAGGAAGGAGGACTTCTCGGCCAGCTGCTCGATGGGGTAGCCGCGGTACCGCAGGATGCCCGCGTCACCGTCGATGTAGGTGATCGCGGACGAGCAGGAGGCCGTGTTCACGAAACCGGGGTCGTACGTGGTCATCCCGGTTTCCTTCAGCAGCTTGCCCACCCCGATCCCGGCGGGCCCCTCGACCGCGGACTGCACCGGCATCGACAGTTGCCCACCGGGGTGGTCGAGCTTGACTTCCGTCATCTGTTCCTCGCTTCGCCGGCAAGATCTTCGTTGAATTGCCTTCGCTTTTACCGTAATCACGGTGGGGAGGACACCGCTCGCCATGGTTCCGTGGTGAGGTATGCGTCACCCGATTCCCGACTTGCCGGCTCGGAAACCCGGTGGAAGCGCGACCACCCCGGGCTGGGAAGGCTACCCGGCGATCCTGTGGATGATCACGAGAGGGTGAGCCGGGTCAGCGCCCCGCCGGCGCCCACCCGGTAGAGGTCGAGGCGGTTCGCCCCGGCCGCGAAGAGCCGGTCGTCGGGCAGGAGGGCGGCGAACCGCCGGCCGGCGGAGTCCGGCTGGACGACTGGGACGACGGCGCCGACCGTGCCGTTGACCGCCACGGCGAGCCGCGTCCCGTCCGGCACCGAGGCGGGCACGGTCCCCCAGACCAGCGCGGGCAGTTCGCCGTGCGCGGGGTCGACGTCGCGGAACGCGGCGAGGTTGGCCACGGTGGCCGTACCCCCGGGCGGTTTCTCCCCCACGTGGGTGCCGACCAGCGGGTCCGGTGCGGGTGACGCGGGCGGGGACGGCACCCCGCCGGTGATCGTCAGCGGCTGCCCCGGGGTGTCGTAGAAGCGCTTGTCGGCCCGCTGGCGCGGGGCCTGACCGGCCGGGCGCCCGTCCATCCGCCACGGGATCCGCACGTGCGTCTCGTCGGCGATCGTCGGCAGCAGGTCCACGTGCTCCCAGTTCCGGTCGTCGATCCGGCCGGTGCGCTGGCCCGGTTCCTTGACGAACATGGGCACCCAGGACACCTGGTCGGCCGCGTGGGTGATGGCGTCCAGGCCCCGGCCCTGCCAGTCCTTCAGGAAGCTCACCCCGTGGTCGGCCGTGACCAGCACGAGCGCCTGGTCGTAGAGGCCGTTGGCACGCAGGGTGCGCAGCGTCTCGCCGATCAGCCGGTCGGTGTAGCCGAGCTGGGCGAGGTGCCGGGCCCGCGCCAGATCCACCCAGCCGGCCCCGTCGTTGGGCAGGTCCTCGGGAGCGGCGTAGTGCGCCCCGGACGGCAGGTAGACCCAGGGCGAGTGAGGCATCAGCAGGTGCAGGAAGTGCAGGGTGGGCCGGTTCGCGGGGCGCAGCCCGGCCAGGAAGGAGGTGAACCGGGCCGGCTGGTTGTCGTCGAGGGTGTCCCAGCGGAACTTCGGGTCGTCCGGCACCGGCTCGGCGGCGTCCAGCCCGGCCTCGGCCCGGGTCTGCTCCCGGTAGGAGTCCTCCGGGTCGATCCGGCTGTCCACCGGGGCGGTGACCTGGCGCAGGAGCTTCCCGCTCTCCCGGACCAGCACGCCCAGTCCCTGCTCGGGGCTGACCGGCTGCTCGCAGCGGCTGGGCGGGCAGAGCCGGGTGATGCTCTCCTCGGCCTTGATGTCGTAGAGGCCGCCGAGAGCGGTGAACAGGTTGTCCGGGTACCGCGAGTAGTGCGGGGCGAACGGCTCCGCCGGGTAGCGCCCGGTCAGCATGGCGGGCAGCGCGTAGGGGGTCCAGCCGCTGACCCCGGTGGCGTTGCGGTACCAGGTCGAGCCGGCGGCCAGCTCGGCGAAATGGGGGTACCGCGCGGCGTCGATCCTCCCGTCCGCACCGAGCAGGGAGACCAGCGGCAGCTCGTCCAGGACGATCATGACCACCGGCGGGTGGGCGCCCGCGCCGGCCACCCCGGGGGCGCCGCCGTGCCCCCGGGGCAGCACGACCGCCGAGGCCGGCGAGACGAAGACGAACAGGCTGACGAAGACCAGCGGACCCACTGCGGCCACCCGGAGCACCCGGGTCAGGGCCCGCCACCGCCGGTGGGCGGCCGCCGCGGCCGCGCCGACCCCGCCCGCCACGAGCAGCAGGGGTACGCCGCGCAGCGGCGTGACGTGCCGGCCGACCTGCACCGCGAGCGCGGCCAGCAGCAGCCCCACGACAAGCGTGTGCAGGGCGGTCCGGGCGGGCCGGCCGGCGACCAGGCCGGCCGCGCCGACCAGGGCGAACGGCACCGTCGGCGCGATCGCGATCAGGGCCACCAGGAGCAGCACGTCGGCCCGGGAGGCGCGGTGGAACAGGAAGAAATCCGGGCTGCGGCCGAGCACGTCCAGCAGGGGCTGGGTGACCACCAGCCCGACCAGCGCCACCACCTCCAGCAGCCGGCCCACCTCGCCGCGCCAGCGGCGCCGGGGCCCCGGTCGCTCCGGGGGCGCCGGTGGCGCCTGCGGCGGCGCGAGCGTGCTCTCAGCCACCCACCACCACCTGGTAGAGCGTGCGGCTGCCCGACGGCAGCTCGGTGCGGCCGACGACCCGCCCGCGCGCCGCGAGCAGCGCCTCGAACACCTCCCGGCGGTAGTCCGGGAAGAGCCCGTCCGGCTTGTTGGCCAGCAGCCGGCGGGCCATCGGGTCCTCCGGATGGACGAACTCGACCACCAGGCTGCCGCCGGCCACGGTCAGCGCCACGAGCTGGTCCACCACCTCGGGCAGCGGCACGTTCCGGCCGATCGCCAGGTGGTGCACCACGGCCAGGGCGAGCACCGCGTCGGCCCGGGCCCGGTCGGTGAAGGCCGCCCGCTCGACACCCCGCCAGCCGCCGCCGGGCGACGGGTCGGCCAGGTCCATCACCAGCGGCAGGATCCGAGCCTCCCCCTCGTCGCGCAGCGCGCGGTAGAGCGCGTCGGCCACCGCCGGGTCCTGCTCGACGGCGACCACGTGGTCGGCATGCCGGGCGGCGATCCGGGCGTAGCGGCCGTCGTTGGCGCCCAGGTCGAGCACCCGGCCCGGCCCGGTGGCGTACACCGCCCGGTCGACGAAGTGCTCCTTGGCCTGGCGGTCCGGCACGGAGTACGCGCACGTGCGCTGGTAGTCCGACCAGTGGCTCTCCCCCGGCCGGTGGTCCAGCCGGCGGACCAGCTTCGTCAGCCCGCGCACGGTGGCCAGGGCCAGCTCCCGCGAGTAGCCGGCGGCCCGCAGCTGGGCGCGTACCGTGCTGGTGCTGTCCTCGGCGGTGCGGGCCTGCATGGCGCCGTGCAGGTGCACGTGGGTGAGCACGCCGGCCCGCCAGCGCCGGGACCCGCCGAACAGGCGGCGCATCTGGTCCGGCTCGATGCCGTCGATGCGGGCGCGCAGGAACGGCTGGAAGTCCAGCCCGAGGTGGGCCTGTACGAGCAACGGATAGAGCAGGGTCTGGCAGAACTGCCGGTAGCCGGCCCAGGGCTCGCCGTCGCGGGCCGCCTCGAACGAGCCGATGTCGATGAAGACCGGCCGCGCGCCCCGCCACTGCACGTTGTAGGCCGAGCCGTCCTTGGTGGTGAACCCGGCGGCGAGCGCCGCACGCAGCACCTCCAGGTGCAGCAGCGCGGCGTCGCGGAGCATCCCGTACGACCACTCGTAGGGGTGTGAGACGAACGGGATCCGCTCGTGGCGCAGCACCGCGGCCCAGGGCACGTCGACCGGGGTCGGGAACAGCTCCTCGGTGCCGCAGACCTGGCGGGCGGCGAGCAGGTCCCGGAAGAAGTCGCTGGCGGCCAGGGCCCGCCAGTCGCGCGCGGACCGCTCGTCGAGTCCGCGCAGCACCTCCCCGGCGCGGTGGAACACCCGGTTGCCGGGATCGCGGAAGGAGCCGGGCTCGGCGCGCAGGCCGGCGGTGTCGGGAAACGCCACGCCGGTCAGCCCTGGTCGGTGGGCTGCCGGCGGAACCGCGCCACCAGCCGTCGCCAGTAGAGCTTGGCGGCCACCGCCACGCCGGCCACCCCGCCGACCACCGCCTGCACGATGAGGCTGCCGGATCCCGCGTCCAGGTAGGCCAGGTGCGTCACGGCTGCTTCCTTCCCCTCGCCAGTCATGGGAGTCCAGGCCCTATATGGGAGCTTTGCCGCCCTAAGCCGGACTTGCCCCACCGTACGCCTCTGGTCCTTATCGCGCGGGCCACACCGAACACTCGTCCCCCGTCCGATCCGTTCAAGACAACCCGGCTCACCGGCCCCTACCGTGGCCGCATGACACCGCAGTTCGATCTCATCGGGATGGTCGTCACCGACATGGGACGCACCCTGGACTTCTACCGCCGCCTCGGACTGGCGGTCCCGCCCGGCGCGGAACACGAGCCGCACGTCGAGATCACCCTCGACAACGGCGTCCGGCTGGCCTGGGACACGGTGGAGACGATCCGCAGCTTCGACCCCGACTACACCCCGGCCAGCGGCGGACCGCGCGCCGGCCTGGCCTTCCGCTGCGCCGATCCGGCCGAGGTGGACCGCTGGTACGCCGAGCTGACCGCCGCCGGCCACCACGGTCACCTGCCGCCGTGGGACGCGTTCTGGGGCCAGCGGTACGCGGTCCTGCACGACCCGGACGGCAACGGCGTCGACCTGTTCGCACCACTCAAATCCGACTGAGCCGGGGCACCGGGGCCGGCGGGTGGAACGCCAGGGAGGTGCCCGGAGCCCGGTGACCACCATGGCGTTCCACCGACGACCGGTGGTGCCGGGCGCGGGGGTCAGGCCACGGTCGGCAGCAGCCGCGTCGGTGGCACGCCCGCCAACTCCTTCACCTCGCGGGTGAGGTGGGCCTGGTCGGCGTACCCGGCGACGGCGGCGACCTCGGCGAGCGGCGCGCCGCCGCGAGCCAGGTCCAGGGCGCGGCGCATCCGCAGGATGCGGGCGAGCGTCTTCGGGCCGTACCCGAAGAGGAGCTGGCTGCGCCGGTGCAGGGCCCGCGCGCCCAGGCCGACCTCGGCGGCGGTCGCGGCGAC
>NZ_JBEXLM010000064.1:0-15629 GCF_040609975.1 Micromonospora sp. NPDC004551 | reverse complement strand
ACACCGGCCTGGCGCCACACCTCGGCCAGGGAGACGCCGATGGCGAACAGGACCGGCTGCAACACCTCCACCCGCTCCAACCACGACTCGTCATCCCCCGTCAGCACCGACGCCAGGTCCACGTCCAGGAACGGGGCGAACGCCCGCTGACACTCGGCCAGCCGCGCGTCGAACACCGGGCACCGCCCGACCAGACCCGCCGCCATCCGCACCGACTGACCACCCTGACCCGGGAACACGAACACCGGACCGGCCCCGTGACCGGACGCCACACCGACCGCCACGTTGCCGGCCGGCGCACCGGAGGCCAACGCATCAAGGCCCGCCAGCAGCTCGGTGGTGCTCGTCCCGACCACGACGGCGCGCTGTTCCAGAGTGGCCCGGGTGGTCGCGAGGGACCAGGCCACGGCGGCGGGATCGGGCGCGTCGTGCTGGCGGACGTGCCGCGCGAGCCGTTCCGCCAGGCCGGCCAGCGCGGCGGTCGAGCGCGCCGACAGCGGCCACAGCAGCGCGCCCGTGTCGACCAGCCCGGTGGCGGCCCGGTCCGGCGCGTGCTCGGCGGTCCGGGCGGGCTCGGGTTCCGCCGGCTGCTCGATGATGACGTGCGCATTGGTGCCGGAGATGCCGAACGACGACACGGCCGCCCGGCGCGGCCGGTCGACCGCCGGCCACGGCCGCTGCTCGGTGGCGAGCGTGACCGCCCCGGCCGTCCAGTCGATGTGCGGGGAGGGGTCGTCCACGTGCAGGGTGGCCGGCACGATTCCGTGCCGCATGGCCTCCACCATCTTGATCACCCCGGCCACGCCTGCGGCGGCCTGCGCGTGTCCCATGTTCGACTTGATCGAGCCCAGCAGCAGCGGTTCGATGCGGTCCTGCCCGTACGTGGCCAGCACCGCCTGCGCCTCGATCGGGTCGCCCAGCGTGGTGCCGGTGCCGTGGGCCTCCACCACGTCCACCTCGGACGCGGACAGCCGCGCCGTGGCGAGGGCCTGCCGGATCACCCGCTGCTGCGACGGCCCGTTCGGGGCCGTCAGCCCGTTCGACGCACCGTCCTGGTTCACCGCCGAACCGCGGATCACCGCGAGCACCCGGTGGCCGTTGCGCCGCGCGTCGGACAGCCGCTCGACCAGCAGCATCCCGACGCCTTCCGACCAGCCGGTGCCGTCCGCGGCGGCGGCGAACGACTTGCACCGCCCGTCGGCGGCCAGGCCGCCCTGGCGGGAGAACTCGGCGAAGGTGTCCGGGGTGGCCATCACGGCGACGCCGCCGGCGATGGCCAGGTCGCACTCGCCCCGGCGCAGCGCCTCGCTGGCCAGGTGCAGGGCGACCAGCGACGACGAGCAGGCGGTGTCGACGGTCACCGCGGGGCCCTCCAGCCCGAGCGTGTACGCCACCCGGCCGGAGATGACGCTGTGCGCCCCGCCGGTCATCAGGTAGCCCTCAGTGCCCTCCGGCACCTCGGCCAGCCCGGTGCCGTAGCCGGAGGTGGAGGCGCCGACGAACACCCCGGTGCGGCTGCCGTTGAGGCTGGTCGGGTCGACACCGGCCCGCTCCAGGACCTCCCACGAGGCCTCCAGGGTGAGCCGCTGCTGCGGATCCATGGCCAGCGCCTCGCGGGGCGAGATGCCGAAGAACGCCGGGTCGAAGCCGGTCACGTCGTGGAGGAAGCCTCCGGCCGGGGTGTAGCCGCTGTCCGGGGCGGGGGTGTCCCAGCCCCGGTCGGTGGGGAAGCCGCCGATCGCGTCGATGCCCTCGGCGACGAGCCGCCACAGCTCCTCCGGGCCGCGCACGCCCCCCGGGTAGCGGCAGGCCATGCCGACGACCGCGATCGGCTCGTCGGCGCCGGTGGCGACGGCCACGGTGGCCGGCGCGGCGTGGTCCCCGCCGAACGCCGTCTCCCGCAGGTGCCGGGCCAGTCCGGCCGGGGTGGGATGGTCGAAGACCAGGGTGGCCGGCAGCCGCAGCCCGGTGACCTCGTTCATGCGGGTTCGGAAGTCCACGGCGGTGAGCGAGTCGAAGCCGAGATCCTTGAACGGCCGGCCCCGCAGGTCGTCCGGGGTGGCGTGGCCCAGGACGCGGGCGGTCTGCTCGTTGACCAGCCGCAGCAGTTCCCGCTCCTGCTCGGCCTCGGGCAGGTCGGCCAGGTGGCGCAGCGCCTCGGCGACGCCGGCCGGCGCGGCGGCGCTCTCCGCCTCCGCCTCGGCCAGCGCCCGCACCTGCGGCAGTTCGGAGAGGAGCGGGCTGGGCCGGCTGAGCGTGAACGCCGGGTGGAACCGGCTCCAGTCGACGTCGGCGACGGTGACGCACGCGGTGGGCCGGTCCATGGCCCGGTCCAGGGCGACCAGGGCCCGCTGCGGGTCGATGGTGGGCAGGCCCATCCGGTGCAGCTGCTCGGTGGCGGCGTTCTCGGCGGCCATGCCGTCGGCGCCGCCCCACGCCGTCCAGGCCACGGCGGTGGCGGCGAGGCCGCGGTCGCGGCGGTGGACGGCGAGCGCGTCGAGCAGCGCGTTCCCCGCGCCGTACGCGCACTGGCCCGCGCTGCCCCACACCCCGGAGATGGAGGAGAACATCAGGAACGCCGCGAGCGGCCGGTCGGCGAGGCACTCGTCGAGGTGCAGCGCGCCGAGCACCTTGCCGGCGACGACCCGGGAGAACTCGTCGAGGGTGGTGCCGGTCAGCGGGGTGAGCTGGTCGGTGCCGGCGGCGTGCACCACCACGGTCAGGTCGGGCAGGGAGTCCAGCAGCGCCGCAACGGCCTGCCGGTCGGTCATGTCGCAGGCGGCGGCGGTGACCCGCCCGTCGGCGCCGTGCTCGGCCAGGAGCCCGGCCAGGCCGGGGGTGTCGGCGCCGCGCCGGCCGGCCAGGACGACGCGCCGGGCACCCCGGTCCAGCAGCCAGCGGGTGACGTGGCCGCCGAGGGCTCCCGTGCCGCCGGTGACCAGGACCGTGGCGTCGGCCCACCGCCCCCCCGCCGGCCGGTCCGGGGCGGGGGCCGGGGCGAGCCGGCGGCCCCAGACGCCGCCGGCGCGGACGGCGACCTGGTCCTCGCCGCTGCCGCCGGCGAGCACGGCGGCGAGCCGGCGCAGGACGGCGGCGTCCACGGTGGCCGGCAGGTCGACCAGGCCGCCCCACCGGTGCGGCTGCTCCACGGCGGCGGCCCGGCCGAGCCCCCACACGAGGGTCTGCAGCGGTTCGGTGAGCCGGTCGGCCGGTCCGGCCTTGACCGCGCCGCTGGTGAGGCACCAGACGGGAGCGTCGAGGTCCAGGTCGGCCAGCGCCTGGAGCAGTACGAGGGTGGTGGCGGCGGCGACGCTCACGCCGGGGTGCCCGGGCAGCAGCCGGTCCTGCCCGGCGACGAGGTGCAGCACACCGGCGACCGGCCGCTCGCCGGCCGCCGCCCGCAGCCGCTCGGCGAGCGCTGCCCGGTCCAGGTCGTCGGCGCCCACACGCAGCAGCGCCGGCGCGTCGCCAGCCGCCGCGAACAGCCCGAGCAGGTCGTCCTCCCACGCGGGCGCGGCGTCCGCGGGCAGCACCAGCAGCCAGCGCCCCGCGGGCCGGTCACCCTCGGCGACCGGCACGGGCTGCCACACCACCTCGTACGACCAGCCGTCCGCCGTGGAGCGGTCGTGCCGCTGGCGACGCCAGGACGAGAGCACGGGCAGCGCCGGCAGCAGCGCCTCCACCGGATCGCCACCGGCCGCCGGCTCGGCGCCGAGCTGGTCGCGCAGCGCCTCGACGTCGGCCTGCTCCACGGCCGCCCAGAACTCGGCGTCCGCGCCGGTCGCGTCCCCGGTCGGGGCGGGCGGGGGCGGCTCCGGCCAGAACCGCTGGCGGTGGAACGCGTACCCGGGCAGCCGGACCCGGCGCGGCTCGGCACCCGCGAAGAGCTGCCGCCAGTCGACGGCGACCCCGGCGACGTGCAGCTCGGCGAGCGCGGTGAGCAGCGCCGCGGGCTCGGGCCGGTCCCGGCGCAGCAGCGCCACCGCGGTGGCGTCCGGGCCGAGGATCTCCCGGGTCAACGCGGTCAGCACCCCACTCGGGCCGACCTCGAGGAACGTGCCGGCGCCGAGGGCGCGCAGCTGCTCGACGCCGTCGGCGAAGCGGACCGCCTCGCGCACATGCCGTACCCAGTGCTCGGCGGTGCGGACGGCCTCCGGGTCGACCGGCGCGCCGGTCAGGTTGGACACGATCGGCAGGGTCGGGGCGCGCAGCTCCAGCCGGCTCACCACGGCGGCGAACTCGGCGAGCATCGGCTCCATGAGCGGGCTGTGGAAGGCGTGGCTGACGGTGAGCCGCTTGGTGCGTACCCCCCGGTCGGCGCAGCGGCGGTCGACCTCGGCGACGGCGTCGGCGCTGCCGGAGACCACCACGGCGGCGGGGCCGTTGACGGCGGCGACGCCGACCGGGCCCTCGACGTCGGCGAGGACGGCCTCGACGTCGGCGGGTGCGGCGGCGACGGACAGCATGGCGCCGCCGGCCGGCAGGGCCTGCATGAGCCGGCCCCGGGCGGCGACCAGCGTGGCGGCGTCGGCGAGCGGGAGCACGCCGGCCACGTGCGCGGCGACCACCTCCCCGATGGAGTGGCCCATCAGCACGTCGGGCGTCACGCCCCAGGACTCCAGCAGCCGGTACAGGGCCACCTCGACGGCGAACAGGCCCGCCTGGGTGTAGAGGGTCTGGTCGAGCAGGCCGGCGGCCTCGGTGCCGGCCTCGGCGGCGAGGATCGGCCCCAGCGGGCGGGGCAGGTGCCGGTCGAGTTCGCGGCACACCTCGGCGAGCGCCTCGGCGTAGGCCGGGAACGCCGAGGCAAGCTCCCGGCCCATGCCGGCCCGCTGCGCGCCCTGCCCGCTGAACAGGAACGCGAGCTGTCCACCGCGCGGGCCGGAGCCCACGACCAGGCCGGGCGCGGTGCCGCCGGCGGCAAGGGTGCGCAGGTCGTCCCGCAGGCCGGCTCGGTCGGTGGCGAGGACGACGGCCCGGTGCTCCAGCGCGCCCCGGCTCGTGACCGAAGACCAGCCGACATCGGTCAGGGCGCCGGAGTCCGCCTCGGCCACGCCATCGGCATCGGCATCGGCGCGTGCGGCGGCGCGGACGTGCGCGGCGGTGTCCGCGCCGGTCGCGCCATTCGCGTCGGCGTCGGCGTCGGCGTCGAGCCAGTCGGCCCAGCGGCGCGCCTGGGCCGCCAGCCCGGCGGAGTCGCGCGCGGAGAGCAGCACGGGCACCAGCCCGGTGGCCGCCACCGGCGCCGGGCCGCTCACCGGTGCCGGCGCGGTCTCCTCGGCGGCGGGGGTCTCCGGGGCGGTGGCGCCGTCGTCCGTGGGCTCCGGCGGCGCCTCCTCGATGATCACGTGGGCGTTGGTGCCGCTCATGCCGAAGGAGGAGACGCCGGCGCGGCGGGGCTGCTCCCCGGGCGGCCAGGGCAGCGCCTCGGTCAGCACCGACACGGCGCCGGCGGACCAGTCGACGTGCGGGGTGGGCTCGTCGACGTGCAGCGTGGCCGGCAGGGTGCCGTGCCGCAGCGCCATCACCATCTTGATCACGCCGGCGACGCCGGCGGCCGCCTGGGTGTGGCCGATGTTGGACTTCACCGACCCGAGCCGCAGCGGCCGGTCCGCCGGCCGGCCCTGCCCGTACGTGGCGAGCAGGGCGGTGGCCTCGATCGGGTCGCCGAGGCTGGTGCCGGTGCCGTGCGCCTCCACGGCGTCGACCTGCTCGGGTGAGAGCCGGGCGCTGGCCAGGGCCTGAAGCACCACCCGCTGCTGGGAGGGGCCGTTCGGGGCGGTGAGCCCGTTGGAGGCGCCGTCCTGGTTGACGGCGCTGCCGCGCAGCACGGCGAGGACGGGGTGGCCGTTGCGGCGGGCGTCGGAGAGCCGTTCGACGAGCAGCACGCCGACGCCCTCGCCCCAGGCGGTGCCATCGGCGGCGGCGGCGAACGCCTTGACGCGGCCGTCGGCGGCGAGCCCGCGCTGCCGGCTGAACCCGACGAACGCGGCCGGGGTGGACATGACGGTGGCGCCGCCGGCCAGCGCGAGGGTGCACTCGCCCTGCCGCAGTGCCTGGCCGGCGAGGTGCAGGGCGACCAGCGACGACGAGCAGGCGGTGTCGACGGAGACGGCCGGGCCCTCGACGCCCAGCACGTACGAGATGCGGCCGGAGACCACACTGGCGGCGGTGCCGGTGAGGACGTACCCCTCGACGCCGGGCGGTGGCGACTGGAGCAGCGCCGCGTAGTCCTGGCCGGTGGTGCTGGCGAAGACGCCGACCTGGTGGCCGCGGAGCGTCGCCGGGTCGATGCCGGCGTGCTCGAACGCCTCCCACGAGGTCTCCAGCAGCAGCCGCTGCTGCGGGTCCATGCCCAGCGCCTCGCGCGGCGAGATGCCGAAGAAGCCGGGGTCGAACTCGGTGGCCGAGTCGAGGAAGCCGCCCTGCCCGACGTAGGAGGTGCCGGGGTGGTCGGGGTCCGGGTGGATGAGCCGGTCCAGGTCCCAACCCCGGTCGGCGGGGAAGTCGGCGATGGCGTCCTCGCCGGCGGCGACCAGCCGCCACAGCTCCTCCGGCGAGCGCACGCCGCCGGGGAACCGGCAGCCGATGCCGATGATGGCGATGGGCTCGCGGTGCGCCGCCTCCAGCTCGCCGAGCTTCCTCCTGGTCTGGTGGAGGTCCGCGGTCACCCATTTCAGGTATTCCCGGAGGGTATCTTCAGTCGCCATCAGCGCCACCTTTTCGGGCCGGATAAACAGGCGACCCAATACCGTTCGGCCCGACCACGAATTGCAATGGTCCACAGCGTCGCCGCGCCCACCAGGTCTCACTTACGGTGAGGAAGGTAATTGTCGGCCGAGGCGGGTCACAACCCCTACGGTGCCCCTAGGGCCGCCCCTAGCAGGACGGCCGCCCACAAGGCCCGCAGGCTGGCCCGGGGCCGTGCCGCCGGCGGTCCGGCCACCGCACGGGCCGGCCGGTCGCGGCGGCGGCCACCGGCCCCCGCGACCGGCTCACCCGGAACGCTCGACAATGGTCGGGGAATTCGTTCAGAAATCCCCGGGAACATTGCCGCCGGGTCCACCCAGCTCGCGATGGATGAATTCGAAGAGTTCGGCGTCGGTGGCACCGTCGAGCGTCGGCGCGACGGGGGCCGTGTCCGGCGCGGAACGGTCGTCACCCCAGCGGGCGAGGAACGCCTGCATCTGCACCAGCAGCTTCTGCCGGGTGAGCGGGTCCGGCGTGCCGGCGGCGAACAGGCCGTCCACCTTCTCCAGCGCCGACAGCAGGCCGTCGGTCGCCCCGGGCCCCTCCCGCACCACGAGGGAGCGCAGGTGACGGGCGAGTGCCAGGGGGGTCGGGTAGTCGAAGACGACGCTGGCCGGCAGCGTGGCCCCGGTGGCCGCCCGGAGCCGGTTGCGCAGTTCCACCGCGGTCATCGAGTCGAAGCCGACCTCGCGGAACGCCCGCGCCGGGCCGAGGTCGCCGGTGCCCGGGTGGCCGAGCACGGCTGCGGCCTGGGTGGCGACGAGGTCGACCAGGAGCGCCTCCTGCTCGGCCTCGCCGAGTGGCCGGAGCCGCTCGCGCAGCGCGACGGCCGTCGCGTCGTCCGCCGGCTGGTCCGAATGCAGGCTGAGCAGCGCGTCCCGCGCCTCGGGCACCTCGCCGAACAGCGGCCGGGCCCGTACGGCGGCGACGGCCGGCACGAAGCGGTCCCACCGTACGTCGGCCACGACGACCTGCTCGCCGTCGGCGACGGCCCGGCGCAGCGCGGCGACGGCCAGCTCCGGATCCATGCCGGGCAGGCCGCGGCGGCTGAGCTGCTCCCGGTCGGTGTCGGCGAGGCCGTCCGCCCACGGGCCGAACGCCACCGACGTCACGGGCAGGCCGGCCCGGCGCCAGTTGGCGGCGAGCACCCCGAGCAGGGCGTCGCCGGCCGCCTGCCCGGCCCGCCCGCCGGAGCCCCACACCCCGGAGGTGGACGAGCAGATCACCAGCGCCCCGAGGGCCCCGTTCTCCACCTCGTCGGCGTAGCGCGGGAGATCGCCGACGGTGACGAGCAGGTCGGCGGCCAGACCGGCGAGGGTCAGCTCGGCCAGCGGCACGGTGCCGGTGTCGGCGGGGACGTGCACGAGCCCGGTCACCGGCCGCCCGTCGGTCGCGAGCTGCGCCATCCGGTCGGCCAGCTTGCCGCCGGCCGGCTGGTCCAGCGGCACCACCGCGGCGCCGTGCCGGTCCAGCCAGGCGGTGGCGTGCCGGGCGACCGCCCCGGCCCCGCCAGTGAGCAGGACGCTGCCCTGCGGCGTCCAGCCGCCGCCCGTACCCCCGGCCGGGCCGGTGGCCCGGACCAGGCGCCGGACATGGACGCCGGACGCGCGGACGGCCAGCTGGTCCTCCCCCTCGGTGTTGGTCAGCGCGGTGACCAGCGCGGCGGCCGCCTCCATGGTCACCGTGGCGGGCAGGTCGACGAGGCCGGCGACGTGCCGGGGGTGTTCCAGGGCGGCAGCCAGGCCGAGGCCCCAGCTGGCGGCCTGCCAGGGCCGGCTCGCCGTCTCCTCGTCGGTGGCGACCGCCCCGGTGGTGGCCAGCCACAGCGGCGCGGCGGCGTCCATGCCGGTGTGCGCCTGGAGGAGCAGCAGGTTGGCCGCGAGCCCGGACGGCAGGGCGTCCTGTTCGGGGTGCGGCGCCTCGTCGAGCGCGAACAGGGACAGCAATGCCGTGGGCTGGTGCTGGCCGTCGGCCCGGGCCAGGGCGGCGGCGAGCCCGTCCCGGTCGAGCGTCGCCGGGTCCAGGGTGAGCACCCGCACGGCCGCGCCGCCGGCCCGCAGGGCGTCGCCGATCGTGTCGGTGGTCTCGCGCGGCGGCGCCACCAGCAGGATCCGGCCCGGCTCGCCGCCGGTCAGCTTCCGCTGCCGCCAGGTGACCCGGTACCGCCAGCCCGCGAGGATGCCGTCCTGACGGCGGCGGCGTCGCCACGACTCCAGCTCCGGGAGCAGGTCCCGCAGTGGCTGCCGGGTGTCGATGCCCAGCCGGTCGAGGTCGCCGTCGGTGACCGCCCGCCAGAACTCGCTGTCCGCCGGGTCCGCGCCACCGCCGACCGGCGCGGCCAGGTTCGGCCAGTACCGCTGCGGCTGGAACGCGTACGTGGGCAGCTCCGGCAGGTCGCGGGGGGCCGGCCGGGGGCCGGTCAGGGGGGTGAGCACCGCCGGCCAGTCGACGTCCCGCCCGTGCGCGTAGCAGGTGGCGACGGCGGTGAGCAGCGCCGTGACCTCCGGTACGCCGGCGCGGAGGGTGGCGACGGCGGCGCTGTCGTCGGGGAGCAGGCCGGCGTTCATCGGGGTCAGCACGGCGGACGGGCCGAGTTCCAGGAACGTGTCGACCCCGGCGTCGCGCAGCGCGGTGATCCCGTCGGCGTAGCGGACCGCCTCGCGGACGTGCCGCACCCAGTAGTCGGCCGTGCGCAGCTCGTCGGCGTCGGCGAGGGCGCCGGTCAGGTTCGACACCACGGGCAGCAGCGGCGCGCGGAGCGTCAGCCCCTCCAGCACGGTGCGGAACTCGGCCAGCATCGGCTCCATCAGCGGGCTGTGGAAGGCGTGGCTCACCGTGAGCCGGCGGGTGCGGACCTCCCGGTCGCGCCAGACCTGCGCCACCTCGTCCAGGGCCGCCTCGTCGCCGGAGACCACGACGGCGTGCCGGCCGTTGACGGCCGCGATGCCCAGCCGGTCACCCAGATCCGCGATCGATGCGGCGACCGCGGCCTCGTCCGCGGCGACGGCCAGCATCCCCCCGCCGGCCGGCAGGGCCTGCATCAACCGGCCCCGCGCCGCCACGAGAGCGCAGGCGTCCGCCAGGGACAGCACCCCGGCGACATGCGCCGCCGTGATCTCCCCGATCGAGTGCCCGCCGACGTGATCCGGCACGATGCCGAACGACTCCACGAGGCGGAACAGCGCCACCTCGACGGCGAACAGGCCCGCCTGGGTGTAGACGGTCTGGTCCAGCAGCGCGGCCTCCGGCGTTCCCGCATCCGCGAACAGCACCGACGTCAACGGCTGCGGCAGCAGCGGGTTCAGGTGCTCGCACACCTCGTCGAGCGCGGCGGCGAACACCGGGAACGTCCCGTACAGCTCCCGGCCCATCCCCGCGCGCTGCGCACCCTGACCGGAGAAGAGGACGGCGGTGCCACCCGAGGTGGCCGGCGCCGCCGGAACGAGCGCCGGGTGTGCGCCGCCCGCGGCCAGGGCGTGCAGCGCCGCCATCCGGGTCTCCGGGTCGGCGGCGACGACGACCGCCCGGCGGTCCAGGTGTGCGCGGCCCTCGGCCAGCGCCCACGCCACCGCTCCGGCGCGGTCGGCCGGGGCGAGGCTCGGTGCGGGCTCGGGGGAACCGGGAGCCGGGCCGGCGAGGCGGCGGGCCAGGCGGTCGGCCTGGTCCCGCAGGCCGGCGGCCGTCGCCGCGGCGACCGGCCACGGCAGCGCGGCGCCGGCGGGCGGCGACGGCTCCACCCCCTCGCTCGGGTCCGCCGTGGGCGCCTCTTCGAGGATGACGTGGGCGTTGGTGCCGCTGATCCCGAACGACGAAACACCGGCCCGGCGGGGCCGCCCGTCGGCGTCCCACGGGCGCGCCTCGGTGAGCAGCGCCAGCGGACCGGACGCCCAGTCCACGTGCGGGGTGGGCTCGTCGACGTGCAGGGTCGCCGGCAGCGTCCCGTGCCGCAGCGCCAGCACCATCTTGATGAGGCTGGCCACGCCGGCCGCGGCCTGGGTGTGGCCGAGGTTCGACTTCACGGAGCCGAGCCAGAGCGGCCGGTCCGCCGGCCGGTCCGGCCCGTACGCGGCGATCAGCGCCTGCGCCTCGATCGGGTCGCCGAGGGTGGTGCCGGTGCCGTGCGCCTCGATCGCGTCGATGTCGGCCGCGGCCAGGCCGGCGTTGGCCAGCGCGTGCCGGATGACCCGCTGCTGCGCCGGCCCGTTCGGTGCGGTCAGCCCGTTGGACGCGCCGTCCTGGTTCACGGCGCTGCCCCGCACGACGGCCAGGATCGGCCGGCCCTCCCGCTGCGCGTCGGAGAGGCGCTGCAGCAGCAGGACGCCGGCGCCCTCGCCCCAGCCGGTGCCGTCCGCGCCCGCGGCGAACGCCTTGACCCGGCCGTCGGCGGCCAGCCCGCGCTGCCGGGAGAACTCCAGGAACGCCCCTGGCGTGGACATCACCGTCACACCGCCGGCCAGCGCGAGGTCGCACTCGCCGGAACGCAGCGCCTGGGCGGCCAGGTGCAGCGCCACCAGCGACGACGAGCACGCCGTGTCGACGGTGACGGCGGGCCCGTGCAGGCCGAACGAGTACGCCAGCCGCCCGGAGACGACCGACGCGCCGTTGCCGGTCGCCTGGTAGCCCTCCACCTGTGACCGGGCACCCAGTAGGAGGGTCGCGTAGTCCTGCCCGTTGGTGCCCATGAAGACGCCGGTCGCCGAGCCGCGTACGCGCTGCGGGTCGATGCCGGCGCGCTCGAACAGCTCCCAGGTGGTGTGCAGCAGCAGCCGCTGCTGCGGGTCCATGGCCAGCGCTTCACGGGGGTTGATCCCGAAGAACGCGGCGTCGAAGCTCGCGACGTCGTCCAGGAAGCCGCCGCTGCGGGCGTAGCTGGTGCCGACCCGGTCCGGGTCGCTGTCGAAGAGGCCGTCCAGGTCCCAGCCCCGGTCGGTGGGCATCGGGGTCACGGCGTCCACCCCGTCGGCGAGCAGCCGCCACAGCTCCTGCGGGGAGGACACGCCGCCGGGGAACCGGCAGGCCATCGACACGATGGCGATCGGCTCGTCCGCGGCGGGCCGGACCACGGTGGCGAGGGCCGCCGGGGCGTCCGCGCCGGCCACCAGTTCGGTACGCAGGAAACGCGCCAGTTCCGCCGCCGACGGGTGGTCGAAGACCACTGTCGACGGTAGGTTCAGTCCGGTGGCCCGGCCCAGCCGGTCCCGCAACTGCACCGCCGCGAGGGAGTCGAAGCCCAGCTCGCGGAACGCGCGCCCGGCGGGCACCTGATCGGTGCCGGGGTGGCCGAGCACCGCGGCGGCCTCCGCGCGGACCAGGTCGACCAGCAGCGTCGCCTGGCCGGTGGCCGGCAGTGCGGCGAGCCGGGCGCGCAACCCGTCGGTGGCGACCCTGGTCTCCGCGGGCTTCGCCTCCCCCTCGGTCACCGGGGCGACCCGGTCGAAGAGGTGGCTCGGCCGTGCCGCGGTGAACGCCGCCACGAACGTGGACCAGTCCACGTCCACGATCACGGGGGCCGGTTCGGGGGCGTTCACCCAGCGTTCGAGCGCCGCGACGGCGGCGTCGGGCGGGAGCGGGACGAAGCCGCGGCGGCGCAATCCGTCCGCCGTCTCGCCGGTGGCGGCCATGCCGTCGGCGGCCCACGGGCCGTACGCGAGGGCGGTGGCGGGCAGCCCGGCCGCGCGGCGGGCCGCGACCAGCGCGTCCAGCAGGGCGTTGCCGGCGGCGTAGCCGGCCTGCCCGCCGCCGCCCCAGACACCGGCCACGGAGGAGAAGACGACGAACGCGTCGAGGTCACGGTCCCGGCAGGCGGCGTCCAGGTGGACCGCACCGAGCACCTTGCCGCCGAGGGTCTCGGCCAGGTCACCGGCGGTCAGGTCGTCCGCCGGGGTGGTGCCGCCGGAGGCGCCGGCGGTGTGCACGACGGCGGTCAGCCCGGGCAGGTCGTCCACCAGGTCGGCGACGGCGACGGCATCGCTGACGTCGCAGGCCACCACGCGGACGGCACCGAGTTCGTGGACCAGTTCGGCCGCGCCGGGGGCGTCGGGGCCGCGCCGGGAGGCCAGCACCACCTCGGCCGCCCCGTTGGCCAGCAGCCAGCGGGCCACGTGCCGGCCCAGCGCTCCCGTACCGCCGGTGACGAGCACCGTCCCCCGTGGCCGCCAGCCGGCGGTGGCCGGCGGCGTCGCCGGGACGAGACGCCGGGCGAACACGCCGTTGCGGCGGACGGCCACCTGGTCGTGAGCGCCGTCGGCGAGGACCGCGCCGAGCGCGGCCCGCGTGGCCCGATCGGCGCGGGTGGGCAGGTCGATCAGGCCGCCCCACCGGTCGGGCCGCTCCAGGGCCACGACCCGGCCGAGGCCCCAGGCCAGCGCCGCCCAGACGTCGCCGCCCCGCTCACCGGGCGAGACCGGCAGCGCGGTACGGCTGAGCGCCCACACCCGGCCGGGCAGGCCGGTGTCGATGAGCGCCTGGGTGAGGGTGAGGAGCGCGGCCGTGCCGGCGGGGAGAGCCGGCGCGTGCGTGAGGGGCCGGTCCTGGCGGGGCAGGACGCAGAGCACGCCCGCCCAGCCCTGGTCGCTGATCCGCCGCAGCCGCTCCCCCAGCTCCCGCCGGGCGGCGCCGGAGGGCACCGTCATGGTGTCCACCCGCGCGCCGGCCTCGGCGAGCGTCTTCGCGATGCCCGCGTCGGCGCCGCCGCCGACGGTGGCGACGAGCCAGCGGCCGGACAATCCGGGCGTGGGGGCCGGTCGCACCGGCTCCCACCCGATCCGGTACGACCAGCCGTCCAGCGCGGTGCCCCGGGTGCGGGAACGGCGCCAGGTGGACAGGACCGGCAGGGCCGGGGTGAGGGCGTCCACGGCGGTGTCGTCGCCGAGGTGGGTGGCGAGGGCGGTCAAATCGCCGCTCTCGACGGCGGCCCAGAATTCGGCGTCCGGGCCGGTGTCCTGGGCGGCCTGCGCTCGTGGCGCCGGCTCGGGCCAGTAGCGCTGGTGCTGGAAGGCGTAGGTGGGCAGGTCGACGCGGGTCGCGCCGGTGTCGGTGAACCACGGCGCCCAGTCGATCGGTAGACCGTTGACGTGTAGGTCGGCCAGCGCGGCCAGCAGGGCGTGGGTCTCCGGCCGGTCCCGGCGCTGGGCGGCGACGGCGAGTATGCCCTCGTCGGCGGGCAGGATGTCGGCCGTGAGCGCAGTGAGCACGCTCTGCGGGCCGATCTCCAGGAACGTGCCCGTCCCGGCGGCCCGCAGGGCGCTGACCCCGTCGGCGAACCGGACCGCCTCCCGCACGTGCCGCACCCAGTAGTCCGGGGTACGGAGGTCGTCGGGGTCGGCGAGCGCGCCGGTCAGGTTCGACACCACCGGCACCAGCGGCGCGGCGAAGGTCAGTCCGTCGAGGATCGTGCGGAACTCGGCCAGCATCGGCTCCATCAACGGACTGTGGAAGGCGTGACTCACCGCCAGACGGCGGGTCCGGACGCCACGTGCCGTCCAGGTCCGTTCGATCTCGTCCAAGGCGTCGACGGCGCCGCTCACCACGACGGCGTTCGGCCCGTTGACGGCGGCGATCCCGGCCCGATCGGCCAGCCCGTCCAGGGTGGCGGACACGTCGGCCTCGGCCGCGTTGACCGCGAGCATCCGGCCGCCGGCCGGGAGGGCCTGCATCAACCGGCCCCGCGCCGCCACGAGAGCGCACGCGTCCTGCAGGGTCAACACTCCGGCGACGTGGGCGGCGGTGATCTCCCCGATCGAGTGCCCGCCCACGTGATCCGGCACGACCCCGAACGACTCCACGAGACGGAACAGCGCCACCTCGACCGCGAACAGACCGGCCTGGGTGAACACCGTCTGATCCAGCAACGCCGCCTCCGGCGTGTCCGCCTCGGCGAACAGCACCGCCCTCAACGGACGCGGCAGCAGCGGATCCAGATGCCCGCACACCTCGTCCAAGGCGGCGGCGAAGACGGGGAACCTCGCGTACAGCTCTCGGCCCATACCCGGGCGCTGCGCGCCCTGGCCGGAGAACAGGATCGCGAGCTGGCCGCGTCCGGCGGCGGAACCCGTCACGACTGCACCGGACGGGTCCCCGCCGGCGAGAGCGTGCAGCGCCCCGAGCAGGCCGTCCCGGTCCGCCGCCGCTACCACCGCGCGCTGCTCCAGGGCCGGCCGGGTGACCGCCGACGACCAGGCCACGTCCACCGGGCGCAGCGCCCCGTCACCGGCCAGCCAGCGCGCCCAGCGGCCCGCCTGCGCGGCCAGGGCGGCATCCGTCCGCGCCGACAGCAGCACCGGCACCAGCCCGGGCAGTGGCCGCGCGACCACCTCGCCCTCGATCGAGTCGACAGCCGGTGCGACCCGCCCGGCCTCGTCCGGGGACGCAACGGCTGGTTCGGCCCCGTTCGGAGACGGCGCGGTCCGCCCGGCCACCGGCCCTTCGACGGCATCTGCCGGCGGCTGCTCGATGATCACGTGCGCGTTGGTGCCGGAGATGCCGAACGAGGACACGGCCGCCCGGCGCGGCCGGTCCACCGCCGGCCACGGCGTCGCCTCGATGGCCAGGGCGACGGCCCCGGCGGACCAGTCGACGTGCGGGGACGGTTCGTCCACGTGCACCGTGGACGGCACGATGCCGTGCCGCATGGCCAGGACCATCTTGATGACGCCCGCCACGCCGGCCGCGGCCTGCGTGTGGCCGATGTTCGACTTGATCGAGCCGAGCAGCAGCGGCGCGGCGTTCCCCCGGTCCTGCCCGTACGTGGCCAGCAGGGCCTGCGCCTCGATCGGGTCGCCGAGGGTGGTGCCGGTGCCGTGGGCCTCGACGGCGTCCACGTCCGCCACGCTCAGGCGGGCGTTCGCGAGGGCCTGCCGGATCACCCGCTGCTGCGAGGG
>NZ_JBEXLM010000063.1:0-15684 GCF_040609975.1 Micromonospora sp. NPDC004551 | reverse complement strand
GCACGCACACCATCGGCCTGACAGGCCTCGACCAGGCCGGCCACGGCCTGCGGCGGACCCGACACCACCACCGTGGCCGGACCGTTGACCGCCGCGATACCGACTCCCGCGAAGCGGCCGCCGTCAGCCCCCGCCGCCCCCTCGTCGTCACCCGTGCCGGTTCCGGCGGCAACGCCCAGGCGGGCGGCCACGTCCGACGCCGACAGGTCGATCGACGCCATCGTGCCCGTGCCCCGCAGCACCGCCAGGGCCCGCGACCGCAGCGCCACGGTCCGGGCCGCGTCGTCCAGGGACAGGATCCCCGCCACGCAGGCGGCGCCAATCTCACCCTGGGAGTGCCCGATCACCGCCTGCGGCACCACGCCCACGTGCTGCCAGACGGCGGCGAGAGCGACGCCCACCGCCCACAGGACGGGCTGCACCACCTCGACCCGGTCCAACCAGGACTCGTCCGTACCGGTCAGGACGGAGGCCAGATCCACGTCCAGGTGCGGCGCCAGCGCGGCCTGACACTCGGCCAGCTTCGTGTCGAACACCGGCGTGCGGCCCACCAGGCCGGCCGCCATCCGCGCGGACTGCGCGCCCTGGCCGGGGAACACGAACACCGGACCGGCGCCGTGACCCGACGCCACACCGGTCACCGCGTGTGCCGACGGGGCGCCGCCGGCCAGGGCGTCCAGGCCGGACAGCAGCTCGTCGACCGTCGCGCCGACCACGGCGGCGCGGTGATCGAACGCCGACCGGGTGGTGGCCAGGGACCAGCCGATCGCGGCCGGGTCGATCACGTCGCGCCCGCGCAGGTGCCGGGCCAGGCGGGCGGCCTGTCCAGCCAGGGCGGGCCGGGACCGCGCCGACACCGGCCAGGCGACGACGCCGGAGGTGACCACGCCGGGCCGGGAGGCGCCGGTGGCGGTCTCCCCGGCGGGCGGCTGATCGTCGGGGAGTTCGAGGATGACGTGGGCGTTGGTGCCGGAGATGCCGAACGAGGAGACGGCGGAGCGGCGGGTCCGGCCGGCGCCGGGCCAGGGCCGGGCCTCGGTGGCCAGCTCGACCGCCCCGGCCGACCAGTCGATGTGCGGGGAGGGCTCGTCCACGTGCAGGGTTGCCGGGACGACGCCCGCCCGCATGGCGAGGACCATCTTGATCACCCCGGCCACGCCGGCGGCGGCCTGGGTGTGGCCGATGTTCGACTTCACCGAGCCCAGCAGCAGCGGTTCGGTCCGGTCCTGCCCGTACGTGGCCAGCAGGGCCTGCGCCTCGATCGGATCCCCGAGCGTGGTGCCGGTGCCGTGCGCCTCCACCACGTCCACCTCGGACGCGGACAGCCGGGCCGACGCGAGGGCCTGCCGGATCACCCGCTGCTGCGACGGCCCGTTCGGGGCGGTCAGCCCGTTGGACGCGCCGTCCTGGTTGACAGCCGATCCCCGCACGATCGCGAGCACGGGATGGCCGTTGCGGCGGGCGTCGGAGAGCCGTTCCACCAGCAGCACGCCGACGCCCTCGCCCCAGCCGGTGCCGTCGGCCGCCGCCGCGAACGCCTTGCACCGGCCGTCGGCGGCGAGTCCGCGCTGACGGGAGAACTCGACGAACAGCCCGGGGGTGGCCATGATGGTCACGCCGCCGGCCAGGGCGAGATCGCACTCGCCCTGCCGGAGCGCCGACACCGCCAGGTGCAGCGCCACGAGGGACGACGAACACGCCGTGTCCACCGACACCGCAGGCCCCTCCAACCCCATCACGTACGACACCCGACCCGACACCACGCTCGCCGCGCTCCCCGTCGCCGCGAAGCCCTCCAGCTCAGCCGCGGACGCCATCAACAGGGCCCCATAGTCCTGGCCGTTCGTGCCGGCGAACACCCCTGTTCGCGAACCCCGCAACATCCCCGGGTCAACCCCTGCCCGCTCGATCGCCTCCCACGACGCCTCCAGCAGCAGCCGCTGCTGCGGGTCCATGGCCAGCGCCTCACGGGGCGAGATGCCGAAGAAGCCCGCGTCGAAGTCCGCGGCGTCGTAGAGGAAGGCGCCGCTGCGCACATAGGAGGTGCCGGTGGAATAGGGGTCGGGGTCGTACAGCCGGTCGATGTCCCAGCTGCGGTCGCCGGGCAGGTCGGAGACGGCGTCCCGGCCGGCGTGCAGCAGCTGCCAGAACTGCTCCGGGTCGGTGACGCCGCCGGGGAACCGGCAGGACATGGCGACGATGGCGACGGGCTCGTCGTCGCCGAGCGTGACCGGGCCGGTCTCGGCGGTCCGCTCGGCGCCGCCGCCGAGCTCCTCGTGCAGGTGGCGGGCGAGGACCGCGGCGGTCGGGTAGTCGAAGACCAGGGTCACCGGCAGGCGCAGGCCGGTGGCGGTGGCGAGCCGGTTGCGCAGTTCGACGGCGGTGACCGAGTCGAAGCCGAGGTCCCGGAACGCGTGGTGCGGGTCGACAGCCTGCCCGCCGGCGTAGTCGAGGACGGTGGCCGCCTGGTCGCGTACCAGGTCGAGCAGCGCCTGCCGGCGCTCGGCGGTGTTCATCCGGGCGAACGCGGCGCCGGGACCGCCCCGGTCCGCCTCGGTCGCCTCGGCGGCGCCGCCCGTGGTGGCGGCGAGGCGTTGCGCCTCGGGGATCTCGGCGATCAGCGGCGCGGGGCGGGTGGCGGTGAACGCCACGTAGAACCGGTCCCAGGCGATGCGGGAGACGGTCAGGTGCGTCTCGTCGTGCTCGACGGCCTGGTGCAGCGCGGCGACGGCGAGCCGGGGGTCCATCTCGGGCGCGCCGTGGCGGTGCAGCAACCGGCCGAACTCGCCGTCGGCCATCCCGCCGCCGCCCCAGGCCCCCCAGCCGATCGAGGTGGCGGGCAGGCCGAGGCCGCGCCGGTGTTCGGCGAGCGCGTTGAGGTAGGCGTTGCCGGGGGCGTAGTTGGCGACGCCGGAACTGCCGACCGTGCCGGCCATCGCGGAGAACAGGATAAACGCGTCGAGCGGGTGGTCGCGGGTCAGCTCGTGCAGGTTGACCGCGGCGGTGACCTTGGCGCCCAGCGCGTGGTCGATCTGGTCGAGGGTGAGCGCGTCGATGACGGAGTCCTCAAGCACGGCGGCGGTGTGCACGACGGTGGTGAGGGGGTGCTCGGCCGGCAGGTCGGCGAGGACGGCGGCGAGCGCGTCCCGGTCAGCGGCGTCGCAGGCGGCCACGGTGACCCGGGCGCCGAGACCGGTGAGCTCGGCCTCCAGGTCGGCGATCCCGTCGGCCTGCCGGCCGCGCCGGCTGAGCAGCACCAGGTGGGCGGCGCCGTTGGCGGCGAGCCAGCGGGCCATCTGCCCGCCCAGCGCCCCGGTGCCGCCGGTGACCAGGGCGGTGCCGCGGGGCCGCCAGGTGCGGGTGGCCGGGGCGTCGCCGAGCGGGGCGCGCAGCAGCCGCCGGCCGTACGCGCCGGTGGGCCGCAGCGCCACCTGGTCCTCCCCGTCGGCGCCGGCGAGGACGCGGGCGAGCCGGCGGCCCGCGCGATCGTCCGGCTCGTCGGGCAGGTCGACGAGACCGCCCCAGCGGTCCGGGTGTTCCAGGGCGGCGATCCGGCCGAAGCCCCAGGCGAGCTGCTGCGTCGGGTGCGGCAGCGGGTCGGCGGGGCCGGTGGAGACGGCGCCTCGGGTGAGGGTCCACAGTGGTGCGCGGATCCCGGCGTCGCCGAGGGCCTGCACGAGCGTGACGGTGCCGGCGAAGCCAGCCGGCAGGTGCGGGTGCCCGGGCAGCGGCGTCTCGTCGAGCGGGAGTAGGGAAACGATGCCGGCGGCCGGGGTGGCGGCGGCGAGGTCGCGCAGCCGGGCCGCGAGGCCGGTGCGGTCGGACCGTTCCCCGGCGAGGGCGACGGGTACGACCGTGGCGCCGTGCCGGCGCAGCGCGTCGGTGGTGAAGGCGGCCTGGGCGGCGCCGGTGTCGTCCGGGCCGGTGACCAGCCACCACGTGCCGGTGAGGGCCGGCTCGGCGGCGGTGTCGGGGGCGACGGGCAGCCAGCCGTCCCGGTAGCGCCAGGAGTCGATGGTGGCCTGGTCGCGGTGGCGGCGCCGCCAGGCGGCGAGGGCGGGCAACAGGTCGGCGACGGCGCCCTCGGGCACCGCGGCGGCATCGGCGAGTTCGGCGGTGACCGCCGCGAGGTCCTCGGCCTCGACGGCGGCCCAGAACCGGGCGTCGACCTCGTCGGGTTCCGCGACGGCGGCCGGCGCCGGGTTCGGGCGCGGCCAGTAGTGCTGCCGCTGGAATGGGTAGGTGGGCAGGTCGCGGCGGTGCACGGCCCGGCCGGCGAAGGCGGGTCGCCAGTCGACGGGGGCGCCACCGGCGTACGCCTCGGCGAGGGCGCGGTGGAACCGGTCGAGGCCGCCCTCGTCGCGGCGCAGGGTGCCGGTCACGGTGACCGCGTCCGGGTCGGCGGCGGCCGCCTCGACGCTCTCCTGCACCGCCATGGTGAGCACCGGATGGGCACTGACCTCCACGAACGTGTGACAGCCGGCCGCCACCAGATCACGCACAGCCTCGTCGAAGCGCACGGTCTGCCGCAGGTTCCGGTACCAGTAATCGGCGTCCAGGCCGGCGGTGTCGACCCAGTCGCCCTCCACCGTGGACCGGAACCGGACCTCCCCGCTACGCGGCTGCAGCCCGGCCAGCAGCTCCAGCAGCTGCTCCCGCAACGGCTCGACGTGCGCCGAATGCGACGCATAGTCCACCGGCACGCGACGCACCCGGACGTCACGACCCTCGTAGTGGGCGACCAGCTCGTCCAGGGCGGCGCTGTCGCCGGACACCACGACCGAGGTCGGGCCGTTGACCGCCGCGAGGGCGATCCGGCCCTCCCAACCGGCGATCGTCCCCCTCGCCTCCTCGGCGGTGGTGGCCACCGACACCATGCCGCCGTCACCGGCGATACCGGCGATGACCCGGCTGCGCAGCGCCACCACGGCCGCCGCGTCATCCAGACTCAGCGCCCCCGCCACGTAGGCGGCCGCGATCTCACCCTGCGAATGGCCGATCACGGCTGACGGGTGGACGCCGTAGGAGCGCCACAGTGCGGCCAGGGACACACCGACCGCGAAGAGGGCGGGCTGGACCACGTCGACCCGCTCCAACGACGGCGCGCCCGCCGCACCCCGCACCACGTCGAGCAGCGACCAGTCCACGAAGGGGCGCAACGCCTCCGCACACGCCGCGAACGTCTCCGCGAACACCGGAGCCGTGTCGAGCAGTTCCGCCGCCATGCCCGCCCACTGCGAACCCTGGCCGGGAAAGACGAAGACCACGTCGCCCGGCGTACCCGGGGCGCGGGTGACGGTGTGCGGCGCGGGATGGCCGTCGGCGAGCGCGTCCAGCGCGGCGGACAGGCCGTCCCGGCCGGCGGCGAGGACGACGGCGCGGTGGTCGTGGGCGGCGCGGGTGGCGGCCAGCGACCAGGCCAGGTCGGGCAGCGCGGCGTCGGGCGCGGTGTCCAGGTGGGCGCGCAGGTCGCGGGCGCGGTCGGCGAGCGCGGCGGCGGTCCGCCCGGAGAGCACCCAGGGCAGTTCGCCCGCGGGCGCGGCGTCGGCCGGGGCGGGCTCCTCCGGGGGCGCCTGCTCCAGGATGGTGTGCACGTTGGTGCCGCTGATGCCGAAGGACGAGACGCCGGCCCGCCGCGGTCCGTCGCCGGGCTGCCAGGGGCGGGCCTCGGTGAGCAGCGCGACCGCGCCGGCGGACCAGTCGACGTGCGGGGTGGGTTCGTCGACGTGCAGGGTGGGCGGCAGCACGCCGTGCCGCATGGCCAGCACCATCTTGATGACCCCGGCGACACCGGCGGCGGCCTGGGTGTGGCCGATGTTCGACTTGATCGAGCCGAGCCAGAGCGGCCGGTCGGCGGGCCGGTCCTGACCGTAGGTGGCGATGAGCGCCTGCGCCTCGATGGGGTCGCCCAGGGTCGTACCGGTGCCGTGCGCCTCGACCGCGTCGACCTCGGCGGGGCTGAGCCGGGCGTTGGCCAGGGCCTGCCGGATGACCCGCTGCTGGGCGGGTCCGTTGGGGGCGGTGAGGCCGTTGGAGGCGCCGTCCTGGTTGACCGCGCTGCCGCGCACGATCGCGAGGACGGGGTTGCCGTCGCGGCGGGCGTCGGAGAGCCGCTGGAGCACCAGCAGGCCGACGCCCTCGCCCCAGCCGGTGCCGTCGGCGGCCCCGGCGAACGGCTTGCACCGGCCGTCGGCGGCCAGGCCGCGCTGCCGGGAGAAGCCGACGAAGATGCCCGGGGTGGCCATCACGGTGGCCCCGCCCGCGAGGGCCAGGTCGCACTCCCCCGCCTGGAGCGCCTGCGCGGCGAGGTGCAACGCGACAAGCGACGACGAGCAGGCCGTGTCGACGGTGACGGCCGGGCCGTGCAGCCCGAAGGTGTACGCGAGCCGCCCGGAGATGACGCTGGCGGAGACGCCGGTGGCGAGGTAGTTCTCGTCGACGTCGCCCGCGGCCATGAGCAGCGAGCCGTAGTCCTGGCCGTTGGTGCCGACGTAGACGCCGGTGCGGCTGCCGCGCAGCGCGGTCGGGTCGAGCCGGGCCCGTTCAAAGGCCTCCCAGGTGGCCTCCAGCAGCAGCCGCTGCTGGGGGTCCATGGCGAGCGCCTCGCGGGGGCTGATGCCGAAGAACGCGGGGTCGAACTCGCCGGCCCCGGCCACGAAGCCGCCCTCGCGGACGTAGCTGGTGCCGAGGTGCGCGGGGTCGGGGTGGTACAGCTCGGCGAGGTTCCAACCGCGTTCGCCGGGCATCGGGGTCATGGCGTCGGCGCCGCCGGCGACGAGGTCCCAGAGCTGTTCCGGTGAGGCGACCCCGCCGGGGAACCGGCAGCTCATCGCCACGATGGCGACGGGTTCGCGGTGCCGGTCGGTGTCGGCGGCGACGACCGCGCCGATGGTCTGCCCGGCGGTCAGGCCGTGCAGGTGCGCGGCCAGTTCCGCGACGGTGGGATGGTCGAAGACCAGCGTGGCGGGCAGGGTCATGCCGGTCTCGGCGGCGAGCCGGTTGCGCAGTTCGACCGCGGTGAGCGAGTCGAAGCCGAGGTCGCGGAAGGTGCGGTCGGGCAGCGGCCGGCCGGCCGGGTAGCCGAGCACCACGCCGACCTGGGTCCGGACCAGGTCGGTGAGCTGCGGCAGGGACCGGCCGACGACGGTGGCCCGGACCGGGCCGGTGGGCACGGCGGGCACCCCGGGCAGGCCGGCGAGCAGCGGGGTCGACCGGCCCCAGGAGGCGGTGAGGCGTCCCCAGTCGACGTCGGCCACGGTGACCGCCGGGCCGGTGGCGTTGACCACCCGGCCGAGGACGGCGACCGCCTGCTCGGCGGGCAGTGGGTTGACGCCGCCGCGGGTGAGCCGGGCGGACAGCGCGGCGCCGGCGGCCATGCCGTCGGCGGCCCAGGCGCCCCAGGCGACGGCGGTGGCGGGCAGCCCCTGGGCGTGCCGCCAGGCCGCGAACGCGTCGAGGTACGCGTTCGCGGCCGCGTAATTGCCCTGCCCGGCGCTGCCGATCACCCCGGCGAGCGAGGAGAACAGGACGAACGCGTCGAGGTCCCGCCCCGCGGTGGCCTGGTGCAGCACCTGGGCGGCGCCCACCTTGCCGGCCAGGACGGCCTGCATCCGGGCCGGGTCGAGGCCGTCGAGGACCCCGTCGTCGACCACGCCGGCGGCGTGCACGACGGCGGTCAGCGCGGGCAGTCCGGCGACGAGCGCGGTGACCGCGTCGGGGTCGGTGACGTCGCAGGCGACAACCCGGACGCCGGGCAGTTCCGCGACCAGGTCGGCGGCGCCGGGGGCGTCGGGGCCGCGCCGGGAGGCGAGGACGACCTCGGTGGCGCCGTTGGCGACCAGCCAGCGGGCCACCTGCCGGCCCAGCGCGCCGGTGCCGCCGGTGACCAGCACACTGCCGGCCGGACGCCAGCCGGTGCCGGCGGGCGGGGCGGCGGGGACGAGCCGGCGGCCGAAGGTGCCGTGCGGCCGGACGGCGACCTGGTCGTGGCCGCCGTCGGCGAGCACGGCACGCAGGGCGTCCGCCGTGGCCCGGTCGAGCCGGGGCGCTCCGCCGTCGCCGGCGGCCGGGTCCCCGGTGGGCAGGTCGACGAGGCCGCCCCAGCGGTCGGGCTGTTCCAGGGCGACGACGCGGCCGAGTCCCCAGGCCGCCGCCGCGTACGGGTCGGTGAGAGCTTCGCCGCCGCCGACGGAGACGGCCCCGCGGGTGAGGCACCACAGCCGGCCGGGCAGGCCGGTGTCGGCGAGGGCCTGGGTGACGGTGAGCAGCAGCGCCGTTCCGGCCGGCACGGCGGGGGCGTCGGGCAGCGGCGCGTCCGGCCCGGGCAGGACGCAGAGCACTCCCCGCCAGCCCGGCCCGCCGCGCTGCCGCAGCAGCTCGGCCAGTTCGGCGCGCCCGGTTCCGGCGGGCACGGCGAGCACGTCGACGTCGGCGCCCGCCCCGGCGAGCAGCGCCTCCCACGGCCCCGGGTTCTCGTCCGCCCCGGCGTCCGGAGTGGGAAGGACCACCAGCCAGCGGCCGGTGAGGGCCGGCGCGGGGGCCGGGTGGACCGGCTCCCACGCGACCCGGTACGCCCAGCCGTCCACCACGGCGTCGCGCTGCCGGGCCTGCCGCCACGACGACAGCACCGGTACGGCCGGCGCGAGGGCCGCCACCGCGTCCGGGTCGTCCTGTACGGCCAGGTGGGACGCCACGGCGGGCAGGTCCCCGCGTTCGACGGCGGCCCAGAAGTCGCCGTCGGCGCCGCCGGGCCGGTGCGCCGACGCCGTGGCGGCGCCGGGGCTGGCCCAGTACCGCTGGTGCTGGAAGGCGTACGTGGGCAGGTCGATGCGGCGGGCGCCGGTGCCGGCGAACCAGCCCGGCCAGGTCACCGGGTGGCCGTGCAGGTGCAGCTCGGCGAGGGCGGCCAGCAGGGCGTCGGGCTCGGGGCGGTCCGCGCGCTGGGCGGCCACCGTGAGCACGCCCGCGCCGGCGGGCAGGAGGTCGGCGGCCAGCGCGGTCAGCACGCTCTGCGGACCGATCTCCAGCAGCGTGTCCGCCCCGGCGGCGCGCAGCGCGGCGATCCCGTCGGCGTAGCGGACCGCCTCGCGGACGTGCCGCACCCAGTAGTCGGCCGTGCGCAGCTCGTCGGCGTCGGCCAGTTCGCCGGTCAGGTTCGACACCACCGGCAGCGCCGGGGCGGCGAAGGTCAGCCGGTCGAGCACCGCCCGGAACTTCGCCAGCATCGGCTCCATGAGCGGGCTGTGGAAGGCGTGGCTCACGGACAGCCGGCGGGTCCGTACGCCCCGGTCCCGCCAGAGCTGTTCCACCCGGTCCAGGGCGTCGGCCGCGCCGGACACGACGACGGCGCTCGGGCCGTTGACCGCGGCGAGACCGATGCGGTCGGCCAGGCCGTCGAGGGTGGGCAGCACGTCGGCCTCGGCGGCGGCGACCGCGAGCATCCCGCCGCCGTCCGGGAGCGCCTGCATGAGCCGGCCCCGGGCGGCGACCAGCGCGCAGGCGTGCTCCAGGGACAGCACCCCGGCCACGTAGGCGGCGGTGATCTCCCCGATCGAGTGGCCGCCCACCACGTCGGGCGTCACGCCGAACGACTCGACCAGCCGGTGCAGGGCGACCTCGACGGCGAACAGGCCCGCCTGGGTGAAGACCGTCTGGTCCAGCAGGCCGGCCTCGGGCGAGCCCTCGGGGGCGAACAGCACCGTCTTCAGCGGCTGCGACAGGGCCCGGTCCAGGTGAGCGCACACCTCGTCCAGCGCCGCCGCGAACACCGGAAAGGCGGCGTACAGTTCCCGGCCCATGCCGGGGCGCTGCGCGCCCTGGCCGGAGAAGAGGACGGCGAGCTGCCCGCGGGGCACGCCCGCGCCGGCGAGCACGTTCCCGGCCGGCTCCCCCGCCGCGAGGGCGCGCAGGCCGGCGATCAGGTCGTCCCGGCCGGTGGCGGTCACCACCGCACGGCGGTCCAGCACCGACCGGGACACCACCGAGGACCAGGCGACGTCCAGCGGCCGGACGCCGGCATCGCCGGCCAGCCAGGTGGCCCAGCGGCCGGCCTGGGCGGCGAGGGCGGCGTCGGAGCGGGCGGAGAGCAGCACCGGTACGACCGGGCGGTCCGCCGTCGGCGGTTCCTCCTCGGCGGGCTCCGGCGCCGGCGCCTGCTCGATGATGGTGTGCGCGTTGGTGCCGGACACACCGAACGAGGACACCGCCGCCCGGCGCGGCCGGTCCACGGCCGGCCACGGCGTCGCCTCGGTGGCGAGCGCGACCGCCCCGGCGGACCAGTCGACGTGCGGGGACGGGGCGTCCACGTGCAGGGTGGGCGGGACGACGCCGTGCCGGATCGCCAGCACCATCTTCATCACGCCGGCGACGCCGGCGGCGGCCTGGGTGTGGCCGAGGTTGGACTTGACGGAACCCAGCAGCACCGGGCCGGCCTCGCCCCGGTCCTGCCCGTACGTGGCGAGCAGGGCCTGCGCCTCGATGGGGTCGCCGAGGGTGGTGCCCGTGCCGTGCGCCTCCACCACGTCGATCTGCTCGGGCGTGAGCCGGGCGTTGGCGAGGGCCTGCCGGATCACCCGCACCTGGGAGGGACCGTGCGGGGCGCTCAGGCCGTTGGACGCGCCGTCCTGGTTGACCGCGCTGCCGCGGACCACGGCCAGGACCGGGTGACCGAGGCGCTGGGCGTCGGAGAGGCGGGCCAGCAGCAGCATGCCGATCCCCTCCGACCAGGAGGTGCCGTCGGCGGCGGCCGCGAACGCCTTGCACCGACCGTCGGCGGCCAGACCCCGCTGCCGGCTGAACCCGACGAACACGGCCGGGGTGGGCATGATGGTGACGCCGCCGGCGAGGGCCAGCTCGCAGTCGCCGTTGCGCAGCGCCTGGACGGCCAGGTGGAGCGCCACCGACGAGGAGGAGCACGCGGTGTCGATGGTGACCGCCGGCCCCTCCAGGCCGAGGGTGTACGCGATCCGGCCGGAGATGACGCTCGTGGAGTTGCCGGTGAGCAGGTGCCCCTCGCCGTCCTCGGCCTGGGCGATCACCGCGTCGTAGCCGTGCGAGGCCGCCCCGACGAACACCCCGGTACGGCTGCCCCGCACCGCCGGCAGCGGCAGCCCGGCCCGCTCGAACGCCTCCCAGGACGCCTCCAGCAGCAGCCGCTGCTGCGGGTCCATGGCCAGCGCCTCACGGGGGCTGATGCCGAACAGGTCGGCGTCGAAGTCCCCGGCGTCGTAGACGAAGCCGCCCTCGCGAACGTAGCTGGTGCCCGGGTGGTCGGGGTCGGGGTGGAAGAGGCCGTCGAGGTCCCAGCCCCGGTCGGCGGGGAACGGGCCGATCCCGTCGCGGCCGTCGCGCACGAGTTCCCACAGCTGCTCGGGCGAGTCGACCCCGCCCGGGTACCGGCAGCTCATCGCGACGATGGCGATGGGCTCGGAGTCCCGCGCCTCCAGCGCCCGCAGCCGCCGCCGGGTACGCCGCAGCTCCGAGGTCGTACGCTTCAGGTACTCGACGTACTTCTCGTCCTCGTTGGTCACCGTGGGCCTACCTCACTCGGCATACCGATGTCGTCGCGGCCGGCGGTCACGACGTCTCCAGCTCGCGGTCGATCAGGTCGAAGATGTTCTCGGTGGTGGCCGACTCCAGGTCGTCGTCGCCGTCGGCGTCGGCCCGCCGCTCGGTCAGCCGGTCCAGCAGGCCGTGCAGCCGCTCGGTGATCCCGCGGAACTCGTCGTCGGCCGGGTCGAGCCCGGCGAGCGCCGCCTCCAGCCGGTCGAGTTCCCGCCCGGCGGCCGACGGCCGGTCGGCGGCCACGTCCGCCACGGCGAACTGCGTGGCCAGGTACGCGGCGAGCGCCGCCGGTGTCGGGTTGTCGAAGACCAGCGTGGCCGGCAGCCGCAGCCCGGTGGCCGCACCGAGCCGGTTGCGCAGCTCGACGGCGGTGAGCGAGTCGAAGCCGAGTTCCCGGAACGCCCGGGCCGGTTCCACACCGGCCGGATCGCCGAGGCCGAGGACCACGGCGACGTGCGACACCACCAAGTCCCGCAGGGCGCGTTCCCGCTTCTCCCCCGGCAGGCCGCGCAGGGTGTCGGCGAACGCCTGCCCCCCGGCGGTCTCGGCGGCGGCGGCCCGGCGGCCGGCGGCGCGGACGAGGCCGGCCAGCAGCGGGTGACCGTGCGCCACCATCGCCGTGTTGATTTTGGCGGGCACGACCGTCGGCCGCTCCGACCGCCAGGTCACGTCGAACAGGGCGAGGGCCTCGTCGTTGGTGAGGGCCACCAGCCCGCTGCGCTCCAGCCGCCGCCGGTCGACGTCACCGAGATGCCCGGTGATCCCGCTGGCCTGCGCCCACAGGCCCCACACGAGGGAGACCGCCGGCAGGCCGAGGGCCCGCCGGTGCTCGGCCAGGGCGTCGAGGAACGCGTTTCCGGCCGCGTAGTTGCCCTGGCCCGGCCCGCCGAGCACGCCGGCGGCGGCGGAGTAGAGCACGAACGCGGTCAGGTCGGAGCCGAGCGTGGCCCGGTGCAGGTTCCAGGCCGCGTCGACCTTCGGCCGCAGCACCGCGGCGAGCCGGTCGGGGGTGAGCGACTCGACGGTGGCGTCGTCGACCACACCGGCCACGTGCACGACGGCCCGCAGCGGGTGCCGTGCGTCCACCATGGACAGCACGTCGGCCACGGCGTCCGCGTCGGCCAGGTCGGCGGCGACGATCGACACCTCCGCGCCGCGCGCCTTGAGGTCGGCCAGCAGGTCGTCCGCGCCCTCGGCGTCCGGGCCGCGCCGGCTGACCAGCAGCAGGTGCCGGGCGCCGTGCGTGGCGACCATGTGCCGGCAGAGCAGCGCCCCCAGGGTGCCGGTGGCGCCGGAGACCAGGACCGTGCCGTCGAGGCGCGGCACCCGCGGGATGCTCAGGGTCAGCTTGCCGACGTGCCGGGCCTGGCTGAGGAAGCGGAACGCCTCGGGCGCGCGCCGGACGTCCCAGGTACGCCGGGGCAGCGGCCGCAGCGCTCCGGCGTCGAACAGCGCCATCAGCTCGGCCAGCATCCGGGCGATCGTGGCCGGGCCGGCCGCCATGAGGTCGAAGTCCTGGTAGCTGACGCCGGGGTGGTCGGCCGCGACCCGCCGCGGATCCCGCTTGTCCGTCTTGCCCATCTCGACGAACCGCCCGCCCGGGGACAGCAGCCGCAGGGACGCGTCCACGAACTCGCCGGCGAGGGAGTTGAGCACCACGTCGACGCCGCGCCCGCCGCGGCGCTCGCGGAACTCGTCGACGAAGTCGAGGCTGCGTGAGGACGCGATGTGCGCGTCGTCGAAGCCGGTGGCGCGCAGCGCCGGCCACTTGCCGGGGCTGGCCGTGCCGTAGACCTCCGCGCCGAGGTGGCGGGCGATCTGCACGGCGGCCATGCCGACGCCGCCGGTCGCCGCGTGCACCAGCACCGACTCCCCCGCGGTGAGCCGGCCCAGCTCGACCAGCCCGTACCAGGCGGTCAGGAAGACCACCGGCACGGCCGCCGCGTCGGCGTAAGACCAGCCGTCGGGGATGCGGGTGAGCATGCGGTGGTCGGTCACCGCGACGGAGGAGAACGAGCCGGCGATGATGCCCATGACCCGGTCGCCGGGGGCGAGGCCGGTGACGCCGGGGCCGACCTGGCGGACCACGCCGGCGCCCTCGCTGCCCAGCACCTCCTGGTCGGGGACCATGCCGAGGGCCAGCACGACGTCCCGGAAGTTGAGCCCGGAGGCGCGCATCTCGACCAGGACGTGCCCCTCCGGCAGCTCGCCCGCCCCGGTGGGCACAGGGAGCAGCGCCAGGTTCTCCAGGGTGCCGGTCTCGGTGACGTCGAGCCGCCACGGCGCCTCGTCGCCGGGCAGCGGCAGCACCCCGGCCTCCCGCGCCCGGACGAGCCGGGGCACCAGGACGGCGCCGTCGCGGACCGCGAGCTGCGGCTCGCCGGTCCCGACCGCGGCCGGGACCGCGGCGAGGGAGGTGGCCGCGTCGTCGCTGTCGAGCAGCGTGAACCGGCCGGGGTGTTCGGACTGCGCGGACCGGACCAGCCCCCACAGGGCGGCGCGGGCGAGGTCGCGGGCGGCCTCGCCGGGCGCGGCGCCGACCGCACCGCGGGTGTGCAGGACCAGGCGGGTCTGCTCCAGCCGCGGCTCGGCGAGCCATTCCCGCACCAGTGCCAGGGCGTCGCGGGCCGCGTCGTGCGCGTCCGCGCCGGCCCGGGCCGGGTCGGCGTGCGGGCCGGCGCGCAGGTCGACCACGACCTCCGGTACGTCACCGGCGCCGTCCAGCGTGGCGATCAGCGCGGCCAGGTCCGGGTGGCCCGTCACCCGGTGCCCGGCGGCGGCCAGCGCGTCGGCCAGGCCGAGGCTGTCGTCGCCGAGCAGGGCCCAGCGCGTCGCGCCCCCGGCGGCTGCCTCGGTGGCCGGCAGCGGCGTCCAGTCCAGGTGGAACACCGAGGTGCGCCGCAGCGCGGCGGTCTCGTCGGCCCGGCCGGCGGCGACCGGGCGGAAGGTCAGCGACTCCACCGTGACGACCGCCTGGCCGGCCGGGTCGGTCAGCGCGACGGCGACCGTGTCCGGGCCGAGCGCGCGCAACCGCACCCGCAGCCGGGTGGCGCCGTGGGCGTGCAGCGCGACCGAGCGGAAGGCGAACGGCAGCCAGCCGGTGCCCTCGGCGTTACCCGGATCGCCGAGCAGCGCGCCGGGTCCGGCGGCCTGGAGGGCCGCGTCGAACAGGGCCGGGTGCAGGCCGAACCGGGACGCCTCGGCGGTCACCTCGTCGGGCAGCGCCACCTCGGCGTACACCTCGTCGTCGCGGCGCCACACCCGGCGCAGGCAGCGGAACGCGGGGCCGTAGCCGAGGCCCGCCTCGGCCGTGTGCGCGTACCAGGCGTCGAGGTCGGCGTCGACCTCGACGGCGCCGGCCGGTGGCCACTCTCCCGGGACGATCGCGGGGTCGGGCAGCTGCGGCAGCAGCAGGCCCTCCGCGTGCCGGGTCCATTCCGCGTCGCCGCTCTCCTCGGGGCGGGAGTGGACGGTGACGCTCCGCTCGCCGGTGTCGCCGGGCGGGCCGACGCGGACCTGCACCTGGACGGCGCCGGTGGCGGGCAGCACGAGCGGGCTGATCAGGGTCAGGTCGCCCACCTGGCCGGCGTCGACCTCGTCGCCCGCGCGGATCACCATGTCCATGAGGCCGGTGCCGGGAACGACCACCGCCCCGCCGACGGCGTGGTCGGCCAGCCACGGGTGGGTACGCACGGACAGCCGCCCGGTGAGCACCACCGTCTGGTCGTCGGCGACCGGTACGGCCGCGCTGAGCAGCGGGTGCCCGGCGTCCTGGAGTCCGGCCGCGCCGACGTCCCGCACCTGGTGGGCGGGGGCCGTCAGCCAGTAGCGGCGCCGGTCGAAGGCGTAGGTGGGCAGGTCGGTGGTGGGTGCCGGGGCGAGGATCGTCGTGAGGTCGACGGGTAGGCCGAGGGTGTGGGCGGTGGCGAGGCTGGTCAGCAGCCGGGTCGGGTCGTCCTCGCCCCGGCGCAGGGTGCCGAGGGTGTGTCCGGTGGTGGCCGTGTCGTCGAGGATCGCCGCGACCGGGAGGGTGAGCACGGGGTGGGCGGACACCTCGATGAACGTGGTGTGCCCGGCGGCGACGGCGACGCGCACGGCGGCGTCGAACTGCACCGGCCGGCG
>NZ_JBEXLM010000062.1:0-15855 GCF_040609975.1 Micromonospora sp. NPDC004551 | reverse complement strand
GCACGCACACCATCGGCCTGACAGGCCTCGACCAGGCCGGCCACGGCCTGCGGCGGACCCGACACCACCACCGTGGCCGGACCGTTGACCGCCGCCACGCCGACGCCGGGGAACCCGTCGAGGCGTTCGGTGACCGCGTCGGCGGACAGGTCGACCGAGGCCATGGTGCCGGTGCCGCGCAGCGCGGCCAGGGCTCGGGACCGCAACGCCACGGTCCGGGCCGCGTCGTCGAGGGACAGGATGCCGGCCACGCAGGCGGCGGCGATCTCGCCCTGCGAGTGGCCGATCACCGCGTCGGGCACCACGCCGGCGGCGCGCCACACGGCGGCGAGGGCCACGCCGACGGCCCAGAGCACCGGCTGGACGACCTCCACCCGGTCCAGCCACGACTCGTCCGTACCGGTCAGCACGGCGACGAGGTCGACGTCGAGATGCGGCGCCAGGGCCCGCTGGCACTCGGCCAGCCGCTCGTCGAACACCGGGCAGCGGCCGACCAGCCCGGCGGCCATCCGGGCCGACTGCGCGCCCTGGCCGGGGAAGACGAAGACCGGGCCGGTGCCGGACGCCGTACCGGTGACGACGTTGCCGGCCGGTTCGCCGGCGGCCAGGGCGTCCAGGCCGGCCAGCAGCTCGGGCAGGTCGGTGCCCACGACGACGGCCCGCCGGTCGAACGTGGACCGGGTGGTGGCCAGCGACCAGGCCACCGCGGCCGGGTCGACCGTCTCCTGCTCCCGCGCGTACCCGGCGAGCCGGGCGGCCTGGCCGGCGAGGGCGGCCGCCGAGCGGGCGGACACCGGCCAGAGGGAAGGGCCGGCGGCGAGCAGCCCCGGCCGGCGCGCGGCCGGCGGGGCGGTCTCCTCGCCGGCCGGCTCGGTGGCGGCCGGTCGGTACTCCTCGACGATGACGTGGGCGTTGGTGCCGCTGACGCCGAACGAGGAGACGCCGCCCCGGCGGGGCCGGTCCAGCTCCGGCCACGGCCGGTTCTCGGTGACCAGCTCCACCGCCCCGGCGGACCAGTCGACGTGCGGGGACGGCGCGTCGACGTGCAGGGTCGCCGGGAGCACGCCGTGCCGCAGCGCCATCACCATCTTGACCAGGCCGGCGACCCCGGCGGCGCTCTGCGTGTGGCCGATGTTCGACTTCACCGAGCCCAGCCAGAGCGGCCGGTCGGCGGGGCGGTCCTGGCCGTAGGTGGCGAGCAGGGCCTGCGCCTCGATCGGGTCGCCCAGGGTGGTGCCCGTGCCGTGCGCCTCGACCAGGTCGACGTCGGCGGCGCCGAGCCGGGCGTTGGCCAGGGCCGCCCGGATCACCCGCTGCTGGGAGGGGCCGTTCGGGGCGGTGAGGCCGTTGGAGGCGCCGTCCTGGTTGAGGGCGCTGCCGCGGATCACGGCGAGGATGGGGTGGCCGTTGCGTTCGGCGTCGGCGAGCCGCTCGACCACGACCGCGCCGCCGCCCTCGCCCCAGCCGGTGCCGTCGGCGCCGGCCGCGAACGCCTTGCACCGTCCGTCGACGGACATGCCGCGCTGCCGGGAGAAGACGACGAAGACGCCCGGGGTGGCCATCACCGTGACGCCGCCGGCGATGGCCAGGTCGCACTCGCGGCGGCGGAGCGCGTGCACGGCCAGGTGCAGGGCGACCAGCGACGACGAGCAGGCGGTGTCGACCGTGACGGCGGGGCCGTTGAGGCCGAGCGTGAAGGAGATCCGGCCGGAGGCGACGCTGGTGGTGTTGCCGGTACCGAGGTACATGTCGACGCCCTCAGGCACGTGCGGCAGGCCCATCCCGTAGTTCGAGGTGGTCACCCCGACGAACACGCCGGTCTGGCTGCCGCGCAGCGAGAGCGGGTCGATGCCGGCCCGTTCGACGGCCTCCCAGGAGGTTTCCAGCAGCAGCCGCTGCTGCGGGTCCATGGCCAGGGCCTCGCGCGGCGAGATGCCGAACACGCCGGGATCGAAGTCGCCGGCGCCGTCGAGGAACCCGCCCACCCGGGTGTAGCTCTTGCCCGGCGTGTTCGGGTCGGGGTCGTAGAGCGACTCCAGGTCCCAGCCCCGGTCGTCGGGGAACTCGGTGAGCGCGTCCCGGCCGTCGGCCACGAGGTCCCAGAGGTCCTCCGGGGACCGCACGCCGCCGGGGAAGCGGCAGCTCATCGACACGATGGCGAGCGGCTCCTGGTCCCGGGCCTCGACGGTCTGCAGCTTGCGCTTCGTGTCGTGCAGGTCGGCGGTCACCCGCTTGAGGAAGTACCGGAGCTTGTCGTCGTCGCTCATCGGTTCGCACCTGCCTCGATCCGCGGTTCGGTCATGTCAGGAGATTCCAAACTCTTTGCTGATGAAGTCGAAGATCTCGTCGTCGCTGGCCGCGTCGAGGTCGGGCCGCTCCGGCTCGGCCGCCGGGCCGGCGAGGTCGGTGGCCTTGGCGAGCAGGTCGCGCATCCGGGCGGTGAACCGGTCCCGGGTCACCGCGTCGAGGGGAAGGGTGGTGAGCAGGGTCTCCACGGTGTCGATGCCCTGGAAGAGGGGCTGGGTGGAGGGGGCCGCGTCGGCGGCGATCTCGCCGGCGAGCTTCTCGGCGAGGGCCTGCGGCGTCGGGTAGTCGAACACCAGCGTGGCGGGCAGCCGCAGCCCGGACAGGGTGTTGAGACGGTTGCGCAGGTCGACCGCCGTGAGCGAGTCGAAGCCCAGGTCGGTGAAGAGCCGCCCCGGATCGACGGCGTCCGCGCCGGCGTGGCCGAGGACGGCGGCGATGTTCGCCCGGACCACGTCGAGGACCACCTTGCGCCGCTCCGGGTCGGCCAGGCCGGCGAGCCGCTGGCCCAGCGGCACCCCGCCGGTTCCGGCGCCGGCGGCGTCGGCCGAGCGCCGCAGCGGCACTCGGACCAGGCCACGCAGGATCGGGGCGAGGGCCCCGGATTCCGCCTGCGCCCGGAGCGCCGCGACGTCGAGCCGCACGGGTACGACGGCCGCCGCGTCCAACCGCCAGGTCGCGTCGAACAGGTGCAGCGCCTGCTCGGTGGGGAGCCCCCCGGCGCCCTGCTCGGCCATCCGCCGCACGTCGGCGTCGCCGAGGTGGCCGGTCATGCCGCTGGCCTGTTCCCACAGCCCCCACGCGAGGGAGATGCCGGGCAGCCCCCGCGCGCGCCGGTGCGCGGCGAGCGCGTCGAGGAAGGCGTTCGCGGCGGCGTAGTTCGCCTGGCCGGCGCTGCCGAGGGTGGCCGCGGCCGAGGAGAAGAGCACGAACGCGGCGAGGTCCCGGTCGGCGGTGAGCCGGTGCAGGTGCCAGGCCGCGTCGATCTTCGGCACGGCGACCGCGTCGAGGCGTTCCGGCGTGAGCGACTCCAGCACGCCGTCGTCGAGCACGCCGGCCGCGTGCACGACGGCGGTGAGCGGGTGCGCGGCGGGGATGCCGGCCAGCAGTGCGGCGAGGGCGTCCGGGTCGGCGGTGTCGCAGGCGGCGACGGTCACCTCCGTCCCGGCCGCGGCCAGGTCGGTGACCAGGTCGCCGATGCCGTCGGCGGCCGCGCCCCGCCGGCCGGCGAGCAGCAGGTGCCGCACGCCGTGGGTGGTGGCGAGGTGGCGGGCCAGCAGCCGGCCCAGGACGCCGGTGCCGCCGGTGATGAGCACGGTGCCGTCCGGGTCGACGCCGCCGGGCAGCGGCTCCAGGGCGGCCGGAACCCGGGCGAGACGCGGGACGCGTACCTGCCCGGCGCGCAGGGCCACCTGCGGTTCGCCGGCGCCGATCGCGGCGGCGAGCAGGGCGGCGCTGTCTGGGTCGGCGTCGAGGTCGACGAGTTGGAGCCGGCCGGGGTGTTCAAGCTGGGCGGCCCGGAGCAGGCCCCAGACGGGAGCCTGCCGCAGATCGATCACCGGCTGCTCCCCGACCGCCACGGCGTCGCGGGTGACCAGCACCAGCCGGGTGTCGGCGAACCGCTCGTCGGCGAGCCAGGCCCGCACGGTGTGCAGGACCCGGTGGGTGGTGGCGCGGGCCCGCGCCGCGACCTCGGCGTCCGCGACGGTTTCGTCGACGTCGGTGGCGTTTCCGCCGACCGGCACGATCAACGCCTCGGGCGCCGCCTCGCCCCCGGCGAGCAGGTCGGCGAACGAGTCGGGGTCGAGGTCCGTGCGGACCCGGGCGCCGGCCGCCTCGCCGGCGGCGCTGAGCGCCAGGTCGTCACCGAGCACCACCCACCGGGTGGCGGCGGGGACCGGCCCGGCGGGTACGGGCACCGCCGGCCAGTCCACCTGGAACAGCGCCTCGTGCCGGCCGGAGCGGGCGGCGCCGAGGGCGTCACCGGTGACCCGCCGCATGATCAGCGATCGGGCGTGCAGGACGGGGGCTCCGGTGGCGTCGGCGACCTGGAAGGTGACGCCGATCTCGCCGGCCGCGGCGACGCGCACCCGCAGGGCGGTGGCGCCGGCGGCGAGCAGGGTGACCCCGGTCCAGGCGAACGGGAGCCGGGGCACGGTGGCGTCGGCGCCGTCGCCCATCCGGCCGAGGAAGCCACCGATGGACATGGCCTGCAACGCGCCGTCGAGCAGCGCCGGGTGGATGCCGAAGCGACCGGCCTCGGCGTGGTGGTCGGCGGGCAGTTCCACCTCGGCGAAGACCTCGTCCCCGCGGGTCCAGGCGGCACGCAGGCCGCGGAACACCGGGCCGTAGCCGAAGACGGTGGCCTCGATGCCGGCGTAGAAGGCGTCGGACTCCACCGGGGTGGCGCCGGGCGGCGGCCAGACGCCGAGGTCGAAGGCGGGCGGTTCGGTGGTCCGGGGCGCGAGCAGGCCGGTGGCGTGGCAGGTCCAGGCCACGTCGGCGAGGATCTCGTCCGACCCGTCGCGGTACGGACGGGAGTGCAGCTGCACGCCCCGGCGGCCGGTCTCGTCGCGCTCGCCGACGGTGAGCTGCACCTGCAGGGAGCCGAGTTCGGGCAGGACCAGCGGGGCGAGCAGGGTGAGCTCCTCCACCACCGGCGCGCCGGCCTGCTCGCCGGCGTGGGCGGCGAGTTCCACGAAGGCGGTGCCGGGCAGCAGGATCGCGTCCATCACCCGGTGCTCGCCGAGCCACGGGTGGGTACGCACCGACAGCCGCCCGGTGAACACCATCCGCTCGCTGTCGGGGAAGGTGACCGCGGCGCTGAGCAGCGGGTGGCGGGCGTCCTGGAGACCCGCGGAGGCGACGTCCTGCGCCCGGTGCGCGGGCGGATCGAGCCAGAACCGCTGCTGATCGAAGGCGTAGGTGGGCAGGTCCACGGCACCGGTCTCGGCGAGGACCGCGGTGAGGTCCACCGGGAGGCCGGCGGTGTGTGCGGTGGCGAGGGCGGTCAGCAGCCGGGCCGGGTCTTCCTCGCCGCGGCGCAGGGTGCCGAGCGTGTGCCCGGTGACGCCGAGGTCGTCGAGGATCGCGGTGACCGGCATCGTGAGCACCGGGTGCGGGCTGATCTCCACGAACGTGGTGTGCCCGGCCGTGACGGCCGCGCGGACCGCGGCGTCGAACTGGACGGTCTGGCGCAGGTTGTCGTACCAGTAGTCGGCGGTCATGGTCTCCGGGTCGACCCACTGCCCGGTCAGCGTCGACACCAGCCGGGTGTGCCCCGGTTGCGGGGCGACGCCGGCCAGGTCGGTGCGGAGCCGCTCGGCGACCTCCTGCACCGACGGCGAGTGCGAGGCGTAGTCGACCGGGATGAGGCGGGCACGGATCCCGTCGGCCTGGCAGGCGTCGACCAGGTCGGCCACGGCTTGCGGCGGGCCGGATACCACGACGGTGGCCGGGCCGTTGACCGCAGCGATCCCGACACCCGCGAAGGAGCCGCCGTCGCCCGTCGCGGGCACGCCAGCGGTGTCCAGGCGCGCGGCCAGCTCCTCCGCCGGCAGGTCGATCGACGCCATGCTGCCCGTGCCGCGCAGCACCGCGAGCGCCCGCGACCGCAGCGCGACGGTCTTCGCGGCGTCGTCCAGGGACAGGATCCCCGCCACGCACGCAGCGCCGATCTCGCCCTGCGAGTGCCCGATCACCGCCTGCGGGGTCACACCGGTGTGCTGCCACACCGCCGCAAGGGCCATCCCCACCGCCCACAGCACCGGCTGCACGACCTCGACCCGGTCCAACCAGGACTCGTCGTCACCGGTCAGCACCGCGGCCAGATCCACGTCCAGGTACGGCGCCAGCGCCGCCTGGCACTCCGCCAGCTTCGCGTCGAACACCGGCGTCCGGCCCACCAGGCCCGCCGCCATCCGCGCGGACTGCGCACCCTGACCGGGGAACACGAACACCGGACCCGCGCCGTGACCCGACGCCGTGCCCGCCACCACGTTCGCCGACGGGGTGCCGTCGGCCAGGGCGTCCAGGCCGGACAGCAGCTCCTCGACCGACGCGCCGACCACCGCGCCCCGCTGGTCGAAGGTCGACCGGGTGGTGGCCAGCGACCAGCCCACCGCCGCGGGCGCCACGTCGCCGTGCTCCCGGACGTACGCGGCCAGCCGGGCGGCCTGCCCGGCCAGGGCGCCGCGCGACCGGGCCGACACCGGCCACACCGTCACGCCGGCGTCGACCAGGCCGGTGCCGCACGGGACCGGAGCGGCGGGCTCGTCACCCTGCTCGACGATGACGTGCGCGTTGGTGCCGGAGATGCCGAACGACGACACCGCCGCCCGCCGGGGCCGGTCCACCGCCGGCCACGGCCGGGCCTCGGTGACCAGCTCCACCGCTCCGGCCGACCAGTCGATGTGCGGCGACGGCTCGTCCACGTGCAGGGTCGCCGGCACGAGGCCCGCCCGCATCGCCTGCACCATCTTGATCACACCGGCCACCCCGGCGGCGGCCTGCGCGTGCCCGATGTTCGACTTGATCGAGCCGAGCAGCAGCGGCCCGCCGACGCCGCGGTCCTGCCCGTACGTGGCGATGAGCGCCTGCGCCTCGATCGGGTCGCCCAGCGTCGTGCCGGTGCCGTGCGCCTCCACCACGTCCACCTCGGACGGCGCGAGCCGGGCCGCGGCGAGGGCCTGCCGGATCACCCGCTGCTGCGACGGCCCGTTGGGCGCGGTGAGACCGTTGGACGCGCCGTCCTGGTTGATCGCGGAGCCGCGGACCACGGCGAGCACGTGGCGGCCCTGCCGGCGCGCGTCGGAGAGCCGCTGGACCAGCAGCAGCCCGACGCCCTCGGACCAGCCGGTGCCGTCGGCCGAGGCGGCGAACGACTTGCACCGCCCGTCGGCGGCCAGGCCGCGCTGCCGCGAGAACTCCACGAACGCGGTCGGGGTGGCCATCACGATGACGCCGCCGGCGAGGGCGAGGTCGCACTCGCCCCGGCGCAGCGCCTGGCCGGCCCAGTGCAGCGCGACGAGGGAGGACGAGCAGGCGGTGTCGAGCGAGACCGCCGGGCCCTCCAGCCCGAAGGTGTACGCCACCCGGCCCGAGATGACGCTGCTCGTCATCCCCGTGAGCGCGTAGCCGGAGGTCTCCTCCGGCGCGTACGCCAGCAGCGAGCCGTAGTCCTGGCCGCTGGTGCCGACGAACACGCCGGTGCTGCTGCCGCGCACGGCCGCCGGGTCGATACCGGCCGACTCGAAGGTCTCCCAGGTGGTCTCCAGCAGCAGCCGCTGCTGCGGGTCCATGGCCAGGGCCTCGCGCGGGCTGATGCCGAAGAAGCCCGGGTCGAACCGGTCGACGCCGGCGAGGAAGCCGCCGCCGCGGGCGTAGAAGGTCCCGGGGGCGTCCGGGTCGGGACTGTAGAGGGTGTCCAGGTCCCAGCCCCGGTCGGTGGGCAGGTCGGTCACGGCGTCGACCCCGTCGGCGACCAGCCGCCACAGCTCAGCCGGGGACGACACCCCGCCGGGCAGCCGGCAGGCCATGCCGATGATGGCGAGCGGTTCGTCGTCGGCGACGGCCACGGCGGTCGTCACCGGACGGGCCGGGACGGCGGTGCCGCCGATCTCGGCACCCAGGTGCACGGCCAGGTCGTGCGGGCTCGGGTAGTCGAAGACCAGGGTGGCGGGCAGGCGCATGCCGAACGCGTTGTTCAGCCGGTTGCGCATCTCGACGGCGGTGAGCGAGTCGAACCCGAACTCGCTGAACGCCCGGCGCGGCTCGATGGCGGCCGGATCGGGGTAGCCGAGCACGGCGGCGGCCTGGCCGCGGACGATCTCGACCAGGGCGGCGACCCGGTCGGCGTCACCCAGCGCGGCGAGCTGCCGCACCAGGGACGCACCCGTGTTCGGGGCCGCCGCCGCGCCGCGGCCGCCGCGGATCAGCGCCCGGTACAGGGGCGGGACGACGCCGGCGAACTGCATCCGCATGGCGGCGAGGTCGAGGCGGGCCGGGACCAGCGCCGCCTCCGGGGTGCGGCAGGCGGCGTCGAAGAGGGCCAGACCCTCCTCGGCCTCCATGGCGGCCACGCCGGAGCGGGAGATCCGGTTGAGGTGGACGTCGTCCAGCTCGGTGGTCATGCCGCTGCGGTCGGCCCAGAGGCCCCAGGCGAGGGTGAGCGCGGCCAGCCCGCGGGCCCGGCGGTGGTGGGCCAGCCCGTCGAGGAACGCGTTGGCGGCGGCGTAGTTGCCCTGGCCCGGGCCGCCGGCCGTGGCCGCGAGCGACGAGTACGACACGAACGCGGTGAGGTCGAGGTGGGCGGTCAGCTCGTGCAGGTTCCAGGCGGCGTCCACCTTCGGCCGCAGGACGCCGTCCATCCGCTCCGGGGTGAGCGAGGAGATCACGCCGTCGTCGCGGACACCGGCGGCGTGGATGACGGCGGTGAGCGGGTGCGCCGCCGGGATCGCGGCGAGCAGGTCCGCGACGGCGGCCCGGTCGGCGACGTCGCAGGCGGTGACGGTGACGGTGGCGCCCAGCGCCTCCAGGTCGGCGCAGAGTTCGGCGACCCCGGCGGCGGACCGGCCGCGCCGGCTGGTGAGGATCAGGTGCCGGACGCCGTGGCGCGCCACCAGGTGCCGGCTCATCAGCTGCCCGAGCGTGCCGGTGGCGCCGGTGATCAGGACGGTGCCGTCGCCGTCGAACGCGGCGGCGGGCGGCTCGCTCCGGGCCGGGACCCGGCTGAGGCGGGCACCGGTCGCGACGCCGGACCGGATGACGACCTGCGGTTCGTCCGTGGCGACCGCCGGCACCAGCGCGGCGGCGGAACCGGCCACGTCGTCGACGTCGACCAGCACGAACCGGTCGGGGTTCTCCGACTGGGCGGACCGCAGCAGGCCGATCACGGCGGCGCCGGCCAGGTCGGTCAGGTCGGTGTCCTGGGCGGTGGCGACCGCGCCGCGGGTCAGCACCACCAGGCGGGACGCCGCGTACCGGTCGTCGGCGAGGAACCGCTGGAGCACGTCGAGCGCCCGGTGGGTGGTCTCCGCCACGGCCCGCGGCACGTCGGCCGGCCCGCCCGCGTCGAGGAAGGGCGCCACCAGCACGCCGGGCACGTCCGCGCCGCCGTCCAGCGCCGTGGCCAGGGCGTCCAGCCCGGGGTACGCCGCCACGGCCGTTCCGGTGGCCGCGAGGGCGTCGGTGAGGCCGGCGTCGTCGCCCAGCACCGCCCAGCCGACGGCCGGCGGGGCGGCCGCCGGGGCGAGCGGCGCCCACTCGATCCGGTACAGCGACTCGGTGTCGCCGCCCCCGGCCACCCGGAGCTGGTCGGCGGAGACCGGCCGCAGGACGAGGGAGCCGACGGAGATGATCGGGGTGCCGGTGACATCGGCCAGCAGCAGGGAGATGCTGTCGGTGCCGGTGTGCGTGACGCGGACCCGGGCCGCCACCGCGCCGGCGGCGTGCAGGGCGACATCGTTCCACGAGAACGGCAGCCGGCCGTGCCCGGGCGGGACGGTCACGCCGGCCGGGGTGCCCCCGGCCGGGGTGAGGCCGAGGGTGTGCAGCGCCGCGTCGAGCAGCGCCGGGTGCAGGCCGTACGCGTCGGCCTCGCCGGCGGGCGTCTCGGGCAGCGCCAGTTCGGCGAAGAGGTCGTCACCGCGCCGCCAGGCCGAGCGCAGCGCGATGAAGGACGGGCCGTAGTCGTAGCCCTGGGCGGCCAGGTTCGGGTACAGGTCGTCGGTGCCGACCTCGGTGGCGCCGGGGGGCGGCCAGGCGACCAGGTCCGACCAGCCGGGTGGCCCGCCCGGCGCGGCCGGCCCGGCGGCCAATACGCCGCTGGCGTTGCGGGTCCAGGCGCGCTCGCCGTCGGCCGGCTCGCCGTCCGGTGCGGAGTGCAGCGACACCGATCGGCAGCCGGTCTCGTCGGCCGGCCCGATCCAGAGCTGGATGTCGACGCCGCCGGTCTCCGGCAGGATGAGCGGCGCCTCCAGGGTGAGCTCCCGGACGTGGTCCGCGCCGACGTGCGCGCCGGCCTGCAGGGCGAGTTCGACAAAGCCGGTGCCGGGCAGCAGCACGGTGTCGAAGACGACGTGGTCGGCGATCCACTGGTGGGTACGCCGGGCCAGCCGCCCGGTGAACAGGAAGCCCTCGGCGTGCGCGACGCCGACGGCCGCGCCGAGCAGCGGGTGCCGGGCGGGCCGCAGGCCGACCGCGGTGACGTCACCGGCCCACCCGCCGCCCGACTCCGGCCAGTAGCGCCGGTGCTGGAAGGCGTAGGTGGGCAGGTCGACCCGCCGGGCGCCGGTGCCGGCGAACCAGGGCTCCCAGTCGACGGGGACGCCGTGCACGTGCAGGTCGGCGAGGGCGGCGAGCAGGGCGTGCGGCTCGGGCCGGTCCTTGCGCTGGACGGCGACGGCGAGCAGGTCCTCGTCGTCGGGCAGCGCGTCGGCGGTGAGAGCGGTCAGAACACTCCGCGGGCCGATCTCCAGGAAGGTCCGCGCGCCGGCGGCCGCCAGGGCGGTGACGCCGTCGGCGTACCGGACGGCCTCGCGGACGTGCCGGACCCAGTAGTCGGGGGTGCGGATCTCCTCGGGGTCGGCGAGGGTGCCGGTGAGGTTGGAGACGATCGGCAGCAGCGGCGCCGAGAACGTCAGCCCCTCCAGGGCGGTGCGGAACCCGGCCAGCATCGGCTCCATGAGCGGGCTGTGGAACGCGTGGCTCACCGCCAGGCGGCGGGTCCGGGCGCCGCGCTCGCGCCAGATCCGCTCGACCTCGTCGAGGACGTCGACGGCGCCGGAGACGACCACCGCGGACGGCGCGTTGACGGCGGCGACGCCCACCCCGGCCAGGCCGGCGATCGACCCGGCCACCTCGTCCTCGGGTGCGGCGACCGCGAGCATGCCGCCACCGGCCGGTAGCGCCTGCATCAACCGGCCCCGGGCCGCGACGAGGGCGCACGCGTCCGCCAGGGACAGCACCCCGGCCACGTACGCCGCCGTGACCTCGCCGATCGAGTGCCCGCCCACGAGGTCCGGCACGATGCCGAACGATTCGACCAGCCGGAACAGCGCCACCTCGACGGCGAACAGGCCGGCCTGGGTGAACTCGGTCTGGTCCAGCAGGTCCGCCTCGGGCGAGCCCTCGGGGGCGAACAGCACCTCCCGCAGCGGCCGCGGCAGCACCGGATCCAGGTGCGCGCACACCTCGTCCAGGGCGGCGGCGAACACCGGGAACGCCGCGGCCAGCTCGCGGCCCATGCCGGCGCGCTGCGCGCCCTGGCCGGAGAAGAGCACGGCCAGGGGTCCCCGGTCGGCCGCCTGCCCGGCCACCACGGCGCCCGACGGCGCGTCGGCCGCGAGCGCCCGCAGCGCCGCGAGGAGGTCGTCGCGGCCGGTCGCCGCGATCACGGCCCGCCGGTCGAGGGTGGCCCGCGCGCTGACCGACGAGAACGCCACGTCCAGGGCCCGCAGGTCGGGGTCGGCGTCCAGCCGGGCGGCCCACCGGCCCGCCTGCGCGGCGAGTGCGGTGGCGTCGCGGGCCGACACCACCACCGGTACGACCGGGCGGTCGGCCGCCGGGGCGGCGTCGGCCGGCGCGGCCTCCGGCTCGGGGGCCTGTTCGAGGATGGTGTGGGCGTTGGTGCCGGAGACCCCGAACGAGGAGACCGCCGAGCGGCGGGGCCGGTCCACCGCCGGCCACGGGGTGGGCTCGGTGACCAGTTCGACGGCGCCGGCATCCCAGTCGACCTGCGGGGTCGGGGCGTCCACGTGCAGGGTGGGCGGGACGACGCCGTGCCGCATCGCCATCACCATCTTGATCACCCCGGCGACGCCGGCCGCGGCCTGGGTGTGCCCGAGGTTCGACTTGACCGAGCCGAGCAGCAGCGGCGCGGCGTCCCCCCGGTCCTGCCCGTACGTGGCCAGCAGCGCCTGCGCCTCGATCGGGTCGCCCAACCGGGTGCCGGTCCCGTGCGCCTCGACCACGTCCACGCCGCCGGCGGCGAGACCGGCGTTGGCCAGGGCCTGCCGGATCACCCGCTGCTGGGCGGGTCCGTTGGGGGCGCTCAGGCCGTTGGAGGCGCCGTCCTGGTTGACCGCGCTGCCGCGGACCACGGCGAGGATCGGGTGGCCGTTGCGCCGGGCGTCGCTGAGCCGTTCCAGCAGCAGCACGCCGACGCCCTCGGACCAGCCGGTGCCGTCGGCGGCGGACGCGAACGCCTTGCACCGCCCGTCGGCGGCCAGGCCGCGCTGCCGGGAGAACTCGACGAACGCGGCCGGCGTGCACATGGCGGTGACACCGGCGACGACGGCCAGGCCGCACTCCCGCTGCCGCAGCGCCTGCCCGGCCAGGTGCAGGGCGACCAGCGACGACGAGCAGGCGGTGTCGACGGTGACGGCAGGCCCCTCCAGGCCGAAGGTGTAGGCGATCCGGCCGGACATCACGCTGCCGGCGTTGCCGGTCATCAGGTGGCCCTCCAGGCCGTCGGCGGCGCCCATGAGCACGCTGCCGTAGTCCTGGCCGGTGCTGCCGGCGAAGACCCCGGTCCGGCTGCCGCGCAGGGTGTGCGGGTCGATGCCCGCCCGCTCGAACACCTCCCAGGAGGTCTCCAGCAGCCACCGCTGCTGCGGATCCATGGCCAGCGCCTCGCGCGGTGAGATGGCGAAGAAGCCGGGGTCGAAGTCGGCGAGGTCGGGCACGAAACCGCCCCGGCGCGCGTACGAGGTGCCGGCCTGTTCCGGGTCGCCGTCGTGGAGCGCGCCGAGGTCCCAGCCCCGGTCCGCGGGGAAGTCGCTGATGACGTCCCGGCCCGACGCGACCACCTCCCACAGGTCCTCGGGCGAGCGGACGCCGCCGGGGAAGCGGCAGCTCATGGCGACGATGGCGACCGGTTCCTGCTCGCCGGCCTCCACCTCGCGCAGCCGCTGCCGCACCTGGTGCAGGTCGGCGGTGACCCGCTTGAGGTATTCGAGAAGCTTCGCCTCGTCAGCCATGGACCGCCCACTCCTTGTGTTGACCCGAACCGGCAGCGATCACGTCAGGACACCCCCAGCTCGCGGTCGATGAAGTCGAAGACCTCGTCCGGGGTGGCGTCCTGGAGCTTCTCGGCGACGGTGTCCCCGTCCCCCGGCGTGTCCGCCTCGTTGAGCGAGGCCAGCAGCGCCCGCAGCCGCTCGGTGATCCGGTTCCGGGCGCTGCGGTCCGGTGCCGAGCCGGCCAGCGCCGCCTCCAGGCGGTCGAGTTCGCCGAAGACCGGCGCCGCGCCGACCACTCCCCCGTCGACGACCGCCGCCCGCACGTACTCGGCGAGGGCGGCGGCGGTCGGGTAGTCGAAGACGACCGTGGCGGGCAGCCGGACGCCGGTGGCCGCGCTGAGCCGGTTGCGCAGTTCCACGGCGGTCAGCGAGTCGAAGCCGAGTTCCCGGAAGGCCCGGTCGGGTTCGACGGCGTCGGTCGAGGCGTGCCCGAGCACCGCGGCGGCCTGGCCGCGGACCAGTTCCAGCAGCGTCTTGCGCCGCTCGGCCTCGGTCTGCCCGGCGAGCAGGGCGGCGAGCGATTCGGCGGACGCTTCGGTGTCGTCGGCCCGCTCGGCGGCGGCGCGGCGCGCGGCGGGGACGCCGGTGAGCAGCGGGCTGGGCCGCACGGCGACGAACCCCGGCACGTACCGGGCCCAGTCGATGCCGGCGACCAGCGTGACCGGCTCGCGGCGGGCCACGCAGCCGGCCAGGGCCGCCAGAGCGAGATCGGTGTCGAGCCGGGTGACTCCGGCGCGGCGGCGGCGTTCCTCGACGGCGGGGTCGGCGGCGGCCATCCCGCCGGCCGCCCACGGTCCCCAGGCGACGGAGGTGGCCGGGAGGCCCTGCCGGTGCCGCTGCTCGGCGAGCGCGTCGAGGTAGGCGTTGGCGGCGGCGTAGCTGCCCTGTCCGGCGGCGCCGAGCTGGCCGGCCAGCGCGGAGAAGAGCACGAACGCGCGCAGCTCCCGGTCGGCGGTCAGCTCGTGCAGGTGCAGCGCGCCGAGCACCTTGGGGCGCAGCACGGCGGCGATCCGGTCGGTGGTGAGGCCGTCGAGCACCCCGTCCTCCAGGACGCCGGCGGCGTGCACCACGGCGGTGAGCGGCAGCTCGGCGGGCACTTCGTCGAGGAGCTTCGCCAGGGCGGCGCGGTCGGCCACGTCGCAGCCGGCCACGGTGACCCGCGCGCCCAGTTCGGTGAGCTCCTTCACCAGCTCGGCGGCGCCGGGCGCGTCCGGTCCGCGGCGGCTGACCAGCAGCAGGTGCTCGGCGCCGCGGCCGGCGAGCCAGCGGGCCACCTGCCCGCCGAGGGCGCCGGTGCCGCCGGTGACGAGCGTGGTGCCGGGGTGGGTCGGGTCGTCGGTGCCGGTGCCGCCCGGGGCCGGGACGAGGCGGCGGACCAGGAGGGAGGCGCCGTCGACGGCGAGCTGGTCCTCGCCGTCGAGCCCGGACAGCGCGGCGCAGAGCAGGTCCCAGCCGCGCTCGTCGAGGGTGGCCGGCAGGTCGACGAGGCCACCCCAACGCTCGGGGTGTTCCAGCGCCACGACCCGGCCGAGTCCCCAGAGCAGGGCCTGCTCCGGCCGGCCGGCGTCACCGCCCCGGGTGGTGCCGGCGGCGCCCCGGGTGACGCACCAGAGCGGCGCGGCCACGTCGAGGTCGCCGAGGGCCTGTACCAGCGCGAGGGAGCGGCTGAGGAACGGCGGTACCGGTTCGGTGGTGTCGACCGGGGCGTCGGCGAGGGCGAGCAGGGAGAGCACGCCGTGCACGGGCTCGCCGCCGGTGGTGGCGGTCAGGTGGGCGGCGACGGTGGCCCGGTCCGCGGCGGCGTCGGGCAGCGGCACCAGCCGGGCGTCCGCGCCCCGGCGGGTCAGCTCGGCCACCGCCGCCCCGCCTTCCTCGGCGCGGCGCTCGTCGGCGACGACCCACCAGGTCCCGGAGAGGACGGCGAGGGGTGTGCCGGCGTACGGCTGCCAGACGCCGCGGTAGCGCAGCCCGTCCAGGGTGGAGTGCTCGCGCTGCTGCCGGCGCCAGCCGGCGAGGACGGGCAGGGCCGCGCCGAGGCGTTCGAGGGACTCGGTGGCGTCCTGGGCGGTGAGTTCCGCGAGGGCGGCGAGGTCCTCCCGTTCGACGGCGGCCCAGAAGGCGGCGTCGGCGCCACCCGTGCTCTCCTCGGCGGCGGGGCCACCGGGGGCGGCGCCGGGCCAGTAGCGGGACCGGTCGAAGGCGTAGGTGGGCAGTTCGACGGTGTCGGTTTCGGGGAGGACGGTGGCGAGGTCGACAGGCAGGCCGAGGGCGTGTGCGGTGGCCAGGTTGGTCAGCAGCCGGGTCGGGTCGTCGTCGCCGCGGCGCAGGGTGCCGAGCGTGTGGCCGGTGACGCCGAGATCGTCGAGGATCGCGGTGACCGGCATGGTGAGCACCGGGTGCGGGCTGATCTCCACGAACGTGGTGTGCCCGGCGGCGACGGCCGTGCGGACCGCCGCGTCGAACCGGACGGTCCGGCGCAGGTTGTCGTACCAGTAGTCGGCGGTCATCGTGGCCGGGTCGACCCAGTCGC
>NZ_JBEXLM010000061.1:0-16634 GCF_040609975.1 Micromonospora sp. NPDC004551 | reverse complement strand
GCGTGGTCACCCTGCGGGAACGCTGCGCCACCGCCTGACGGCCGCCGGCCCGGGGGCAGCGGGCGGCCCGGCCCGTCACTACGGTGCGGACGTGGCGCGCTGCGGCTTCCGCGTCGAGCGTCGCCGAGAACAACAGCCGCTGGGAGCGGGGCGGTGTCTTGTCGAGAAGTCGCCGTACGACCGGCAGGAAGCCCAGGTCGGCCATGTGGTCCGCCTCATCAAGCACCGTGACCTCGACGAAGTCGAGGATCGCGTGGCCGGTCGACACGTGGTCGGCGAGCCGGCCGGGACAGGCGATGAGGATATCGACCCCGGCACGCAGTGCAGCGATCTGCGGCCGGGCTGCTCGCGCACGGATCATCGCTTTGCAACCGATCTAGCGCAGATTCTGTCTCCTATCCGGAGTCTCCAGCGAGGAGTGCGGAGGAAGCGGTGCTGACAGCACGTAGGCGCAGGTTTTCGAGACAGGTCGGGGCGGTCGCGGTCGCGGTCGGGTTGAGCCTCGGTATCGGCGGTGGCAGCGTGGTGGCCCAGCCCCCGACGCAGCCCCCAATGCGGCAGCAGACTGGTGCCGAACGGGACGGGCCGGCGCTGCCGGCGGGCAAGACGTACACCCTGACGCTGTTGACCGGTGACGTGGTGACCGTCTCTGGGCGGGGCTCGGCGTGCCCGTCGGTCACCGTACGGCCGGCGAAGCCGAACGGGGTGCAGTACCGCGGTTGCGGGCCGGACGGCCACTTGCGAGTCGTGCCCGCGGAGGTCGCCGAGCTGCTCGGATCGGTGCTGGACGAGTCGCTGTTCGACGTGACGGCGCTGATCCTCAGCGGCTACGACGATGCGCACACCCGGGAACTGCCGCTGATCGTGCGGCCGGGCGACGCCGGGGCGCGGACGGCGGCGGCGCTCGCCGCGGACCCGCTGACCGCCGGTCTGGGCCGGCGTCGGGCACTACCGGCCATCGCCGCGGTGGCCGGGCGGCAGCCGAAGCAGAGCGCGGCGGCGTTCATCCGTACCCTGCGGTCACGGGCCTCCGGGCAGCACGCCGGGCGGGCCGTGCGAGCCAGCCCCCGGGTGTGGCTGGACCGGCGGGTACGGGCGACCGGGGTGCCCGCACCGGTCGCGGCCCCGCCGCTGAGCAACGCAGCGGCCCCGTCCAAGGCAGCGCTGACGGAGGCGGCCGGGACGCCGGCCCGGCGCGAGTCGGCAACCGGTGGCCTGGATGGCAACCTGACCCAGATCGGCGCCTCGACGGCGTGGCAGGCCGGGGTCACCGGGGCGGGTGCCCGGGTGGCCGTGCTGGACACCGGCGCCGACTTCACCCATCCGGACCTGGTGGGCCAGGTGGTGGAACGGGCCGACTTCGGCACGCCGGGTGGGGACGCCGTGGACCGCATGGGGCACGGCACGCATGTCGCGGCCACGATCGCCGGCACCGGCGCGGCGGCCGGCGGTGAGCGGCGCGGTGTCGCTCCCGGCGCGAAGCTCCTTATCGGCAAGGTCCTCGACGACGACGGCTTCGGCACCGAGTCCCAGGTGATTGCCGGGATGGAATGGGCGGCAGCGCGCGCGGACGTGGTGAACCTCAGCCTGGGCAGTGACGAGCCGAGCGACGGCAGCGACCCGTTGTCCCTCACCACCGACGAGTTGACTCGGCAGCACGGCACGCTCTTCGTCGTGGCCTCCGGCAACGACGGCCGCATCGGCTTGATCACCGGACCCGCCGCGGCGAGCACGGCCCTCACCGTCGGCGCGGTGGACCGCAGCGACACGCTGGCCTCCTGGTCCGGCCGAGGGCCACTGGTCAACACGCGGGCGGCCAAGCCGGAACTGGTGGCTCCGGGCGTGGACATCGTGGCCGCGCGGGCCTCGGGCACCCTGATGGGCGATGCCCTCGACGCCCGGTACACCATCGCCTCGGGCACCTCGATGGCCACTCCGCACGTCGCCGGGGCCGCGGCGCTGCTCGCGCAACGGCATCCGGACTGGCAGGCCGATCAGCTTAAAGCGGCCCTGGTCGGTGCGGCCGACCCGCTGCCCGGCGCGGACAGCTACGCGGTCGGCGCCGGACGGCTCAACGCCGCGCGGGCGCTGACCGGAGTGGTCGCCGGGCAGGACGTAGTCAACCTCGGCACCTTCGACTACCCGCAGTCCGGGACCGTGTCGACGCCGCTGGCCTGGCGCAACACCGAGTCGCGATCGCTGCGCCTGGAGCTGGGCCTGACCGTCCGGCACCATGACGGCACGGTCGCGCCGGCCGACGCCGGCACGCTGTCGGCCAGCTGGCTGACGGTCACCCCGCGGAGCACCGGGCAGATCACGCTGTGGATCGACCGGGCCCGGCTCGCCGCGAAGCCGGGGCTATACACCGCGGTCGTCACCACCCGGGCCGCCGGCGGGTTCGTGGCCGCCACCCCGGTGGCCTTCTACGTGGAACCGCCGAGCTATGACCTGACCCTGAGCGCGACGACGCTGCCCGACGCGCCGACGGGCGTCGACCAGTTCGGCGGGGTACGTGTGGTGAACCTCGACGACCCGGCCATCTTCGCCGAGTTCACCAACGTGGCGCCGGACGAGCCGGCGACCGTACGGGTGCCGGCCGGCCGGTACACCGTCGCGGGCTACCAGATGGAGATCGACTGGGACACCTGGGCGAGCCGGACGGCGCTGGTCGGCGACCCGGAGGTGCTGGTCGACCGCGACACCTCGTTGGTGGCCGACGCCGGGCGGGCCAGGCAGCTGCGGGCGAGCGTCGACGAGGTGCCGACCGAGGCCGCCCAGGTGGGCATCACCTACCAGCAGTACGCGCCGAACGGCACCATGGTCAGCCAGGATTTTGCGGTCGCCTGGGGTGCTGAGGCTCGCGGCTGGGCCGCGTACGCGGTGCCGATGGCCGAGCCGACGGTCGGCAGGTTCGAGGCATACACGACCGTCAGCCTGCGGGCGCCCGGTGAGCAGGCCAGCCCGTTCGTCTACGAGGTGGTCCGGGCGCTGCCCAGCGGCATTCCCCCCAACCTGTCGCACCAGGTGACCGCGAGCGAGCTGGCCACGTTTGCCCGGATCGACCAGCGTTTCCACCGGCTGGACAAGCCGGGCTCCACCACCGGCCACCAGCGGTACGCCTGGACCGCCGACCACCTGAACGTGCTCGACTCTTACACCGAGAACGTCCCGACCAATCGGGTGGACTACCTCTCGCCGGGCTTCTTCTACGATGACGAGGCGTTCTACTCCGATCCGAACAACGACTACGACGCGGTCACCCAGGAGGCGCATCGCCAGTACGCGCCGGGCAGCCGACACACCAAGACCTGGGTCCGTCAACCGCTCCGCCCGGACTGGTACGACGATCCGGCGACGTCGCTGAGCGCTTGCCAGCCGAAACCGATCCGCCGCACCCGGGGCAACCTGCACGTCCACCTGGTCGAGCTGGCCGACCAGCACCAGCGCTTCGACTGCCTCGGCGGCTTCGACGAGTTCGAGGAACCAGCGAAACGGAAGCTGACCCTGTACCGCGACGGGCGCCTAGTCGGCGAGCACACCGCGTCGTCCGGCGACTTCACCATCCCGCAGCAGGCGGGTGAATACCGGCTCACCCACGAGCTGGACGCCAGCGGGGTGTTGCCCGTCTCGACCAAGGTGAGCACCGCGTGGACCTTCCGGTCCACCGGGCCGTCCGACCTCAGCAGCGTCCCCGTGCCGCTGCTGTCGGTCGACTACGCGCTGCCGCTGGATGCTGCCAATCACCCGACCGGCGGCACGGCGGGTTTCACCGTGCATCAGGCGCACGGTGTGGCGAAGCAGCGGGTCACCGGGTTCGAGCTGTGGACCTCCACCGACGACGGCATCACCTGGCAGCCGATGAGCGTACGGGCCGGCGACGACGGCGACGTCACCGCCACGCTGCCGCGGCCGGCCGCCGGGCAGGCGGTGTCACTGCGAGTCAAGGTGACCGCCGACGGCGGCAGCGGGATCGACCAGACGATCATCAGGGCCTACCGGGCCGGCTGACGCTCGACCGGCGCCCCCGGTGCGGTACGGCCGCACCGGGGGCGGCCGGGTCAAAGCTCCCGCCGGGGCGCCCCGGTGGCGCCGGCCGCACCGTGTCACCGGCTCGCCACCCAACACCAATCACCAGGGCGGCGGCACCGGTTCGGCCGAGCATCTCGGCTATGAGAGACGCGATCCGGCCAGGCCCGGTGCCAGGACAGGCAGGCGGAATGGCGCCGCGCGGCGCCCACATGTCGCTACGTCAGTGCCGCACCGGCTCCGGTCAGGAGAGTGACCGGCTACGACGACGAGCGCGACCAGGCACGGGCTGCCTACGCAGAACTGCGTAAGAACTGCCATCCCCTGCCCGAGGACGCGCCCGGGTCGGCGAGGCCGATGATCAGCTTCAACACCGAACCCGACGACGAGTGCTCCCAGCCGCATCCAAGGACCGGCCGTGAACACGAACAGACGCGGGATGCGTCGGAGACCGTGCGGTGCGTACAGTTCCGGGTCGGACTTGGGGTGGGCCGGGTAGATCCGGCGCAGGGAACGGGACGAGACAGCGACGGCATGACGGCGGACAACATTACCGAAACCGGTCAGTACGGCATCGATCGGAGCCTGCTGGAGACCTGTCTCAGCGTCTTCGAGGCGCTGGAGGACCTACCTCCCGATCACCCCGACGTGGTGCGGGTGCAGCGGGCCACCGCGAAGCTCTACAAGATGATCAAGCAGCGGCGACGCGAGGAACGGCGGGAGGCCATCGCGGCGGCCGACCGCGCGGTGACGGCAGCCACCGCCACCGGCGCCCCGGGCCGGATCGACGACGAGACCCAGGGCATCCCACTCGCCTCCCCGACCGTGGGTGCCACGGCCGGCTTCCTGCACAATCCGCGCGGCTGCTACGTCTGCAAGCAGCGCTACCACGAGGTGGACGCCTTCTACCATCAGCTCTGCCCGCCCTGCGCCGCGCTTAACCGGGAGCGCCGCAACGCCCGCACCGACCTGACCGGCCGGCGCGCGCTGCTCACCGGCGGCCGAGCCAAGATCGGCATGTACATCGCGCTGCGGCTGCTGCGCGACGGCGCGCACACCACGGTAACCACCCGGTTCCCGCACGACGCGGTCCGCCGATTCGCCGCGATGCCGGACAGCGGGGACTGGCTGCACCGCCTGCGGATCGTCGGGATCGACCTGCGCGACCCCGCCCAGGTGATCGCCCTCGCTGACTCGGTCAGCGCCCAGGGACCACTCGACATCCTGATCAACAATGCGGCGCAGACCGTCCGCCGCACGCCCGGGGCATACGCGCAGCTCGTCGCCGCGGAGGCGGCGGCCCTGCCGGACGGCCCTCTGCCGGAGCTGATCACGTTCACCAAACCTGCCGGCCAGGGCGACCCGGCGGGCCTGATCGCCGCGCCGCAGTCGACCCCGGTCACCCCACAGGCACTCACCGCGCTGGCGCTGACCAGCGGCTCCGCCTCACCGGAACGGATCGCCGCAGCCACCGCCATCGACGCCGGCGGTCTGGTCCCGGACCTCGACCCGGTCAACAGCTGGGTGCAGCGGGTGCACGAGGTGGACCCGGTCGAGCTGCTCGAAGTGCAGCTATGCAACGTGACCGCGCCGTTCGTGCTGGTAAGCCGACTGCGACCGGCGATGGCCGCAGCGACCGCCCGCCGCAAATACGTGGTGAACGTATCGGCGATGGAGGGCCAGTTCGCCCGCGGCTACAAGGGGCCGGGGCACCCGCACACCAACATGGCCAAGGCCGCGCTGAACATGCTGACCAGGACCAGCGCCCAGGAGATGCTGGCCGACGGCATCCTGATGACCAGCGTCGACACCGGCTGGATCACCGACGAGCGGCCCCACCCGACGAAGATGCGGCTGGCGGACGCGGGCTTCCACGCCCCGCTGGACCTGGTCGACGGCGCGGCCCGGGTCTACGACCCGATCGTCCGCGGCGAACAGGGCGAAGACCTGTACGGCTGCTTCCTGAAGGACTACGCACCCTGCGCCTGGTGATCAGCGCACCCACCCCGCCGTCGGCCGCCCAGGCTCACGCCGACACGGTCAGCACCGTCGCCCGTTCACCACAGATGTAGCTGCGGTGGTTGGTGCAGCGTGGCGTTCAACAGGGCCGCGGCGCTGCCGCGCGGCGCTCGTCGGCCGTCTCATTGGTATTGACCCAGGTCACGGCCGCGTCAAGCCGAGTGAGCGCCTCGTCGAGCCGGCCGGCGGTGGCCAACAACCGAGCGTGCACGAGACGTGGCCCAGGCGTCGTCGACGCAGGCAACGATGGCGCCCCATGTGCACCCTTCAGTCCGCCATTGCCTGACTCGCCGCGCGATGTCCGTGGTCAGGGTCAGTTCCCACACCTCCAGCGCGCGCCAACCTTGTGCTGAGCGTCTTAACGGTGATGGCCATGTAGACGTCTGTAGCGGGATCAGCGTTCTTAGTGATATCGAAAGTCTAGTCGATTAGCCCTGGCGGGCCTCCTCAATACGCCGCAGGGCGGACTATCCCGGTTTTTCAGCCGGGAGAGTCCGCCCGTTCGGCGTCGTCAGCAGCGGACCGAGATGGAGTAGACAGGATCCCAGTCGGTGCTGCCCGAGGACGGGCTCAACGGAAGGACATTGATTGGGATGCCTTGGGAGCCGAGAAAGTACGGGTTAGTGGCACCGCTGGTCTGATTGTTTCGCCAGTAGCCCGTACCCGTCCAGTTGAACAGATCGTAGATGCGGCAGTTGTAGAGGAAAAAGACCTTCCACGCGGTACCGGACCAGACCTGGGCACAGAAGTTTCCGTAGGGACAGGTGTAGGTGCCTCCCGGCACCACAGTCTTCGTGGTGACGGAAGGTGAGATCGTGGGGGTGGCTGCGATGCTCACTTCGCTGGGTGCCGGCGGTGTGGTTATGAGAAGGCCGCCCGCATCGCGACTGGAGGCAGCGGCCACCTCGACCGATTCCGTGGCGGCAGAAGCGGGCCTGGGGGTGGCCGCGGAAGCTGTGGCGGGGACGCCGGTGGCCGCGACAACAAGTGCGACGGCGACGATCAGCACTGACCCAAATCGCCTCATAAGCAGTCCTCCCGTGATGGCATGTGCTGCCCGATCAGCAGCCGACGGTCTCCGAGTTAAGCCGGGCATTGTCAATGCCTCCGATGCATAGGCAGGAACGATGGGTAAAGATGACACAAATCCATACACTTACGCCTATACCCCAGATACTTTTCAACCCGACCGCCGGTACACTGCCAGCGCCGCATACAAGGCCAGTACAACCACGGCGCCGCCTACTACCGCTGCCCCTTGCCCCAGGAATACGCCCTCGCCAACGAGGTCGAGCATCCCCGCAACGTCTACCTCCGCGAGGACGCTGTACTCGGCGCGTCCGGATGCGTGCACCCAGATGCGCGACCGGACCTTGGCCCGGACGCCGGCGGCAACCGGCTACCCGCTGCGATCTAGTCGCCGGAGAAACCCCAGAAGTAGATTTCACTGGGGTTGCCTTCAGTGTCGTGCAAGACCGCGCACCGGCCGAACCAGCTTCGCGGGGCGAGCGGTTTGAGCGCCTCGACGTGCGACCGGGTCAGCTTGGTGACACCCAGGTGCTCGAGCGCCTCCGCCTCGACGACCGGCTGGACTGTCCCATAGTCGGGCTCTTCGCCGTCGGCCAATACCCGAGACATGTCCAATATCGAGTGCGTACCAGACTCTTGGACGGACTCGTCCGCCCATAGCTCCGCCTCCGTCCGCGGCCGATTCGGGAAGTCTGCGGCGGACTTGCCGTACTCATACGGCGCCGCCCACCAGTAGTCGCCGGTTTCGAAAACCTGCCGCCGTAGCCCGTCCAACGCGACTTGGAGGTCCGGCTGATATGCGACGTAGTAGTGCCACCCGGACGCGCCCACGGCAACCCCCTTGATCTTGGAGCACGCTAGCCGGAAGGCAGACGTGTGTCCACCCGCCCGCAACGCACTCAACTCGGCAGCCGAGCAGCCAACGCCCGATCAGCGGCAGTTGAGCGCATCTGGTCGTGGCCCTCGTAAACGCTTCGCTGGAATTAGGGAGCGCCCCCGGTGTTCGCTCTCCTTGATGCCCTATGCGCATGCGATGCAGAAGCGGGCGAACGGCCGCGCGGCGAGCCGTTCATCGCCGATCGGCTGCCCGCATCGTTCGCAGACGCCGTAGGTCGCCGCGTCCACCCGACGCAGCGCGTCGTCAACGTCAGCGATCCGCTTCCGCGCCCCGGCCAGCAGCGCGGTCAACTGGGCGCGTTCGAAGCCGATGGTGGCGCCCTCCGGGTCGTGCTCGTCGTCGGCATTCGAATCCCGCGATGCCAGGAACAGCGCCTCCAGATCCTGGGCCAGCGTCGCCGCCTCAGCCTCCGCCCTCGCTCGCAGCCGCAGCAGTTCATCCCGGACCATATGGGTAGCCTAACGGCCTCCAGCCTGCACAGACAGGCCATGGAGGGGACGCGCACGGGTGGCGGCATCTGAGTGCCTCGCTACCGACTGGTGCTTCCTTTCAGGCTCACCGCCTAAATCCAACTCGCGCCTCGCCCATAGCAGCCAAGCTTTGAGGTCGATCTCTCGAATTGCAGTGTGCGGGCCTCGCGCGGTTTCAGGCGAGCGGGTGGGCGGGTGCCCGTGCCGTGGCGGCACGCGGCACGATGTCAGGCGTGACCACGCCAACCCGCCCGCCGCTCGCCGTTCTGGACGCGGTGCTGGAGCGGCTGACATACGTCAACGAGGAGACCGGGTACACCGTCGCCCGCGTGGCCACCGACCGCGGCACGGACCTGCTGACCGTGGTCGGGGCGCTGCTCGGCGCGCAGCCTGGTGAGACGCTGCGACTGCACGGGCGGTGGTCGTCGCACCCGCGCTACGGTCGGCAGTTCGAGGTCGACTCCTACACCACGGTGCTGCCGGCCACGATCCAGGGCATCCAGCGTTACCTCGGCTCGGGCCTCGTGAAGGGTATCGGGCCGGTGTTCGCCGAGCGGATCGTCGCCCATTTCGGCCTGGACACCCTGCGGGTCATCGAGGAGGAACCCGCCCGCCTGGTCGAGGTGCCGGGCCTGGGCCCGAAACGCACGGCGAAGATTGCGGCGGCGTGGGAGGAGCAGAAGGCCATCAAGGAGGTGATGGTCTTCCTGCAAGGCGTCGGGGTGTCCACCTCCCTGGCGGTGCGGATCTACAAGCAGTACGGCGACGCCTCTACCGATGTGGTCACCAAGGAGCCGTACCGGCTGGCCGCGGATGTGTGGGGCATCGGCTTCAAGACCGCCGACACCATCGCCCGCTCCGTCGGTATCCCCCACGACAGCCCTCAGCGGGTCATGGCCGGCCTGCAATACACGCTGTCCGAAGCCACCGACAACGGGCACTGCTACCTACCCGCTGCGGAACTGATCGCCGACGCGACGAAGATCCTCGACGTGCCCGCCGACCTCGTCGCCCGCTGCCTCGATGACCTGGTCGCCGGCGAGGGCGTCGTCCGCGAGACCCTGACCGCCGTCGACGGGGGAGCGGTGCAGGCGGTGTATCTGGTGCCGTTCCACCGCGCCGAGCAGTCCCTCGCCAGCTCCCTGCACCGCCTGCTCGACACCCCCGCCGACCGGCTGCCCCACTTCACGAACGTCGACTGGGGCAAGGCCCTCACGTGGTTGAAGGCCCGCACCGGCAACGACCTCGCCCCGGAGCAGGAGCAGGCGGTCCGCCTCGCCCTGACCTCGAAGGTGGCGGTGCTGACCGGCGGTCCGGGCTGCGGCAAAAGCTTCACCGTCCGCTCCATCGTCGAACTCGCCGCCGCGAAGAAAGCCAAGATCACCCTCGTCGCGCCGACCGGACGGGCCGCCAAACGCCTCTCGGAGCTCACCGGCCACCCCGCCGCCACCGTGCACCGGCTGCTGCAGCTGCGCCCCGGCGGGGACGCCGCCCACGACCGGGACCACCCTCTCGACGTCGACCTGCTCGTCGTCGACGAAGCCTCCATGCTCGACCTGATCCTGGCCAACAAACTCGTCAAAGCCGTCCCACCCGGCGCACACCTGCTGCTGGTCGGCGACGTCGACCAACTCCCCTCCGTCGGCGCCGGCGAAGTCCTACGCGACCTGCTCGCCGCCCCCACCATCCCCCGGGTGCGGCTGACCCAGATCTTCCGCCAGGCCGCCCAATCCGGCGTCGTCACCAACGCTCACCGCATCAACGCCGGCCGCCCACCCCTCCTGCAAGGCTTGCCGGACTTCTTCCTGTTCGCCTGCGACGACACCGACGCCACCGCCGCCCTCACCGTCGAGGTCGCCTGCACCCGCATCCCCGCCAAGTTCCGGCTCGACCCGCGCCGCGACGTGCAGGTCCTCACCCCCATGCACCGCGGCCCCGCCGGCGCCGGCGCGTTGAACACCCTGCTGCAGCAGCGGCTCACCCCGTCCCGAGAGGGGCAGCCGGAGCGGCGGATGGGCGGGCGAGTGTTCCGAGTCGGCGACAAAGTCACCCAAATCCGCAACAACTACGACAAGGGCCAGGCCGGCGTCTTCAACGGCACCCTCGGCATCGTCGCCGCCCTGTCCACCGAGGAGCAGACCCTGACGATACGCACCGACGAAGACGAGAACATCGACTACGACTTCGACGAACTCGACGAGTTGGCACACGCCTACGCCATGACCATCCACCGCTCCCAAGGCTCCGAATACCCCGCCGTCGTCATCCCCCTGACCACCAGCGCCTGGATGATGCTGCAACGCAACCTGCTCTACACCGCCGTCACCCGCGCCAAACAACTCGTCGTCCTCGTCGGCTCCCGCCGAGCCCTCACCGCCGCGATCCGCACCGTCAGCGCCGGACGCCGCCACACCGCCCTCGACCAGAGACTCACCCGCCTGTGACAACTGCCTCCGGGATCGGTTGAGCAGGACACTGTCGGGGTCACAAGAGTTGCGGGCGACGCAACGCCGAGCGCCCCGCCGGCTTCGGCCACCGCCGACCGGACACGCGTTCCTGACGGCACCCGGCGCCCATGTCGGCGCGGTGTGGGGACGGCGAGAGGCGGAAGTTGACCGCCACCTATGCTCGCCGTCATGGCCCGACGCCTCGCCGCTTCGGTGGTTCTCCTCGCCGTGCTCGCCCAACCGACACTCCTGGTGGACACGCAGGGAGCGGACGCGGTGGCGCCACCGGTGGTGCTCGTAGGCGGTGTCGACGTCAACCTCGGCGACGACTGTCGGCTGGGCCTGGGTGTAGCGCAAGGATTCCGGCCGGTCGAGCGGCCCGAACCGGCTCGCCGGTAGCGGCTGTAGCTATTGATGGGCAATGGGACCAGCTGGCTGCTGCGCGTACGCAGAGGCAGGCACCTAGCGGCGTTGCGCCGACCGCACAGGGTGGGTTCGGCCGCTGTAGCGGAGCCGGCCCCGGCCCGGCGGGCGTCGGACTCGGTCTGGCCGGCGGCTGCGGTGTTGATCAGCAGTTGGCGAAAGCCGGAGGCTAGCCCCTTGGGGCCGGGTGCAGGGAATTGCGCAAATGAGGGCAGGAATTGATCTTTCTGACTTCAATGAGTTTCCGCCATGAGCACAAAGATCCCTAAATTTTGGAATACGCACGTCTCGGATTTCTGCCACTTAAGGTTGATTGAGAGTCGTCTCGCCCGCTCTTGACGCGGGGCCACCTTGACGACCTGCGGCCGATATTGACCGATTCACCCCTCCAGCAATCTGTCGACTCATGTGGAATCGGGGTGACAATAGTATTTCGCTACGTCTGCCCTCAATGCCGCCTATGTCGGCTGCTCGACTGGGCGCCGCCGGACGATGTTGATCAGCTCGGCAGGTGTAAACCGTGCGGCATAGACCTTTACGCAATAGATGACTGTCGCTACCTTCCGCATACGGCGCCAACATCAGAACGGCGCAGGAAAGAGAGAGGGGATTCGCATGAAGATCGAGGTCCGCAAGCTCGAGCGCATCGAGACCACCGCCGCCGCCGACGGCTGCTGCGGCTGCACCGACTGCTGATCTACCCCCAATTGTCTGGGCGGGCCGAATTCGGCCCGCCCAGACGCCGCGGTGTTGAGGAGGATGACATGGACAGGCCACGCATAAAGAGCATGTTTCCGCCAATTCCGCTGGACGATGGGACCATCCGAATCGGTGGCGCAGATTTCGGCATTGCCGGTGAGATCAAAGACGACGAGCAACGCCACGTCTGGCAACTCCTTCAACTGCTGGACGGCACACGGTCGATGTCCGAACTCGTCGCGGAGATGCGTGCCAGGGATCCCGAGATCACCGCGGTGCAGGTCGAGACAGCGGTGTCCATGCTCGAGGACGCCGGCTACCTCGACGACGCGGCCGTGATGCCGCCCGCCATCTTCGGGCCGGATGAGGTCGAGCGCTACCGACGCAACGCCGAGTTCTTCTCGTTCTTCCACCACCCGCCACTGACCGGCTACGACTTCCAAGCCCGGCTGCACGACGCAAAGGTGGCCGTGCTCGGGATCGGCGGCCTGGGCTCGTACGTAGCGCTGGCCCTGGCGGCAGCCGGCGTGGGTGACCTGCTGCTGATCGACGACGACAACGTCGAGTTGCATAACCTCAACCGGCAGGTCCTCTACACCGACGCCGACGTCGGTTCGCCCAAGACGCTGGCTGCGGCGCGGCGAGTGGCAGCAGCCAACCCGCACGTCGCCGTGTCCACAATCAACCGGCGAGTCAGTGGCGTCGACGACGCGCGCGCCTGCATGCAGGGCCGCGATCTGCTGATCTGTGCGGCAGACCGGCCGCGGATCCGCATCTATGACTGGCTCAACGAGGCGGCGCTGACCGAGCAGGTGCCATGGGTCCGTGGCGCCAACGACGGTCTGACCGTCAACTTGTTCCTGCATTCACCAGGAGTGACCGCCTGCTTCGCGTGTGAACAACGTCGTGCTCACGCCAATGTGCCGGGATACGGGGCCATCATGCGCTACGCGATGGAGCACGTCGGCGATCGCACCGTCAATCCATGCACGGCTCCTGTCTCGGGGCTCATCGGTAGCCTGGTGGCGCTGGAGGCGGTCAAGCTGCTGACGGGAGTGGCCGAGCCCACCATTCTCAACCGTAAGCTGATCTTCGATCTGCAGACCATGCAGATCCGGTTCAACGACGGTGTCAAGGACCCGGACTGCGACGTATGCGGGCATCTCCGCACCGGGAGTGTTCCGGTGCCGGCGCCGCTGACGGAGGTGGCAGGGTGAGCGCCCCGGCGCAGGATAAGCGAACCGCCACGCTTTACCCGCTGCATATCGGTGAGGTCGAGGACGGGGCAGCCGAAGTCGGCCGCCCGGAGACCGGCGTTTTCGTCAGTCTGCCGGAACCGGGCATCACCCTGATCGAGGACATGCAGCGCGGCCTCACTCTGGCCGAAGTCTCGGCAAACTTCGCGCAACGGTACGGCGAGCCGCCCGACCTGGACGACTTCCTCGCGACGCTGGCTGACTGCGGTTTCGTACGCACGGCGGGAGATGAAGGCGTCGAAGCCGAGGCGGTTGCCCAGCCGGTCGGGCCGGCGGGACCACAGATGCGCGGCTGGCACCTGCTCAGCTCGGTGCCCGCCGAGCGCGTGGCTTGGCTCGTGAGCGGGCCCGCCCTGGTCGTCTGGGCCATGGTGTGGGTAGCCGTCCCGGTGTTCATGGCGGTGCGGCCGGACCTGATTCCCTCCGGCGCGGACGGCCGGCTTGGTCTCGGTGTCGCTGCGGATGCGGTAGCCCTGACCGTACTCAGTTGGGGCCTGCTGCTCGCCCACGAAGCGGCGCATCTGCTCACGGTACGGGCACGCGGTTGCACCGGAGTGCTGCGGATCAGCAACCGGCTGCACCTGCTCGTCGCCGAGACCGACATGTCGGCGGTACGGTCACTGCCCCGGCGTCAGCGGTACGCCCCGTACCTGGCCGGCATGACGTTCACGATGAGCGCGCTGCTGCTGAGCCTGCTGGCACAACTGGTGGGCTGGGAGGGCCAGCCGATCCGGGCAATCGGTTTCCTCTGTCTGGTCACGCTGCTGCTCGAACTAGCATTCTTCATGCGGACCGACGTGTACTACGTGATCGTCACCTGGCTGCGGCTCGGCAATCTGATGGCCGACACCTGGCAGTACGTCGGCAACCAGCTCGCCCGCCTCGTGCGCCGACCGCAGCCGTACGATTTGTCCTCAGTGCCGGCCCGGGAACTCCGGATTGTGCGCTGGTACTCCCTGTTCCTGGTGTTGGGTGTGGCGATTTTCGTCGGGCAGTTTCTGATGTTGGGGCTGCCGCTCCTGATCAGCTTTGTCCAGGACGCGACCGCCAAAGTCGCCGCCGGACCCAGCACGGCGGGCTTCTGGGACGCCGTGGTGCTGCTTTTGCTCGCGGTCGCCCACTTCGGCACCCTCGGCGTGGTGGCACTGCGGCGCCGGCTGCGTCCCGTCACTCGGTCGAGGTGACGGGCTCCGCCGGAGCTGTCCGAACCGTCCCTGCGGCACTGAGATGGCGCTCGCGCTGATCCCCGAGCCTCCACGAAAGGAAGCGGAAGCGGTGCTGCTGCGGACGGTGATCCGGCCTCGACGCGGAAACCGCAGGCCGGGTCCTCGGGCGGCGAGCAGGAGCAGTCCGCGCCGCAGCGCACCCGGGGCCTACGCCGGCTCGCCGCGATGCTGAACACCAAACCGACGTAACGGGCAGAACCGGAGACCCGCCCAGATTCACCTCTCCCGGGCCGTGGCCACGGCTCTCACAACCACCCGCCTTTTTGACGTTGCACCACCGGCCGGTCTTGACCGAGGCCATGCAGGACGGCATCGCCATCACCTACACACTCGCGGCGCTGCACGACACTGGCTACCGGGTCGACATGGAATTCTGGGGTGGTGAGGCCGAGTCCTGCTGTCCGCCGAACCCGCCTCAGCCCGGCAAGTAGCAGAGAAGAGAACCGATGCGTAGCGACTGGACTGCTCTGCCTGAGAGTGTCACAGCAGGGATCGCCGAACGGATCGGTGGAGTCTTCGCCGTAACCCCGGCTCGCAGTGGCAACCACGCGGAGATCGCCTCGACGGTCACCGGGCCCGCCGGGTCGGTCTTCGTCAAGGCGGCCTTGGGAGAGTTGAACGTTCGGTCACTGCGCTACGAGCTGGCGGCAACCCGGGCCATCGACCGGCACCCACCCGCAGTTCTGTGGCACTTCGAGTCCGATGGCTGGCTGGTGGTGGGGACCGAGCATCTTGCCGGTCCTCACCCCGACCTGTCACCCGGCAACGCGGATCTCGATCTGCTCGGAGTCGCGCTGAAGGCGCTTCAGGAGACTCCCGCGCCGGGCGAGCCATGGTTCACCCCGGCAGCCCGGCTCGGGTTCGCGCACCCGGCGATGGACGGCGAGACACTCATCCACTCCGACCTCAACCCGGCCAACCTGATCGTGACCACACACGGCCTACGGATCGTCGATTGGGCGTGGGCAACCAAGGCCGCACCATGGGTCGAACTCGCGTTGCTCGTCCAGTGGCTGATCGGCAGCGGCCACAGCGCCGCACAGGCAGAAGAATGGCTAGCGCAGTTTCCCGCATGGACGGCGACTGACCGCGACGTCCTGGACCACTTCGCGTCCAGGAACGCATCGAAGTGGTCGGCGAAGTCCCGGCAGAGCACCGAGGGCTGGGTACACGACCTCGCGATGTGGACCGGCGAGTGGGCGGCCCACCGGACCGACGGCCGTCGGTCACGCGGGTGAGCCAGAGCGGGCCGCCCTTTCTTCAGACGGGTGCCGGTCGCAGTACGTCCGGCTTCACGATCAGCCGGCGGCGCGGTCGGGAACGGTAACCAGTACCGCGGCCGGGCGGCCGACGGCGGTGGGACACCTAAGCCGGACCGCCTGCTCCCAATCTGCTCCCAATTCAAGGGGCGACAGCACGGAAGCCCGTTACCGGCCGAACCGGCGACGGGCTTCCTGCCTGGGAATATCTATGGTGGGCGATACTGGGATCGAACCAGTGACCTCTTCGGTGCGAACTCTCGGCGTGCCGGTCGGTTCGGGCTTGATACGAGGTCAAACGGCCTGCTGGTGCGCCTCTCGTCTCGGTTCGGTTGGCGTGGTTGCTGTACTTCGCTGCTGTACTGCTGACATGAGTTGGTCCGCCGCCCTGGTCCAGCCGAGGAAGCGGCGGTGTAGTACGCCGGCCGGTGTCCAGGGCATGTCCTCGGTGGCTTGGACGAGGTAGGAGCCAAGGTAGAGGGCCAGCGACACCGGAGCGTTGGCGTACTCAGCCCGAAGCTCCTGCTTTCGCGTGGGGCAGGGCCAGGGCAGGTCGCAGCCTCCGCAACTCCAGATCGGCATGACCGGGCCGTGGGTGGTCACCGCACACCCTCCAGAAAGCGAGCGGTGATCGTCCGAGCGTGCCGGCTGGTCGCCCATTCCACCTGCCAGCACGGGTACGGCGCCAGCCGCGACCACCACGCACGGCAGCCGGCGCACATGCCATCGAGCCCTCGGACGTGCGCCGCGAGGATGGTCCGCTCATGTCCGTCGTTCACTGCTCCCCCGGTTGCGTCCCGCCGGGTGGTGTAGAAGTTGACCTGCTTCGGCGTGCCTCGGGCATAGAGGTGGGTCATCGCGTGAGTCTCTGTGTGAACGACC
>NZ_JBEXLM010000060.1:0-17007 GCF_040609975.1 Micromonospora sp. NPDC004551 | reverse complement strand
CGCCGGCCGGTGCAGTTCGACGCCGCCGTGCGCGTCGCCGTCGCCGCCGGGCACACCACGTTCATCGAGGTGTCCGCCCACCCCGTGCTCACCCTGCCCGTCGCGGCGATCCTCGACGACACGGCCACCACCGGACACACCCTGGGCACCCTGCGCCGGGGCGAGGACGACCCGACCCGGCTGCTGACCAGCCTCGCCACCGCCCACACCCTCGGCCTGCCCGTCGACCTGACCAGAGTCCTCGCCCCGGCACCCACCACCGACCTGCCCACCTACCCGTTCGCGCGGGACCGGTACTGGCTGTCGCGCGGCGGCACCCACCCGGCCGCCCTGCCGTTGGCCGGCCTCGACGCGGTGGACCACCCCCTGCTCCAGGCCGTGGCCGACCTGCCCGGCGACGAGGGCCTGCTGTTCACCGGGCGGATCTCGCTGGCCACCCACCCGTGGCTGGCCGACCACGCCGTGCTCGGCACTGTCCTGCTGCCCGGCACCGCCCTGGTGGAACTGGCGTCCTGGAGCGGACGGAGCGTCGACGCCGCCCACGTCGCGGAACTGGTCCTGGAGGCGCCGCTGGTCATCCCGCACACCGGCGGCGTCGACCTGCGGGTCCGCGTCGGCCCGGCCGACGGCGACGGCGGCCGGCCGGTCTCCATCCACTCCCACCCGGACGAGGGCGGCGAGCGGCCGGGGACGGCCCGGCAGTGGCAGCGGCACGCCACCGGCCTGCTCGCCCCCACCCGGGCGGTGACCCTGGCCGCGGGCAGTGCCTGGCCGCCCGCCGACGCCGAGCCGATCCCGCTGGACACCCTCTACCCGCACCTCGCCGGGCAGGGCTACCACTACGGGCCCGTCTTCCGGGCGCTGCGCGCCGCCTGGCGCAGCGGCGGCGACATCCTGGCCGAGGTGGCGCTGGACGCCGATGCGGCCGCCGGCCCGTTCTCGGTGCACCCGGCGCTGCTGGACGCCGCGCTGCACGCCATCGGCGCCAGCGTCCTCGGCCGCGCCGACGCCGCCACGGCGTCACCCGGCGAGGCGCAGCCGGGGCTGCCGTTCTCCTGGACCGGGGTGGCGATCCGGCCCACCCGGGCCCGCGAGCTGCGGGTCCGGCTCACCTCGACCGAGGCCTCCGTCGCCGCGACCGTCACCGACACCGGCGGCGTGCCGGTCGCCTCCCTCGACGCGCTCGTTTTGCGCCCGATCAGCTCCGACCAGCTCGACGCGGCCCGCCGGACGGCCAACCGGTCGCTGCACCGGCTCGACTGGACCACCCCCGAGGCGGGCACCGAGCGCACCGCCCGGATCGCCGTGCTCGGCGACGCCGACGAGTGGCCGGGCGTCGAGGCGTACCGGGACCTGGACGAGCTGGTCGCGGCGGTGACCGGCGGCACGGCCCGGCCCGACGCGGTGGTCGCCACCTGCGTGGGGCAGCGCGCCGACGAGCCGGACCCGGCCCGGGCCGCGCACCTGGTCAGCCACGAGACGCTGGCGCTGGCGCAGGACTGGCTCACCCGCGAGCCGCTGGCCGACGCCCGGCTCGTCGTGCTCACCCGGGGCGCGGTCTGCGTCGACCCCGGCGAACAGCCCGCCGACCTGCCGGCCGCCACGGCGTGGGGGCTCGTCCGCTCCGCCCAGTCCGAGAACCCGGGCCGGTTCGTGCTGCTCGACCTCGACGACGACCCCCGCTCGACCGTGGCGGTGCCGGCGGCGCTGGGCACCGGCGAACCGCAGCTCGCCATCCGGGCCGGCCGGCTCCGGGTGCCCCGGCTGGCCCGGCTCGGCCCGCCGCCGCAGGACCGGCCCGAGCCGACGCTGTCCGCCGGCACCGTCCTGGTCACCGGGGCCACCGGCGCGCTCGGCCGGCTGGTCGCCCGCCACCTGGTCACCCGGCACGCGGTGCCCCGCCTGCTGCTGGTCAGCCGCAGCGGCCCCGACGCGCCCGGCGCGGCGGACCTCGTCGACGAGCTGACCGCCCTCGGCGCCAGCGCGCAGGTCGTCGCCGCCGACGTCACCGACCGGGCCGCTCTCGCCGTGCTGCTCGACGAGATCCCTGCGGACCGGCCGCTGGTCGGCGTGGTGCACGCCGCCGGGATCCTCGACGACGGGGTGCTGCCGGCGCTCACCCCGGCCCGGTTCGACACCGTCCTCGGGCCCAAGGTGGACGCCGCCTGGCACCTGCACGAGCTGACCGAGAAGCTGGACCTCGCCGCGTTCGTGCTCTTCTCCTCCGCGTCCGGGCTGTTCGGCGGTCCCGGCCAGGCCAACCACGCCGCCGCCAACGCGTTCCTCGACGGGCTCGCCCACCACCGCCGGGCGCGGGGGCTCACCGTCTGCTCGATGGCGTGGGGGCCGTGGGCCAATCCGGACGAGCCGGGCGGGCCGCAGGGCCACGTCGACGAGCGGCGGATGAGCCGGGCCGGCTTTCGCCCCCTCGGGCCGGACGAGGGCATGGAGCTGTTCAGCGAGGCGCTGCGCCACGCGGAACCGATGATCGCGCCGGTGAGCCTGGACCACGCCGTGCTCGGGCGGCTCGGGCCGGCGCTGCCCCGGGTACTGCACGGCCTGGTCCGCCCCGCCGGCGCCGACCCGGCCGCGAACCCCGCCGGAGACGTGGCGGCCGCGCTGCGCGACACCCTCGCCGTGACGCCCGAGACGGAGCGCGACCGGGTGCTGTCCGACCTGGTCCGCACGCACGCGGCAGCGGTCCTCGGCTACTCCTCGATCCGGGACATCGACGAGGACCGGGGCTTCGTCGAGCTGGGTTTCGACTCCCTGACCGCCGTGGAGTTCCGCAACCGGCTCACCGCCGCCACCGGGCTGCGCCTGCCGTCCACCCTGATCTACGACCGGCCCACCACGGCGGCGATGGTCGCGCACCTGCGCGGCGCGCTGCTCGCCGAGCGGACCACCTCCGCGCTGTCCGTGCTCGGCGAGCTGAACAAGCTGGAGACCGCCATGCGCGCGATCGCCGCGGACGACGCCGACCGCGCCGCCGTCGCCGCCCGGCTGCGCGAGCTGCTCTCGCTCTGGACGTACGCCGACAGCGATCCCGCCGACGCCGACACGGGTGACGGCAACCTCAGCTCCGCCAGCGCCGAGGAACTGTTCCACCTCCTCGACGACGAGCTCGGAACGGCCTGACCGCGCATGTCCCGGACCTCTGACCCCGATACGGAGTGGCCCGATGCCCACTGAGGAAGAGTTCCTCGACTACCTCCGGCGCGCCACGGCCGACCTGCGTGAGGCACGGCGGCGCGTGCGCGAGGTGGAGGCGAAGGACCGCGAGCCGATGGCGATCGTGGGCATGGCCTGCCGCTACCCGGGCGGCGTACGCGGCCCGGACGACCTGTGGCAGCTGGTCGCCGAGGGCCGGGACGGGGTGGGGGACTTCCCGACCGACCGGGGCTGGGACCTGGAGCGGCTCTTCTCCGTCGACCCGGACAACCCGGGCACCTCGTACACCGACAAGGGCGGGTTCCTCTACGAGGCGACCGAGTTCGATCCGGGCTTCTTCGGCATCTCACCCCGCGAGGCCCTCGCCATGGACCCGCAGCAGCGGCTGCTGATGGAGAGCGCCTGGGAGGCGTTCGAGTCCGCCGGCCTCGCTCCGCAACGGCTGCGCGGCAGCCGCACCGGGGTGTTCGCCGGGGTGATGTACCACGACTACGCCTCCCGGGTGCTGGACCTGCCCGAGGGCGTGGAGGGCTACCTCGGCACCGGCAACTCCGGCAGCGTGGTGTCCGGCCGGGTGGCGTACACCTACGGCCTCGAAGGGCCGGCGGTCACCGTCGACACGGCGTGCTCGTCGTCGCTGGTGGCCGTGCACCTCGCGGTGCAGGCGCTGCGCCAGCGCGACTGTGACCTGGCCCTGGCCGGCGGCGTGACCGTGCTGTCCACCCCCGGCGTCTTCGCCGAGTTCTCCCGGCAGCGGGGGCTCGCCGCCGACGGCCGGTGCAAGTCGTTCGCCGCGTCGGCGGACGGCACCGGCTGGGCCGAGGGCGTCGGTGTGCTGCTGCTGCAGCGGCTGTCGGACGCGCAACGCGACGGCCGGCGGATCCACGCGGTGATCCGGGGCAGCGCCGTCAACCAGGACGGCGCGAGCAGCGGACTGACCACACCGAACGGCCCGAGCCAGGAGCGCGTGATCCGGCACGCCCTGGCCAACGCCCGGCTCGCGCCGTCCGACGTGGATGTGGTGGAGGCGCACGGCACCGGTACGACGCTCGGTGACCCGATCGAGGCGCAAGCCCTGCTGGCGACGTACGGGCAGGACCGCGCGGGTGGGCCGCCGTTGTGGCTGGGTTCGGTGAAGTCGAACCTGGGTCACACGCAGGCGGCGGCGGGTGCGGCCGGGATCATCAAGATGGTCCTGGCCATGCGGCACGGTGTGCTGCCCCGGACGCTGCACGTGGACGAGCCGTCGCCGCACATCGACTGGACGGCCGGGGCCGTCGAGCTGCTCACCGAGGCGCGGCCCTGGCCCGGGACCGACCGGCCGCGCCGGGCGGCCGTGTCATCGTTCGGCATCAGCGGCACCAACGCCCACGTGATCATCGAGCAGGCCCCGGCGGCCGAGGAGGCCGAACCGGCGGCGCCGGCCGCCGCGCCGCCCCTGGCGCCGGTCCTGCTCTCCGCCCGCGGTCCCGAATCCCTCGCCGCGCAGGCCCGCCGCTGGGCCGATCACGTGGCCGCCGACGACACCATCCGGCCGGTCGACCTCGCCGCGTCCTCGCTCAGCCGCGGCGGGCTGGACCGGCGGGCCGTGGTGCTCGCCGGGGACCGCGACGAGCTGCTCGCCGGGCTGAGCGCCCTCGCCGAGGGCGAGCCGGATCCGGCCGTGGTCACCGGCGCCGTCGCTCCTCGGGGCCGGGTCGCCTTCCTGTTCTCCGGGCAGGGCGCGCAGCGCGCCGGCATGGGCCGCGACCTGTACGCCGCGTTCCCCGTCTTCGCGTCCGCGCTGGACGAGCTCTGCGCCGAGCTCGACCCGCACCTGCCCCGGCCACTGCGCGAGGTGATGTTCGCGGCGGCCGGCACGCCCGAGGCCGAACTGCTGGACCAGACAGTCTTCACCCAGGCCGGCCTGTTCGCCGTCGAGGTGGCCCTGTTCCGTCTCGCCGGCTCGTTCGGGCTCGTCCCGGATCTCCTGGTCGGCCACTCGATCGGCGAGCTGGCCGCCGCGCACGTCGCCGGGGTGCTGTCGCTCGCGGACGCGGCCGCCCTGGTCGCCGCCCGGGGCCGGCTCATGCAGGCGCTGCCGCCCGGCGGCGCCATGCTCGCCGTCGCCGCCGGTGAGGCGGCCGTGGCCGAGTCGCTGGCCGGGGTCGCCGGCCGCGCCGGCATCGCCGCCGTCAACGGCCCCGCCGCGGTGGTCGTCTCCGGCGACGCCGAGGCCGTCGACGCGCTCGCCGCGCTCTGGGCCGATCGGGGTACGCCCACCCACCGGCTCCGGGTCAGCCACGCCTTCCACAGCGCGCTCATGGAGCCGATGCTCGCCGAGTTCGCCGCGGTGGCCGAGGGGCTGACGTTCCAGCCGCCCACCGTGCCGATCGTGTCGAACCTGACCGGCCGGATCGCCGAACCGGAGCAGCTGTGCCGACCCGAGTACTGGGTACGGCACGTCCGGGAGGCGGTGCGTTTCGCGGACGCCGTGGACCGGCTCGCCGAGGCCGGCGTCGGCACGTACGTCGAGCTGGGCCCCAGCGGCGTGCTCACCGCCATGGCCGAGAGCTGCCTCGCCGACCCGGCGGCCGTGCTGGTGCCCCTGGTCCGCAAGGACCGGGCCGAGCCCCGCGGCGTGCTGGAGGCGCTCGCCCGGCTGCACACCGAGGGACTCGCCGTCGACTGGGACGCCCTGCTGGCCGGCACCGGCGCCCGCCCGGTCGACCTGCCCACGTACGCGTTCCAGCACGAGCGCTACTGGCTGGAGCCGGTCGGCCGGCTCGCCGACGTCTCCGGCGCCGGGCTCGGCGCGGCCGGGCACCCGCTGCTCGGCGCGGCCGTCTCGGTCGCCGGCGAGGACATGGTGCTGCTCACCGGCCGGCTGTCGCTGGCCACCCACCCCTGGCTGGCCGACCACGCGGTCGCCGACGTGGTGGTGCTGCCCGGCGCCGCACTGGTCGAGCTGGTGGTGCGGGCCGGCGACGAGGTCGGCGTCTCCCGGCTCCGCGAGCTGACCGTCGCCGCGCCGCTCGTGCTGCCCGCGTCCGGGGGAATCCGGGTGCAGGTGCGAGTCGGCCCCGCCGACGAGGCGGGCGCCCGCGCCGTGACCGTGCACGCCCAGGGCGAGGACGACCCGGAGGCCGGCTGGGTGCGGCACGCCGAGGGTGTGCTGGAACCCGCCACCGCCGACGGGCCAGGCCTGCCGGCGTGGCCGCCGACAACCGCGGCTGAGGTCGACCCGGACGCCTGGTACGCCGCGCTGGCCGGGCACGGCCTGACGTACGGGCCGGCGTTCCAGGGCCTGCGCCGGCTGTGGACCGGCGACGGCGAGGTGTACGCCGAGGTGGCCCTGCCCGAGGAGATGGTGGCGGGTGCGGGCGGTTTCGGCGTGCACCCCGCGCTGCTGGACGCCGCCCTGCACCCGGTCGGGCTGCTGCTCTCCGGTGACGGCGGCGGCCCGCGGGTGCCGTTCGCGTTCGAGGGCGTCCAGGTGCACGCGTCCGGCGCGGCGGCGCTGCGGGTACGGCTGACCCGTGACGGCTCCGCGGTGCGGCTGGTCGCCGTCGACGAGACGGGCGCCCCGGTCGTGTCGGTCGACTCATTGGTCCTGCGGGAGCTGACCGGCGTGACCGCCCCGGGCGCCGCGGCCCGGTCGATGTTCGAGGTGGTGTGGCAGGCCGAGCCGGTCCCGCCCGTCGAGAACCCACCCGGCTGGGCACTGCTCGCCGCCACCGGCGACACGACGGCCGGCGATGCGGTGGCTGACGATGCGGCGGCCGGTGATTCGGCGGCTGGCGACGCGATGGCCGGCGGTGCGACGGCCGGGCTGCGCGGCGGGCTGCCGGGGTATCCGGACGTGCCGGCGGTGCTCGCCGCGGTCGAGGCGGGAGCGGACGCTCCCCGGGTGCTCGTCCTGCCGGTGCCCGGGTTGTCCGGCGTGGACGAGCCGGGGGCACTGTCGGGCGTGGACGTGCCGGCGGCCGTCCTGGCGACCGCCTCGGACGTGCTCGGCGTGGTGCAGGCGTGGCTGGCCGCGGACGCGTTGGCCGACTCGCGGCTGGTGGTGCTGACCCGGGGCGCGGTGGCGACCCGGGACGACGACCGGGTCACCGATCTGGCCGGTGCGGCGGTGTGGGGTCTGCTCCGGTCCGCCCAGTCGGAACACCCGGAGCGCATCGTCCTGGCCGACCTCGACCGGGACCTGGACGAGGATGTCCTCGCGGTGCTGGCCGGCGTCGTCGAGGACCTGTCCGCCACGGGCGGGCAGGTGGCGCTGCGCGCCGACACCGTGCTCACCCCACGCCTGGTCCGTGCCGCCATCCCACCGGCCGTCGCCTCGCCGGGCGTCGATCCGTCGGCCGAGGCCACGCCGGCCGGGGCGGCGCCGGCCCTCGGCGACGGCACGGTGCTGGTCACCGGCGGGACGGGGTCGTTGGGCGCGCTCGTGGCCGAGCACCTCGTCACCGCACACGGCGTGCGGTCGCTGCTGCTGGTGTCCCGGCAGGGCCCCGCCGCCCCCGGCGCCGACGCGCTGACGGAGCGGCTGACCGGCCTCGGCGCCCGGGTGGCGGTGGTCGCCGCCGACGTCACCGACCGGGACGGGGTGGCCGCGCTGGTCGCGGGCGTCCCCGGCCGCCTGGCCGGTGTGGTGCACACGGCGGGTGTGCTCGACGACGGCGTGGTCTCGGCGATCAGCCCGGAACGGCTGGCCGGTGTGCTGGCCCCGAAGGCCGCCGCCGGCTGGTGGCTGCACGAGGCCACCCGCGATCGGGACCTCGACCTGTTCGTGCTGTTCTCGTCGGTGGCGGGCATCCTCGGATCCCCGGGCCAGGCCGCGTACGCCGCCGCGAACGCCGTTCTGGACGCCCTCGCGGCGCACCGCAGGCAGGCCGGCCTGCCGGCGGTCAGTCTGGCGTGGGGGATGTGGGACACGGCCGGCATGGCCGCGTCGGTGTCCGACGTCGACCGCGCCCGGTCGGCCCGGGCCGGCCTCGCCGCCATGAGCCCGGAGACCGGGCTGGAGCTGTTCGACGCCGCCCTGGCCGCGGACCGGCCGGCGCTCGTACCGGCCGCCGTCGACGTGCCGGCCATGCGGGCCCAGGTCGCCGGCGGCCAGGTGCCGTCCCTCCTGCGGGCACTGCTCGGCCCGGTCACCGCACGCCGCCAGGCGGGCCGCGGCAACTGGGCCGCCCGGTTGGCCGGACTGGACCCGCAGGAGGCCCGCGACCAGGTCGACGGCCTCGTCCGTGGGCTGGTCGCCCAGGTACTCGGGCACGGGGGCGCGGACGCGGTGCCGGTGGACCGGGCGTTCCGGGAGCTGGGCTTCGACTCGCTGACCGCCGTGGACCTGCGCAACCGGGTGAACGCCGCCACCGGGCTGCGGCTGGCCTCCACGCTGGTCTTCGACTACCCGACGCCGCAGATCCTCGCCGCCCACGTGTACGCCGAGCTGGCCGGTGGCCGGGCGGACACGGCCGGCCCGGCCGAGGCGACGACGACCGGCCTCGACGAGCCGATCGCGATCGTGGGCATGGCGTGCCGGTACCCGGGCGGGGTGGAGAGCCCGGAGCAGTTGTGGGAGCTGTTGGCCGCGGGTGGGGACGGGATCTCGGAGTTCCCGGCCGACCGGGGCTGGGACCTCGACGGTCTCTTCGACCCCGATCCGGACCGTAGTGGGACGTCGTACACCCGGCACGGTGGGTTCCTGTACGGGGCTGCGGAGTTCGATCCGGGGTTCTTCGGGATCGGTCCGCGTGAGGCGCTGGCCATGGATCCGCAGCAGCGGTTGCTGCTGGAGACGTCGTGGGAGACGTTCGAGTCGGCCGGCCTGGACCCGGCGCGGCTGCGCGGCTCCCGCACCGGCGTCTTCGCGGGCGTGATGTACCACGACTACGCCTCCCGCCTCATGGAGGTGCCCGCCGAGGTCGAGGGCTACATCGGCACGGGCACCTCCGCCAGCGTCCTGTCCGGGCGGGTGGCGTACACGTTCGGCCTCGAAGGCCCGGCGGTCACCGTCGACACCGCCTGCTCGTCGTCGCTGGTGGCGTTGCACCTCGCCGTGCAGGCGCTGCGGTCGGGGGAGTGCGACCTGGCGCTGGCCGGTGGTGTGACGGTGATGGCCACGCCGGGCACGTTCATCGAGTTCTCCCGTCAGCGCGGCCTGTCCCGGGACGGACGCTGCAAGTCCTTCGCCGCCTCGGCGGACGGCACCGGCTGGTCCGAGGGCGCCGGCGTCCTGCTGGTCCAGCGGCTGTCCGACGCCCGGCGGGACGGCCGGCGCATCCTCGCCGTCGTGCGCGGCACCGCCGTCAACCAGGACGGCGCGTCCAACGGGCTCACCGCCCCGAACGGTCCCTCGCAGCAGCGGGTCATCCGCCAGGCCCTCGCCAACGCGCGGCTGTCGCCCGCCGAGGTGGACGCGGTCGAGGCGCACGGCACGGGCACCACCCTCGGCGACCCCATCGAGGCGCAGGCGCTCCTGTCCACCTACGGCCAGGAACGGCCCGCCGACCGGCCGCTGCTGCTCGGCTCGATCAAGTCCAACATCGGCCACACCCAGGCCGCCGCCGGCGTGGCCGGTGTGATCAAGATGGTCCTGGCCATGCGGCACGGCCTCGTACCGTCCACGCTGCACGTGGACGAACCGTCCCCGCACGTCGACTGGTCCGCCGGGGCCGTCACCCTGGCGACGGAGGCGACGGCGTGGCCGGCGGTGGACCGGCCGCGCCGCGCCGCCGTGTCCTCGTTCGGCATCTCCGGCACCAACGCACACGTCGTGCTGGAACACGCTCCCGAGCCCCCGGTCCCGGCGGAGTTCCAGCCGGGCGCCGCCGCCGACGCCGGAATCGTTCCGCTCGCGCTGTCCGCCGCCGACCCGGCCGCGCTGCCGGACCAGGCCGCCCGGCTGCGGTCACACCTCGCCGCGTACCCGGAGATCGGCCCGGCCGAGGTGGCGTACGCCCTCGCGACCACGCGGGCGTCGTTCCCGCACCGGGCCGTCGTGCTCGGCCAGGACCGGGACCAGCTGGCCGAGGGCCTCACCGCGCTCGCCGACGGTGAGCGCGTCCCCACCGTCGTGACCGGCACGGTCCTGCGCGCCACCGCGCCCGTGTTCGTCTTCTCCGGACACGGCGCGCACTGGCCCGGCATGGCCGTCGACCTGCTGGACAGCTCGCCGGTCTTCGCCGCGTCGATCGCCGAGTGCGAGGCCGTCCTCGCGCCGTGGGTCGACTGGTCGCTGACCGACGTGCTGCGCGGCGCCGACGACGCCCCGCCACTGGTCGCGTCCGGCGTGGTGCAGCCCGCCCTGTGGGCGGTGATGGTCTCCCTGGCCCGCCTGTGGCGCTCCCTCGGCGTACGGCCCGGCGCGGTCGTGGGGCACTCCCAGGGTGAGATCGCCGCCGCTTGCGTGGCCGGCGCTCTCTCCCTGGAGGACGCCGCGCGGATCGTCGCCCTGCGCAGCCAGGTGCTCGCCGACATCGCCGGCAAGGGCGGCATGGTCTCGGTCGGCCTGCCCGCCGACCGGGCCCGCCGGCTGCTGGAACGGTGGGACGGCCGGCTCTCGGTGGCGGTCGTCAACGGCCCCGGATCCGTGGTGGTCGCCGGTGACCCCGACGCCCTCGCCGAACTGGTCGCGGCCTGCGCGGCCGACGAGGTGCGGACCCGCCCCCTCGACGTCGACTACGCCTCACACTCCCCGCACGTCGAGGCCGTCGCCGACCGGCTCCTGGCCAGCCTGGACGGGATCACCGCCCGCCCCGCCGAGCTGCCGTTCTACTCCGCGCTCACCGGCCGGCAGGCCGACACGACCACCCTCGACGCCGCCTACTGGTACCGCAACCTGCGGGAGACGGTGAACTTCGAGCAGGCCGTACGCAGCCTGCTCGCCGACGGCCACCAGGTGTTCCTGGAGGTCGGCCCGCACCCGGTGCTCAGCTTCGGTATGCAGGAGACGATCGACGCCGGCGAGCACGAGGCCGCCGTGGTGAACACCCTGCGGCGCGACGCCGGCGGCTGGCCCCGGATGCTCACCGCCCTGGCCGAGCTGCACGTCCGCGGCGTCGGCGTGGACTGGAACGCGGTGTGCGGCGTCGGCTCCGGCCCGGCCGTGCCACTGCCGACGTACGCCTTCCACCGGCGGCGGTACTGGCCGGAGACGCCGGTGCGGACCGGCCCGGTGACCACCGTCGAGGACCAGGCCGACCGCCAGTTCTGGGACGCCGTCGAGCGGGCCGACGCCGAGGCCCTCGCCGCCGCCATGCGCATCGACGAGACCGAGGCCCGGGCGCTGGACGGGGCGTTGCCGCTGCTCTCCGAATGGCGGCAGCGCCGCCGCGACGAGTCGACGGTGGACTCCTGGCGCTACCAGGTGCGCTGGCAGCCACTCGCCGCCGCGTCGTCCGCGCGGCTGCACGGCACCTGGCTGCTCGTGGCGCCCGCCGCGTACGCCGGTGACCCGCTGGTCGGACAGGTCGTCCAGGCCCTCGGCGAGGCCGGGGCCGGCGTCGTCCCGGTGTCGGTCGCCGACCCGGACCGCGCCGCGCTGACCGGGCAGCTCGCCGACCTCGACCTCGACGGCGTCGCCGGGGTGCTCTCCCTGCTCGCCCTCGACGAGGCCGACCACCCGGACCGTCCGGTCGTGCCCGCGGGGCTCGCCGGCACCCTCGCCCTCGTGCAGGCCCTCGGCGACCTCGGCAGCGGCGCCCCGCTCTGGTGCGCCACCCGCGGCGCCGTCTCCACCGGCCGCGCCGACCCCCTCGACCATCCCCGGCAGGCCCTGGTGTGGGGCCTCGGCCGGGTCGTCGCCCTGGAACACGCCGACCGCTGGGGCGGCCTGGTCGACCTGCCGTCCACCCTGGACCGGCGGGCCCGGGGCCGGCTCGCCGTCGCCCTCGCCGGCCTCGGGCACGAGGACCAGCTCGCCGTACGCACCTCCGGCCTGTTCGCCCGCCGGCTCGTCCGCGCCACCGAGACCCCGCCGGACGCCACCGGCTGGCGGCCCGCCGGCACCGTCCTGGTCACCGGCGGCCTCGGCTCGCTCGGCGCGCACGTGGCCCGGTGGCTGGCCCGCGACGGCGCCGCCCACCTGGTGCTGACCAGCCGGCAGGGTCCGGCGGCGCCCGGCGCCACCGAGCTGACGGCGGAGCTGACCGCCCTCGGCGTGACCGTGACCGTGGCGGCCTGCGATGTGGCCGACCGCGCGTCGCTGCGCGCGCTGGTCGACGGGCTCGCCGGGCAGGGCGTCCGGATCGACGCGGTCGTCCACGCCGCCGGGGTCGCCCACGCCGGTCCGCTCGCCGAGACCGACCTGGCCGGGCTCGCCGACGGCCTGCACGCCAAGGTGGCCGGCGCCGCCAACCTCGACGCGACCTTCGGCGGTGACGTGGCCGCGTTCGTGCTGTTCTCCTCCGGCGCGGGTGTCTGGGGCGGCGGCCTCCAGGGCGGCTACGCCGCCGGCAACGCCTTCCTCGACGCCCTCGCCGAGGACCGGCGCCGGCGCGGCCTGCCCGCCACCGCCGTGGCCTGGGGCGCCTGGGACGGCGGCGGAATGATGGAGACCGAGGGCGCCGCCGACCAGATGTTCCGCTCCGGCGTCCGGCCCATGCGCCCCGAGCTGGCCGTCGCCGTGCTCGCCCAGGCCCTCGCCCACGACGAGGTCACCCTCGCCGTGGCCGACATCGCCTGGGACCGGTTCCACCAGACCTACGCGCTGGCCCGCCCCCGGCCGCTGATCGAGGACATCCCCGAGGTCGCCCGCCTCCTCGCCACCACGCGGGCCGGGGACGACGAGCCGGCCGAGGCGTCCCCGCTGCGCGGCAGGCTCGCCGGCCTGGCCGGGCCGGAACGCCGCCGCGCCCTGCTGGAGCTGGTCCGGGTGCACGCCGCGGCCGTGCTCGGACACGCCTCCGCCGACGAGGTGGGCGCGGACCGGCCGTTCCGCGACATCGGCTTCGACTCGCTCAGCGCCGTGGAGATGCGCAACCGGCTCGGCGAGGCGGTCGGGCTGCGGCTGCCCGCGACGCTGGTCTTCGACCGGCCCACCCCGGCACTGCTCGCCGCCTGGCTGACCGACCGGATCCTCGGCGTCACCGAGCAGGCGCCCGAGCCCACCCGGGCCGTCGCCGCACTGGACGAGCCGATCGCCATCGTCGCGATGAGCTGCCGCTACCCGGGCGGGGTGGACAGCCCCGAGGCGCTGTGGCGGCTGGTCGCCGAGGGCCGGGACGCCATCGGCCCGTTCCCCGCCGACCGGGGCTGGGACCTCGACGCCATCTACCACCCCGACCCCGACGCCCCGGGCACCTCGTACGCCCGGGAAGGCGGCTTCGTGCCGGACGTCGGCGGGTTCGACGCCGGGCTGTTCGGCATCTCGCCGCGCGAGGCGCTGGTGATGGACCCGCAGCAACGGCTGCTGCTGGAGACGGGTTGGGAGCTATTCGAACGGGCCGGCATCGCCCCCGCCGACATGCGGGAGACCAGCACCGGCGTCTTCGTGGGCACCAACGGGCAGGACTACGCCACCCTGCTGATGGCCGCCCGGGCCGAGACCGAGGGTTACCAGGCCACCGGCAACGCGGCGGCCGTGGTGTCCGGCCGGCTCTCGTACACCTTCGGGCTCCAGGGGCCCGCCGTCACCGTCGACACGGCCTGCTCCTCGTCACTGGTCGCGCTGCACCTGGCCGCGCAGGCGCTGCGGGCCGGGGAGTGTGACCTGGCGGTGGCGGGCGGCGTGACCGTGATGGCCACCCCCGGGCCGTTCCTGGAGTTCGCCCGGCAGCGCGGCCTCGCCGCCGACGGGCGGTGCAAGTCGTTCGCCGGGGCCGCCGACGGCACGGGCTGGGGCGAGGGCGCCGGCCTGGTGCTCCTGCAACGGCTCTCCGACGCCCGCCGGGAGGGCCGGCGCGTCCTGGCCGTGGTCCGCGGCTCGGCGACCAACCAGGACGGCGCCTCCAACGGTCTCACCGCCCCGAACGGCCCCGCCCAGCAGCGGGTCATCCGGCAGGCGCTGGCCAACGCCGGGCTCAGCCCGGCCGACGTGGACGCCGTCGACGGGCACGGCACCGGCACCCGCCTCGGCGACCCGATCGAGGCGCAGGCCCTGCTCGCGACGTACGGGCAGGACCGCCCCGCGGACCGGCCGCTCTGGCTCGGGTCGGTCAAGTCCAACATCGGCCACACGCAGGCGGCGGCCGGGGTGTCCGGTGTGATCAAGATGGTGCTGGCGCTCCAGCACGACGTGCTCCCGCCCACCCTGCACGTCGACGAGCCCACCCCGCACGTCGACTGGTCCGAGGGCGGGGTCGCGCTGCTCACCGAGGCCCGGCCGTGGCCCGAGCTGGACCGGCCCCGCCGGGCGGCGGTGTCGGCGTTCGGCGTGAGCGGCACCAACGCCCACGTCGTGCTCGAAGCGGCTCCGCCCGCCGGGGACATCGCGCCGGAACCCGACGACGCGCCGGAACGCGACGCCGCGCCGTGGCCGGCGCCGCCGCTGCTGCCCTGGGCGGTGTCGGGAGCCGACGAGGAGGGGCTGCGCGCCCAGGCGGCCCGGCTGGCCGACTGGGTCGCCACCGCGCCGGACCCGGACACGGCGGTGGGCCGGGCGCTCGCCACCACCCGGTCCCACCTGCGGCACCGCGCCGTGCTGCTGGCCGCCGACCGGGACAGCCACCTGGCCGGGCTGCGGGCACTCGCCGCCGGCGAGAGCCACCCCACCCTCCACCGGGGCGTCGCCGCGCCGGGCGGCACCCTCGCCGTGCTCTTCTCCGGGCAGGGCGCGCAGCACGCCGGGATGGGCCGTGAGCTGTACCAGGCGTTCCCCGCCTTCGCCGAGGCCCTCGACGAGGTCTGTCAGCGCCTCGACGCGCACCTGCCCCGGCCGCTGAAGAGCGTGCTGTTCGCCGCCGAGGGCAGCGCCGAGGCCGACCTGCTGGACCAGACGGCCTTCACGCAGGCCGCGCTGTTCGCCGTCGAGGTCGCGCTGCACCGGCTGCTGGCGGGCTGGGGCGTCCGCCCCGACCTGGTCGCCGGGCACTCGGTCGGCGAGATCACCGCCGCGCACGTCGCCGGGGTGCTCACCCTGCCGGACGCCTGCACGCTGGTCGGCAACCGTGGCCGGCTCATGCAGGCACTGCCGGCCGGCGGTGGAATGCTCGCCGTCGCCGCCGGCGAGGCCGAGGTGGCCGACGCCGTCACCCCGTACGCGGACCGGGTGGCCCTGGCCGCCGTGAACGGCCCGGCCGCCGTGGTGGTCTCCGGCGCCGACGACGCGTTGACCGCGCTGGCCGCGCACTTCACCGCCCTCGGGGTACGCACCAAGCGGCTCGCGGTCAGCCACGCGTTCCACAGCCCGCTGATGGAGCCGATGCTCGCGGAGTTCGCCGCCGTCGCCGCCGGCCTCGGCTACGCCCCGCCGGCCGTGCCGCTGGTGTCCAACCTGACCGGCCGGGTCGCCGATCCCGAGCTGATCTGCACCCCCGACTACTGGGTGCGGCACGTGCGGGAGGCGGTGCGTTTCGCCGACACCGTCACCCACCTGCGCGACCTCGGGGTGGGCGCCCTGCTGGAGGTCGGCCCCGACAGCGTGCTCACCGCCCTGGCCGCCGAGGCGCTGCCGGAGGGCGGCCCGCTGGTCACCGGTGTGCAGCGTCCCGGCCGGGGCGAGGCCGCCGCGCTGCTGGGCGCGCTGGCCCGGCTGCACTGCCACGGCGTACGCGTCGACTGGGCGGCGCTGCTGCCCGCCGCCGATCCGGTCGAGCTGCCCACCTACGCGTTCCGGCACCAGCGGTACTGGCCGGTCGGCGACGGCGACGTGGTCGGCGCCGCCGGGCCGGCCCCCGCCGAGGCGGGTGCCGCCGACGAGGCGTTCTGGCGAGCCGTCACGGCGGGCGACGGCGAGGCCCTGGCCGCCCGGTTCGGCGTCGACCCCGACCAGCCGCTCCGGGCGCAGCTGCCCACCCTCGCCGAGTGGCACCACCGGCGGCGGGCCGACGCGCTGGCCGACGGCTGGCGCTACCGGATCACCTGGCCGCGGCGGCAGCTCACCGCCGGCGCCGCCGACGGGGACTGGCTGCTGGTCGTGCCCGCCGGCGCCGCGGCGGAGCCGGCGGACCGGATCTCCGAGCTGATCGGCGCGGCCGGCGGCAGCGTGCGTACCGTGGCCGTCGACGCGGCGACCGTCCGCCGCGCCGACCTGGCCGAACGGCTCGCGACCGGCGGGCCCACCCGGGTCGTCTCGCTGCTCGCCCTGGACGAGCGCCTCCACCCCGACCACCCGACCGTGCCGGCCGGGCTCACCGGCAACCTCACCCTCGTCCAGGCCGTCACCGACGCCGCGCCGGCCGGCCCGCTGTGGCTGGTCACCCGGCAGGCGGTCAGCACCGGCCCGGGCGACCCCCTCGCGTATCCCGCCCAGGCCACCACCTGGGGCCTCGGCCTGGTCGCCGCCCTGGAACACCCCGCGCACATCGGTGGGCTGCTCGACCTGCCGGCCGACCTCGACCCGGCTGCCGGGGAGCACCTGCTGCGAGCGCTGACCAACACCGACGGCGAGGACCAGCTCGCCGTGCGCCCCCTGGGCACACACCTGCGGCGGCTGGCCCGGGCCCCCCGCGCCGCGGCGCCGGACACCCCGGCCTGGCAGCCGCCCGGCACCGTGCTCATCACCGGCGGCACCGGCGCCATCGGCCGGTACGCCGCCACCTGGCTCGCCCGGCACGGCACCCGCCGGCTGATCCTGGTCAGCCGGCGCGGTCCGGACGCCCCCGGCGTCGCCGACACGCTGGCCGAACTGGCCGACCTCGGCGCGCCGGCGGGGGGGCGGGCCAGCGCCCCGCGAAGGAAGTGGGGGGGGTG
>NZ_JBEXLM010000059.1:0-17019 GCF_040609975.1 Micromonospora sp. NPDC004551 | reverse complement strand
TGGGCAGCCGAATTGAGAGCGACAGCCCGGGCGCCTCGACCGAAGCCTGGCCGGGCCACGGTCGCAGGTCAATGAAACAAGTAGCCGAGTTGAGTACGTTGGCCTGCCAGTCTTCGGTCGGTCGGGGTCAGTCGAGCTGCTCGAACTGGAGGTTGACGTGCAAGACCGCTGACCTGTTCGCGATCTCGACGCCTTCCTGGGTGAAGTCGAACGCAGCGTGCAGTACAACGTTGATGTACTGCGAATGGGCCGCACCGAACTCCATGCGGGTGATGTCGACCGGATTGTGCCCCCCACCCAGGTAGATGCTCGCATCGATGTAGCCAGCGTGCGGGTTGATCGGGAAGTCGAAGGTTCGATCGGTCAGTGCAGACAGGTTGCTGCCGGGTAGATCAATGAACTCGCCGCGGATCGCCGTCTTGATGATCTCGGGTCCATCAATGCCTGGACAGAAGGTCGCGGGATCGAAACGGTCGGCTGCGGAGAACGGCGCGAGCGGTACGGTGATTGCCCAGGTACCGGCAGCTGGGCCTGACCGCAGCGGTGAAAGGTAGACGATCTGACCGGGCTCCAGCCGCAACAGGTCGTCCGACAGTTCGAGCACGACGAGCATGCTAGGCCCGAGTCAGTCGCTCTGCCCTGATGGGCCCGCCGTGATAGCAGTTCGGGACTGTGCAGGGCGCACTATTCTGCCGCTGTCCGCGCGCGCCTGGCGCCGCACTGTCATGCCGATGACAGCGGGTCGCAGCCCCCGTACGTTGGCGTCATGGCGACTTTTTGGACCTTGGGATGCGATGCCGACCATCCGCAGCGGATCGCCGCTTTCTGGGCGCTGGCCCTCGGCTATGTCAAGGAATCTGGCTTCGACGAGCCCGACAACGCGTCGATCGTCGACCCGGATGGCCCGGCCCCGCCATTAGTTTCCTGAAGGTGCCCGAGGGGAAAGCCGCTGAACCAAGAACCGGTCGCCGAATGCATATCGATGTCATGCCGACCGACGGGACACGCGATGAGGAGGTCGTGCGGCTGAAGGGGCTCGGGCGCGACCCGAGTACGAGGATCATCGCAAGCCCCAACGGCCCCGGTTGGGTGACCAGGGCCGACCCGGAGGGCAACCTGTTCTGCGTCGAGCGCAGTCCGGAGCATCATGATCCACGTCAATCGTCCCGCTGATCTAGGGTGACCTGGTGCCTTCGAAACCCGTGACAACCGTCCTGTTCGATTTCGCTTGGACCCTGTTCGCCCGCGACCCCAACCTCTGGATCGGCAGCGCGGCGGCCTTGGTCGGCCGAGAGGTGGCCGTTGGTGAGGCGCAGCGCATCGCCTCGGATTTCGCTGAGTTGTTGCGGACGACGGCTACGGACCCTGCTCACATCGCCCGGGACTTGGACCCACAGGTGTGGGACCGGGCGATTCTGGCTGTCCTGCAGCAAATCCGTGGGGTGGACTTGCCGTTTGCGCGAGCGCTGCACGAAACGCACGCCGAAGCGCTCGAGCCGTACGCGGACACGGCGTCCACTATCGCCGCACTGAGTGCCCGCGAAATTCGCCTTGGTGTGGTCAGTAACGTCGGCTGGGACATTCGCAAATGCTTTGCGAGGCACGGGCTTGACCGCTACATTGATGCATTCGTTCTTTCCTACGAGGTCGGCTTCGTCAAACCCGATGTACGGATCTGGCGCACCGCACTCGACGCCCTGGCGGCACAGTCAGATCGAACGCTGATGGTCGGTGACCATCCCAGCGGCGACGGCGGTTCCGTGACCGCCGGGATACCGGCCCTGGTACTGCCGATGGTGAGTTCGCCAGCCCAGCTTCGCGGATTCGATCACGTGCTGACGTTGGCCGGAATTTGAAGCTGGTTCGGTTCTTGGTTTGTCGAGGTTGCCTATGCACTTCGGGCAAGATGTCCAGCAAGAACCGCATGCATATCGACTTCCGGGTTGCCGGTCCAGGCCCCTGGGACATGGTCGAGCGCGCCCGATTGATCCGGCAGAAAGTCCCCGACTTGGTCGCCCCTGGCGCGACGGTGATCCGCGAGGAGTGGTAAGGCGACGTGCTCGGGCCACGTCGTCATGCAGGGCCCCGAGGGCAACGCGTTCTGCGTCGCTTGATGCCACGGCCACTGCCAGCGATTCGGTATCCGGATCTGCCGCTGATAATGCGCGGCATTCCTGAGCACGTCTGGTCGACGACCGGGCCGTGGGAGCGGGGCGGGAGCGACTGAGCCGAACGGTCGCTGGCCGGGCGTCGGCGTTAGCCAGTGCCGCTCGGGCAAGCGGCCACGATCTCTAACGAACGACCTGCAGGACGGTCCGTCTCAGCTTGGCCGCAGCAGCCGCGTGAGCCCTGGATCGGGGAGCAGGTTGGGAGCAACAGGGTGCACTGAACGGCCCTCAACCGCACCGAACGGCACCGGACGGCACGCAACTGCACCCACCCCTGCCTGCGGCTTCGCGTTTTTGCAGGTCGGAGTGGGTGCGGCGTCCTGCTTCACACGGAGTGCTCAGCCATATTGAGCAGCAGTCGACAGCACTCTATGTTGCCTGGCAGGTGAGTATCCGCAGGTCAAAGCGGTAAGGAGCCGCTCGACGGCCCGGCCTTGCATTTGGGAGCAGATTGGGTGCAGCTCGGCGAAGTGGTCACCGCGTCCGAAGTGCTCACCGAGGTCCGACAAGGAATAGTGCGCTGACCTGCGGCGATGTGGACGAGCGGGTCGGTGTGACCTCCCAGAGAACGCCGAAGTGGTCAGGGTTCGCTGCTCCCCGCTTGGCTGGTGCCGGCTGTCGGCCTGCGGCCTGCCAACGCCGATCACGAGGGCCATACCGCATCGACGTACGGCTCTGGGCGCCGTCGTGATGGCGTCGGTATGGATCCCGCGAGTTGAGACCCGAATCCCACCAGCAAACCTCTGAGCAGGGCTTCCTGAGCGGTGACCTCTTCGGCAAGTCCGAAGAGGTCACCTCCCGTTTCATCAACGGCACGGATGTTGCGAGCCTCAGTGATGACCGGCGGGTGATTGACAAGGAGTTCAGCGCGCGCGGGGGTGCATGCCTGTCCACAGGTTGGCGTGGCAGGGGTTTGCGACGGCGGTGATCAGGGCACGTGGCGCGTGAACGGTCGTCGATCGAGGGCCAGGACTTAACGGGGGCACAATGGACAGAGGTGTAACAGTCGGTATCGCCGCGACGCTCGCCATAGCGGCCGGGCTGGCGGTGCCGATGCCCGCTGGGGCGGCGAGTGGAGGGACTTTTGCGGCCGCCAAGTACCTTGCCACGGGGTCGACTGCGACCAGCGCCGTCGCTATCACCGACGTCACTGGTGACGGGCGAGGTGACATCGTCGTCGGCATCGATGCCGTCGACGGCACGCAGACGAGTTCTGTGCTGGTATTCGCCCAGCGGGCCGACCACACTTACGGCGCTCCCACCAGGATCAAGGCGCACGGCGGTTACAACAGCAACGTGCAACTCGCGGTCGCCGACATCGACGGCGACGGCCGCACGGACGTGGCAATGTCGTCGTCCGCCGGCGTCGATGTGCTGTTTCAGCGGGGCGGGCGCCTCGCCGCGCCGCTGCTGGTCTCCGGCGGGGCCGAGGACGTGGCGATCGCGGAAATGACCGGGGACGGACGGCCGGATCTTGTCGTCGGCGCAAGGCGGGGCGAGGTCAGGATCTACAGGCAAACTGCAGCGCTCGCCTTCCAGGCATATCGGACCATCACAGGGCCGTTCATCGCGGGCGTACCCGTGGACCAGGTGTTCGCCGCCGACCTGAACGGAGATGCCCGCATCGACATCGCGCAGTTCTACGGCCACGGCACCTGGGTGCGGCTGCGCCGCGCGGATGGTTCCTTCGGGCCGGCGACGACCTACCGGACGCCGGCGGACGAGACCGGCTACCGCCGTATCGGCGGCGGCGCGGCGGTCGGTGACGTGACTGGCGATGGCCGGGCCGACCTGGTGACCAGCGTTGACGGCAACACTCCGGACGCCGCCGTCCAGGTCTTCGCGCAGGGTGCCGGTGGGCTCGTGACGACGCCGACCAGGTATCCCGCTTACGACAGTGCGTCTGGCCTCACCGTCGGCGATCTGACCGGCGACGGCCGCAAGGACCTCGTCGTCGCGCACAACAGTTGGCGCGCGGTGAGCGTCTATCTGCAGCGGTCGACCGGGAAGCTCGGCGGGTACACGACGAACACGGTCGACGGGGTCGGGCCCCAGGCGGACTCCGTGGCCATCGGTGACGTCACCGGGGACGGGAAGCCGGACGTTGTCGCCGTCGCGTACGACAAGGTGGCCATTCTTCGGCAGCTCTGACATTCACCGGCTGTGGACCACGTGCGTGGGTCGGCCTCGCCGCCCGCCCGGCACGTGGTTCACTGCCGGTGTCACTGCAGTCCTGGTGTTCCTCGGGGCGGCGCCGGCCATGACGTCGCCCTCGCATAGTCGGTCTGGCCGCCCCTGGAACTCTCGGGTCTCGCTCTCGACTCCTGCCCTCTTCACCGATCGCTAACGGCTTCGTTGGCTATCTTGGGCACAGGCGGACAACCCTGCTATCGCCAGGTTGTCCGCTGCTCGGGTAACAGTCGCGCGCGAGGACGGTTGTAGCCGTATCCGGATCTGCCGCGATCCGCTTGCCGCCGGCCTCACGACGGGTCGGGCTGGTTGGCGGCCGGACATGCCGAAGACAGCGCACCCTGCACGCTCGTGAGAGAGGCTGCGTGCGACGCCTCGACTCGCCTGATGGAGACACTCATGGACGTGGCATGGATCGCTACCGATCCCGGAAGTGGCGACCTGGCCTCCACGGAGACCCGGTCTGACGTCGACGGCTTCATGTCGCGGCTCCAGCACCTTCTCGGCGCCGGCGAGGGATACACGGAGGTTCGCCGCGTCGAGGCGGACTACCCTCTGTTGACGTTCTCGTTCAGAGGGGACCACGCAGTCATGCACCTGTTTGAGTCCCCGGACGACTGCCGCCTTCTTGTTGGGGATGGCGTGCTGCCCGCGACGACAACCGTCGAACTCCCGGTGCTCGGCGGCGACTGCACATTCTCGGGTGGCTTCGTCTCCAGCGTGGCCAAGGCAACGGAGGAGATCGCAGCCTTCATCGACGGTGCTCCAGCCAAACGACTCGGAGAGTGGGTTCGGCTTTAAGCCTGCGGAGTGGGCAGGCACACCCAGGGTCGGGCACCCGTGATTTCTTATACGAGGCGATTGGTCACACGATCAGTCTCACGCAACGCGTGCTGAGCAGCGCGCTCATCTGCCGCCAGCCGCGCGCGCTGCTCAGCACACCGGTCGCGCTGAGTAAGCGTCAGCCTCGGTCCTGTTTCTTGAGGACGTGTCGAAGCGGAGCGCCAAGGCGCCGGGCGACGCCGCGGTCGGCTGCCGGGGATCGGGGAGCACGTGGGGAGCAGCCGAATGCATTCAACCGCGTTGAACTGCATCCAACAGCGCGTGACGGCGCTCAACTGCACCCGCCTCTACCTGCGGCTTCTCGTTTCTGCAGGTCAGACTGGGTGCAGCATCCTGATTCACACGGAGTGCTCAGCGGTTTCGCGCGGCAGTCGACGGCGTTCTATGTTGCCTGGCAGGGGAGTATGCGCAGGCTGCAGCAGTAAGTAGCGGCTGGACGGCCTGGCCTTGCACTTGGGAGCAGATTGGGTGCAGGTTGGCAAAGTGGTCGCCGCGCCCGAAGTGCTCACCGACACCGGACAGGGACGAGGCTTTGACCTGCGGTGATGCGGTCGAGCGGTGTGGCGTGACCTCCCAGAGAACCCCGAAGTGGTCAAGGTTCGCTGCTCCTGCCTGACTGGTGCCGGCTATCGGCCCAGGCCTGCCGACGCCAATCGCTAGGGCTGTACCGCATTGACGTACGGCTCTGGGTGCCTACTCGGTGGCGTCGACATGGATCCCGCGAGCTGAGATCCGAATCCCACCGGCAACCCTGTGAGCAGGGCTCCCTGCTCGGTGACCTCTTCGGGAAGACCGAAGAGTCCAAGGCCGAGGGGCGGGGCACGCTCGCTATCAGCCCCGACCGCAAGTCGCCGCCGTCGCCGTTCCTCTCTACATGGCTAAATGGCCTCGACGCCGGTCCTGCCAGCGTCGCGGCGGCTGCGAGCGCTGGCAGTGGGCAGCGAGCGGTGTCGACGACCCGCGCGCTTGTGGCTGCGAGTCTTGACGCGGTTCAGGCCGAATCGACGGCTTGCTGGAGGAGTGCGGCGACGGCAAGCCAGGCCATCGTGCTGGCGCCGAGGACGCAGAGCATGAGCAGTGCTTTGACTTCGGTGGATTGGCTTCCGCGTGCGATCTTGACGTTAGTGACCATGGCAGCGCCGGCGACGATCCCGCCGATCACCCCGCCGTGGAGTGCGAGGATGAACACGACAAATGGCAGGGCGGTGATGATCTGTAGCAGGGCCGGTACACGTGGCCCAGTACGGTGTTTGACGCCCGCGATCTCGAGGCTCGGGTAGGGGTCTAATAGGCCGCTGGTCAGCTTGGCGTCGACGAGCGTTCCGTCGGCCGCCGGTAGGATGTACCTGTTTCCGCGGGTGCGGGTGGCGTCTTGCTGTCCGACGGTGATCGATGCGGCACCGAAGGTGGGTGCGGTGACGACGACCGGCCCGGCGAGGCCATCGATTTGTATGGGTTGGGTATGCATGGCGGGACATGCTAGGTGGCGGTGGGATCCTGCGCTGTCCCTCCGCTCTCAGTTCTTCGACGGGGCCAGCTGACGCCGCTCGCCTGTGCGGCCCTGTGAGGGTTTCCAAGGCAACAGGCCATGAGCTGCAAAGTGTCTGAATGGTCCTGATGTATCTGTAGATTTCTTACGTCACCCCAGGTGATCGGCGAAGACATCTTCCGGGGGTGGTCAAGAGGCTATCCGCAGGTCGGCGTGATCATGCCGTCTACCAGGCGCTTGTTCCTCTAAGTAATCGATGATGTTAGGTATTGCCATGCGTGAATCACTGCACGTAGCGTCCTCGGAACTTGGTGTGTCGATGTGGGAGGTCTCGTGGTGGGGCGCGCGGGGGTTCGGCGGCGGTTGCGGGCGGGTTGGGGATCCGGCTGGTTGGTGAGGCTGGCGGGGAGCCGGTCTTGGCCAGTGCTGGCGGTCGGGTTGGTGGTGGCGCTGACGGCGAGTTTGCTGGCGCAGGTGCCGGCGTCCGCGGCACCGAAGCCGAAACCGGCAGTGCAGTCGCAGAAGCCGGTGCCGACTCGCAAGGTCAAGCCTCGGGCGGCGGTCAAGGCGCAGACCGACGGGCGTGGAGTCACCCGACTGGGTAGCAGTCTGCTGCCGAAAGCGGGATCTGCGAGGGTGGTGGCGTCCGGGCGCCGGACCGTTGTCGGGGACCTGCCGGTTGTGGTCAGTCCTCTGGTCCCGGTGTCGGCGGAGGATGAGCAGCGGGCTATCAAGCGGCCGGAGCTGATGCCGACATCGGTGACGGTGCGGGTGCTCGACCGTAAGGTGGCGAAGGCGGCGGGAGTGTCCGGTGCGGTGCTGGCCGTTTCCCGGGCCGACGGTGCTCGCGGGGCCGGGAAGGTCCGGCTCGGAGTCGACTTCGCCAAGTTCGCCAAAGCCTACGGCGGGGACTACGCCGGCCGGCTGCGGCTGGTGGCTCTTCCTGCCTGTGTGCTCACTACCCCTGCCGTTGCGAGCTGTCGTGTTCCGCGGGACCTGGCGGCGGTGCGGGCGCAAACCACGCTGACCGCGGACGTGATGTTGACCGGTACTGAGGGCGCTTCGGTGCTGGCGTTGACGGCTGGTTCGTCGTCCGGTGGCGGCACGTTCGCCTCGACGAACATGTCGCAGGCGTATTCCTGGGCGGCCGGCAATCAGAGCGGGAGCTTCACCTACAGCTATCCGCTGCCGGTTCCGCCGGCGGGTGCCGGACCGCAGCCCAACCTTGCGCTGACCTATGACAGCGGGAGGGTGGACGGGCAGACCTCGACCCAGAACGGGCAGACCTCCTGGGTCGGTGAGGGCTGGGACCTGCAGGCCGGTTACGTCGAACGCTCCTACCGGCCGTGCGCCCAGGATGGTCTGCCCAACGTCGGTGACCTCTGCGGGTTCTCTCCGCACAATGCGACGCTGGTGTTCGCGGGGAAGGCGTCACCGCTAGTCCGCGATACCGCATCGGGTGTGTGGCGGGCAGCCAACGACGACGGGCTGCGCATCGAAAAGTTCGACGACAGCACCGCCTGGCCTGATTACACCGTCAAGAACGGCGACAACGACAACGAGTTCTGGCGCGTCACCACCCAGGACGGCATCCGCTACTACTTCGGCATCAACAAGCGCTACAGCAACGACAACGAGAACACGAACTCGGTGCAGACGGTGCCGGTTATCGGCAACAACCCGGGTGAGCCATGTTCCAGCGGCTGCAGCCAGGCCTACCGGTGGAACCTCGACTACGTCGTCGATACCCACGGCACGTCGATGACCTACGGCTATACGAAGCAGCAGGGCACCTATGCCGGCACCGCCGCTTCCACCACCTATGACGTCGCGGCGCAGCTGGACTACATCGACTACGGCGACCGAGCCGGCACCGAGCACGGGCAGCGGGCGCCGATGCGCGTCGAGTTCGACACCGCCGAGCGCTGCACCAGCGAGCCTTGCCTCAACGCCGACGGCACCCCGATCCGCGAAAAGTACCCCGACACTCCGTGGGACCTCTACTGCGAGGTGGGCCTGCCCTGTGGAAACCGCAGCCCGACCTTCCTGACCACCAAGCGGTTGGCCGGGATTCGGACGATGGTGTTGGACGAAGGTACTCCGCCGCAGTGGCGCACCGTCGATGAGTGGAAGCTGACGCAGAACTACCCGGACACCGGCGAATCCAACACTTCGCCACACCTGTGGTTGCAGTCGATCGAGCACACCGGCCGGGGCGTTGACGGCACCACCAAGGCCGAGCCGAAGATCCAGTTCGGCGGCACCAGGAAGGCCAACCGGGTCGACTCCACCGGCGGGCCCCAGTACATGCACTACCGGCTTACCTCCGCGACCAACGGCACCGGCGGTGACACCCTCGTCGAGTACACCACCATCCCGGACGGCGGCGTGGTGTGCGACTCGACGTGGGAGCCCATCCCCGACAACAACCCGTACCTGTGCTTCCCGCAACGCCACTACCAACCGAGCAGCGACCCAAACAACGCCAGCGGCTACGGATGGTTCTACAAGTACCTCGTCAACAAGGTGACCCAACGGGATCTCGTCGGCGGCTCACCCGACGAGGTCACCACCTACAAGTACGTCAACAACGCCTCATCCGACAGCGCGCTCTGGGCGCACGACGTGAACGAAAACGTGGAGCTGCTGTACCGGACCTGGTCGGTGTGGCGCGGCTACAGCAGCGTCACCGCCACCAAGGCGACTACCACCGCGCAGACCATAAACCGCAACGTCTACCACCGGGGCATGGACGGCGACGGCAAGACCACCGGCGACGGCACCGGGGTGGCATGGTACGAGCGCAATGCCGGACTGCTGGCCCCCATCGGTACCCCCGGCCTGGACGGTGCCATCTCCGGGCGAGACGGCAAATGCCTCGACATCAAGGGCCCGAGCACGGTCAAGGGCACGCTCGTGCACATGTGGAAGTGCTACGAGACACCGAGCCAGGTGTGGCAGCTGCAAGCCGATGGCCACCTCAGGAACCCGTGGTCGGGCAAATGTCTCGACATCTTCGGCTACAACAAGGCCAACGGCGGCACATTGCAGATCTGGGACTGCATCGCCGGTGGTTGGAACCAGATTTGGCAGCCCCAGCCCAACGGCGCCCTCAAGAATCCTGAGGCGTCGAAGTGCGTGGACATTTTCGAGTTCGGCACCGCAGACGGTACCAAGGTCCAGACCTGGAGCTGTGGCGGCAACTGGAACCAGGTCTTCCAACCGCAGGCCAACCAAAGTTTGCTGAACCCGCAAGCAGAGCGCTGCATCGACGTCGCTGGCTCCGCGACGATCAACGGGACCGTCATCCAGTCCCGCCGATGCAGCGGCGCCGTTAACCAGGTCTGGCAAGCACAGACAGACGGCAAACTGAAAAACCCCAACTCCACCCGCTGCCTAGACATCAAGGGTCCCAGCAAGACCAGCGGCACCCCGATCCACCTGTGGGACTGCTACACCACCTGGAGCCAGGTCTGGGAGCAACAGCCCGACGGCAGCCTCAGAAACCCTGACTCCGACAAATGCCTCGACGCCAGCCCCGACCTGACCGGCGGCGCCAACGGCCAACTCGTGCTGAATGACTGCGACCCCACCCGCCTCAGCCAGAAGTGGACGAACCGGTTCAACGACGCCGACGGGCTCAGCGGCTTCCTCCGTGAAAGCATCGACCTCGACGGCACGGACATCGCCGCCTCCACCATCCACGTCCCCAGCACCGCCGAGACGGCTGTGCGGACGAAACCGGTGACCGGTGGGCAAGACCTCTACGCGCAGCGGGTGACCGAGAGCAGCACCAGAACCCGCACCCGAATCGCCGCGGACGCCAAGTGGCGGTGGACCGAAGCCCAAGCCAGCTACGACACCTACGGCCTCCCGACCGAAACCCGTGACCTCGGCGACATCTCCACTTCCGCCGACGACACCTGCCTGCGCGCCGAGTACAAGCCCAACGCGACCGCCTACCTCATCGCCTTCCCTTACCGGACCACCGAGTACGCCGGCGCCTGCGGCAGCGCGACGATTCTGGCCCAAAGCCGCACCTACTACGACGGCAGCCTCATCCTTGGCACTGCGCCCACGAAGGGCGACAAAACCAAGAACGAGTCCCTCGTGAAGGCCCCCGACACCTGGGCAACCACCCAGGCCACCTACGACCTGCTCGGCCGTCCCAGCACCAATACCGACGCCCGCGGCCAGCTCACCTCCACGACCTACAACCCGACCGGTAACCTGCCGCTGAAGGACGCCACGGTCAACAAGCCCATAAGCCAGGAACTCGACTACGTCACGAAGACCGACTTCGACCCCGGCCGGGCGCTGCCCACCCAGACCTCGGACCCCAACGGCAGGATCACCCTGACCGAGTACGACCCGCTGGGCCGCCGCGCCAAGGTCTGGCTCCCGACCGAAAAGAAGGAAAACGGCGACCCGCCGTCGATGAAGTACAGCTACGACATCAGAGCGGACGCGCCGAGCAAGCTCACCACCGAGACCCTCCAGAACCGGCCGACCGCAACCAGCGGCGCGGTCTACCTCACCTCGTACCAGTTCCTCGACGGCCGCATGCGCCCGCGAAACACGCAGACCACCGCTCCAGGCGGCGTCGGCCGAATCATCACCGAAACCGCCTACGACGCCCGCGGGCACGTCGCCGCCGAAACCGCGCCCTACTACGACGCCAACCCCGCAGGCTCGTACATGGCAACCGCAGCCGCGGCGAACCTGTCCTCCCGCACGGCCTACAGCTACAACAACCTCGACCAGACCACTGCCGAGGCACTAGAGGCCAACGGCAGCGAGAAGTGGCGCACGCGCCACAGCTATGACGGGGACCGCCACACCATCATCCCCGCGTCGGGGGGCAACACCACGACCTACTACGACGTCGCCGGCCGCACCACCCGCACAACGGTCAACCCCACTACGGGCACCTCCGAAACCACCACCTACGACCACAACCCCGCTGGCGAACTCACCACGATCACCGACGCCGCCGGCAACATCACCCGCTACGGCTACGACCTGGCCGGCAACCGCACCAGCGTCGAAGACCCCGACACCGGCACCAGCACCTCCACCTACAACGAAATGGGCGACCTGCTATCGACCACAGACGCCCGCAGCCAGAAAATCTCCTACCAGTACGACACCCACGGACGACCCACCGTGAAGTGGGCGGGCGACCCCGGCACCGGTACGAAGCTCACCACCTACGTGTATGACGGCCTCAACAAGGCCAAGGGGATGCTGTCCTCCACCATCCGTCACGTCGGCAACGCCGACTACGTCGTCCAGCCCATCGGCTACGACGACCGGTACCGGCCCATCGGCACCCGCTGGATCATCCCCCAAGCCGAAGGCGACCTCGCCGGCACCTACACCGTCGGGTACGGATACGACTCCGCCGACCACCTGACTGCCCTGGCCTACGCGGGAGGGGCAGGCCTGCCAGCAGAAACGGTCACGACCGGCTACGACACCCTCGGCTACGCCACCACCCTCGCCGGCGTCAACAACTACGTCACCACCACCGGCTACACCAACACCGGACAGCTGGCCTCCCGCACCTACGGTGACCCCGGAACCGGCCAACTCATCCGTAACTACAGCTGGGAAGCCGCCACCGGCCGACTGTCCACGATTTCCGCCACCCTGCCCGACCCGACACTGCCCGGAACCCGCAAGACCATCCAGGACGACCTCTACACCTACCTACCCGCCGGCGACATCGCCTCGGTCAAGGACCGCACCGACGGCCAGTCACAGTGCTACCGCTACGACGGCCTCCACCGCCTCACCGAAGCGTTCACCACCACCATCGACGACTGCACCGCCACCCCGACCGACGTCGCCGCCACCGGCAAACAGCCCTACTGGGACAGCTACACCTTCGACACCAGCGGCCGCCGGGCCACCGACACCCACCGCACCGGCACCGCCACCACCAACCGCACCTTCACCTACCCCGCCAAGGGACAACCTCAGGTCCACGGCATGACCTCCATCGCCGTGACCGGCAACACCACCCGCACCGACTCCTTCGGCTACGACCTCGCCGGCAACATGCGCACCCGCACCGTCAACGGAATCAAGACCGACTACGCCTTCAACGCTGAAGGCCGATTCGACACCGCCACCGTCACCGCCGGCACCGGCACCGAACAGACCAAACACCTTTACGACGCCGACGGCGCCCTCCTGGTACGCCGCGATCCGACAGGCACGAGCCTCTACCTCGGTAGCGAGGAACTCCGCCTCGAAGGCAAGACCGTCACCGCCACCCGCTACTACAGCCACAACGGCGCCACCATCGCCGTCCGCACCAAAGACGGCCTCGACTGGCTCGCCGCCGACCACCAAAGCAGCGCCAACCTCACCGTCGACCCCACCACCGGCACCGTCCAACGACGCTGGTACACCCCCTACGGCGGCGACCGAACCGGCGCCACCAACTGGCCCACCGACCGCGGCTTCCTCAACGCACCCGCTAACGGCTCCACCAAACTTCTCGACGTCGGCGCCCGCGAATACGACCCCGACACCGGCACCTTCACCTCCCCCGACCCCCTCATTAACCCCGGCAACCCGAACAGCCTCAACCCCTACGCCTACGCACACCACAACCCCATCACGCTCAGCGATCCAACCGGGCTAGCACCGGAGTGGATGAACGGAATCGGCGGTGCCCAGCTCAGCGACAACCAGAGAGCGGTGCTGGCATACGGCGCGACCGTCGTAGCGGCGCTCGCCGTCTGCGCAGCCACCGCGGGAGTAGGTTGCGCAATCATGATCGGCGTCTCCGTTGGATTCGGACTAGGCGCAACATTCGCCGAGGAGGGGCACCGGACCGAAGGCGGAATAATCGGAGGCATCGCCGGAGGCGTCGGTGGCGGAGTAGGGGGTTTGCTGGGTGCCACTCCCGGCATCACCGCTATCTCGGGCGCACGGCTATTCGCCGCCACCGTCGCCGCCGGAGCCTCCGAAAACGTCGCTAGCCAACTTCTCACCACCGGCACGGTTGACTGGCGGCAAACAGCAGAAGCCACAGCGGCGGCCGCTACGTTCTTCTTCGCGGGCGCAATAGCGGGAAAGGCCGCCAGAAAGATTCGCGGCGGGTGCGGCGTCGGCAAGCACAGCTTCGCACCTAGCACGCCTGTCCTGATGGCCGACGGCACCACTAAGCCCATCGAGGACGTAGAGCTCGGTGACGAAGTCGTTGCTACCGATCCGGAGACAGGCGACACCGAGTCGAAGCAGGTCGAACAGCTCCACCTCAACAATGACACCGAACTGACCGATCTCACTGTCCGAGTCGAGGACGGCGCGCCCGGCGACGGGGACAGCCCTGACGGCAGCAATGTCCTGCACACCACCCAGACCCATCCATTCTGGGACGAGACCCTCGAAGACTGGGTCGACGCGGGCAACCTTGTCGCCGGCCACCGACTCCGGACCACCCATGGCAAGACCGTCACCGTAACCGGAGTCCTGAACTATACCGGCGCGGTCGTCATGAACGACCTCACCATCGCCGACATCCACACGTACTATGTGGTGACGGACGACGCCCCGATCTTGGTCCACAACACTAATGCGGGTTGCCCCACTTCCTATGCATTGTCGCTGAACACGGGGGCACCGAAGGGCAGTGGCGCGAACCAGGCATATCAAATCCGGAAAGTCGGTTCGACTGAATACCATGCTACGGGCGGAGGGACGCAAGTCTGGGCCGACGGCCTCGATATCAACACTTCTGAGCTCTTGGATGCGAAGTATGTCAGCAGTCCCGGACGAAGCCCTTTCGTGCCAGGCGGAAAGGTTCCAGCCTTTATTCAGGCGAAGATTGATGCCAAGATGAATGACGAGTTCTCGCGATATGCCGCAGTGATCAACGCACCCGGGAATCCGCTCGTGGGGCTGCGCGTCATCACCAATGAGCCGGGTGCCGTACCATACTTCACGGACCTCATGCAGCGGCACGGTATCCGTGGCGCCGTCGTCGTGGACCCATAGGAAAGGAGCAGCTCGGTGACTTATCTAGCCGTCTTTGAAGACCCGAGCCGTGGGGTCCGGCGGGCAGACCTGATCGCGGCATTAGAGCGAGACTGGCCTTCCGCTGTGATTCGCGAGCGGCAAGGATCGCAGGAGTCCAGAGATGTCGTCTGGACTTACTCGGAGGGCGGCCAGGAGCTTGAGGGCTACTCTCACGTAGACGGAACCTGCGTCTACCTCGATTCACCTCTTGAAGTGGCAGCCAGGTTTGCGCTCTGGTTCAGGGGTCTCGTACCAGCGGACGTCGAGGTATTCTTCTGCGACGACAGTTTCAGCTTCAATGGCAACATTCAGCCGGGTATGGCCGTGGAAGACGTAGTGGCGATTGCTGCTGGTGAGTGATATTGCTGATGAAAACCTGATCGCGCATAAGATTCGTAAGGGCTGGATAAAGGCGAGCGGACCCACCAGATTGTTTCGGTTGGGCAGGCGTGGCCGCCGCGGCGCCGAAGCCGGTCGGGGGCATGCTGACGCGAGGTGGGACCCGGGCTCTGCTCCGAACGAAGTCCGGGCGGGTTCAGAAAAGAGCCCGCCCGGGCGCCTCGGCCTAGGAAAGAACCAGTCAGATGGGTGGGCGCATGCGCCAGCCGATCAGCAAAGACGGCCTCGACTGGCTGAGGCGCGTCCGCGTCGCTGGGGGAGGGGCTCAGCAACAGATCATGCGTCAACGGCCGCGCCATCCCGTATCTGGCGGCAATACGGGCGGGGGTCCTGCGCGACGAACGACCGTGCCAGCCGACCAGGTGCCGCCGGTCTCGCGGCCCGAGATTGGGGAGCAGGTTGGGAGCAACCAGGTGAAGTGAACGGCGCTGAACGGCACCCAACGGCGCCGAACGGCGACGAACTGCACCCACCACGATCTGCGTGTTCTCGTTTACGCAGGTCAAAGTGGGTGCAGCGTCCTGCTTCACACGGAGTTGCTCAGCGGTTTCGCGCGGCAGTCGACGGCGTTCTATGTTGCCTGGCAGGGGAGTATGCGCAGGTCGCAGCAGTAAGGAGCGGCTGGACGGCCTGGCCTTGCGCTTGGGAGCAGATTGGGTGCAGGTTGGCGAAGCGGTCGCCGCGCCCGAAGTGCTCACCGACACCGGACAGGGACGAGGCTTTGACCTGCGGTGATGCGGTCGAGCGGTGCGGCGTGACCTCCCAGAGAACACCGAAGTGGTCAGGGTTCGCTGCGCCCCGCCTGGCTGATGCTGGCGGTCCTTTCAAGGTTCGCTGACGACGTTCAAGAGAGCCTTGCGCATCGACGCGTGGCTCTACCGTGTGCAACCCGCTCAGGGCTGGCTCCTCTGAGCCTGACCAAATCAAACTAGGCTTCGCATAGGCATGGGTTAATGAGCCATGAAGGCGGGCGACGCGGGGGGCGTGCAGGCGTGGACGACCGCAGGCTAAAACGCCTGTCCCAGGCGGCGGCTTCAGGGTGAAAGGCGGCCAGGGAGTGGGCGTAGCGGGCCGGTCAGCGGCCTACCTGGATGCGATCGGCGGGGTACAGCTCGCGGGAGCCGTCGGCGCGGAAGACCACCAGGACTGGGACGCCTTCGCCGATGTCCAGTTCCTTGCGCTCGGCAGGGGTGGGCATCCGGGCTGAGGCGGTGTCGCCCTTGAGTAGGGTCACCGTCTCGGTCGGCTCCAGGTTGCGGACGAAGGTGCCGCGCGGGGGTTGGACGATCACGAGCCCTTCCGACCGGAGCAGGGAGATGGCCTGCCGGACACTCGTCCGGCTCAGTCCATACTCCTGAGCCAGTCGCAGCTCGCTGGGCAGCGACGCGCCGGGCGCGAGGTCGCCGGACGTGATCCGGTCGCGCAGTAGGTCGGCGAGCTGCCGGAACACTGCGCGATCCGCGCTGGGGTCGATCACGAATGTGACGCTACGTGTCCAACAGCTCTACATTTTATTGTATCTACAGTCCTACGTTAGTACGATGATGTGACAGGTGCGGCGGTCGGATGACCAGCCAAGGCTCGACCGCCGTGCCGTCGACCATGCCCGAAGGGAGATCCTGTGCGGCGTGTCTCGTACGGGGAGTACCTGCTCGCCGCAGGGATGACACTCGCGCGGCGGCATCGGCCGGTCTGGTGCTGGCGGCGGTGGCGGCGGGTCTGCCGCTGTGGAGCCGAGCTGCCGTGTCGCGCCCGGCACCGAATCCCGATCAATCGCGGCCACTGGCCGGGGGAGGGGGAGCGGTCACGTCCCGCGGCGTGGTGTAGATCGCCTGGGTGAGGCTCTGTGCGCTGTTCAGTTTTCCGGTTCTCGGTCGGGCTGACAACGAGTCTGGT
>NZ_JBEXLM010000058.1:0-17280 GCF_040609975.1 Micromonospora sp. NPDC004551 | reverse complement strand
GGCCTCAAGACCGGCATCGAGCCGAGCTGGGCCAACAAGGTCCAGCGGGTGCTGGATCTGCCCGAGCCGCCGGAGGAGCTACGGCCGACGCAACGACCCCTGAGCGTAGACTGACCGGGCCCGGCCACCGAGCGTGAAAGGTGCGTATGTCCTCTGCTGACAAGGCGCGGCGGTGGCGGCAGGTGCTCACCGAACTGCGGCCCGACCTGCCGGGCGAGTGGTCGCTGCGGGGCGCCGGCCTCGACACGGTGCTGGCGCGCGAGCCGCTGGACTGGGCGCTGGCCTGGATCGGCTGGTCCGGCTCACCCACCCGGCCGGTGGGCTGGGTGGCCGCCGGAGTGCAGCCGCTCGTGACGCCGTTCACCAGCTGGATCATGACCTACGGCGTCCGGATGGACGAGGTCCGGTCCGGGCCGCGCACCGTGGACCTGTCCGCCGACGAGGCGGTGGACCAGGCGCGGCGGTTCGTGGTGGACGCCGGCCTGGAGAAGATCGACGGCTGGCCGGCCGCGCGGCTCGCCGACGTGGCCGAGCGGGACTTCGCGCAGGATCCGCACCGGCGCCGCACGCACTGGCACCAGCTGCCCGGCTGGCGGGTGGTCAACGGCACCGGCTCCCCCGTCGAGCCGGCGACCGCGCTCGCCAGGCTGTGCCACGACCGGGCCGCCGAGTCCTCCGGCACGGGCGCGCGACAGCTGGCGGAGCAGGCCGCGTTCTACGAGGGGCTCGTGCGGGCCTGGCACGACGGGGAGCGCGACGCCGCGCTCCGGTTCCTGACCGAGCAGCGGGACCGGGCACTGGCCGCCCGGAAGCTCGACCGGGCGGTCACCCCGTAGGGCCGTCCAGCCGCGCCACGACGGGGGCCAGCGCCTCGGGCAGCCGCACCTGCACGGCCGCGCCGGCCTCCCCCGGCACGACGCGGACCGGGTGGAACTCGCCGCCGTGCCACCAGAAGACCTGGTCGGAACAGGGGTCGGCGGCGGCCTCGACCATCGAGCCGGCCAGCCGGTGCAGTGCCACCGCGGCGTCCTGCACCCGGTTGCCGACCGGATGCAGCAGCACGGCGCTGTACTGCGGCGCCGCCACCAGCGCGCCGTGCTCGGCGCTCTCGGGCAGGAAACGCTTGACCGACATGAGGGCGGTCGTCACGAACGGGTTGCCGTCGGCGGCGAGCAGGCGCACCGCCCCTCCGCCGGGCAGCTCGTGGTCGCGTACGTCGAGGGTGGTCAGTTCGCGCTCCACGGTCTGCCGGACGGCGATGCGTACCAGCTCCGCGGGTTCGCGGCCCAGCCGGGCGGCCTGGGCGAGAGTCAGCAGGTCCAGCCGCTCGGGCCGGTTCACCACGACCGTCGCGGTGAAGTGCCCGCCGTACGGCACAGCCAGGTAGTCGTCGGCCTCCGTGGCCGCGGCGGCCGGGGTGAGGCGGAGGCGGAGCTGCTCGACGTCGACCGGCCCGAGGTCGGCCGAGACGCTGTCCGGCAGCTCCCGGCGGACCGCCGTGACCCAGTCGGCCACCAGCTCGGGCCAGGCCTGCCGGGGCTGGTCCCGGCAGGCGCGCAGGAGCGGCACCAGCGACACCCGGGCGCGGCCGCCGGGCACGGCGACGACGATCTCGTCGCTGTCCGCCGCGACGCGCGCTCCCGGCAGGCGCGCCGGCAGCACGTCCTCGACCAGCGCGCGGACGTTGCCCATCAGGTCTACGTTCTGCGACGACGCCACGCTGCATTCATACCATCGGCCCGCGAACGGCGGTGAACCCGAAGCCCAGGCGGGACGGGCGGGGTCGCCGGCGCGCGACCCCGCCCGCGACGGTCAGAAGCCGGTCAGGCCGGCGCCGTACGGGTAGAGCGGGTTGCCGTACGCGGTCGCTGGTGGCTGGCTGGCGTCGATGGCGGCCCGGATCTGGGCCCGCTCGGCGGAGGTGGCCCCCAGGTCGTACGGCAGGTCCCACGCCTCGACGGCGTCGGCCGGCACGTCGGTGCCGCCGGGCCGCAACACGTCCGCCAGACTGCGCGGGAGCTGCCACGGCAGCCTGCCGCTCGGCGCGTAGTCGCCGAAGAGCAGACCGGCCAGCGCCGGGCCCATCTCCTCGCCGCCCCGGTAGGTGACGACGATCGCGCTCGCCAGGTCACGCCACTCGGTGATCACGTACGGCCGGGGCAGGACCAGGGCGACCACCACGGGGATCCCCCGGGCGCGGAAGTCCTGGATCACCTGGAGCTGGTCCGGTGGCAGGTACGGCTGTTCCTTCGGCCAGTTGGTCGCGTGGGTGTACGACGTCTCACCCACCGCCACGATCGCCAGCTTCGGGTTCGGGCCGTCGCCGGAGTAGACGTTCACCCCGGCCCGGGTGGCCCGGGCGCGGATCGCGTCGAGCATGGTCTGCGAGCCGTACTCGGCGTGGAAGAAGCTCGTCCAGACGCAGCAGGCCGTGGTGTCGGCGGCACGCGACCCGGCCACCACGATGTTGTCCCCGGCGGTCAGCCGGATGGGCAGGATCCCGCCGTCGTTCTTCAGCAGCGTCATGGCCTCACGCGACGCCTGGTTGGCCAGCGCGGTGTACGCCGGCTGGTGGAACCGGTACGGGCCGTTGACCGGGTCGCCGTACGGGTTCTCGAAGATTCCGAGCTGGAACTTCAGCCGCAGCACCCGCCGGACCGCGTCGTCGATCCGGGCGCCGGGCACGTTCGCGAGGAACGTGGCCATCGAGAAGCCGGCCGCACCGGGGTCCGCGCCGCCCATGACGTCGGACCCGGCCTTCGCCGCACCGACCCAGGAGCCGGAGGGCAGCCAGTCGGTGGTGATCAGGCCCTGGTAGCCGAGGTTCTGCCGCAGGTACGCGAGGATCGGCGCGCTGTCACCCGCCCCCGGGCCGCCGGGATCGAGGTACGAGCTGCCGGCGTACCCCGGCATGATGTTGACGGCGCCCGCCTCCATGGCCGCGCGGAACGGGATCATGTGGTACTTGATCGTGACGCCGTCGTAGACGATCAGCGCCTCGCCGCCGGCGCCTTCACCGGGCCAGTGCTTCACCGTGGCCAGCACCGAGGCGGGGTTCAGCTCCGGGCCGCCCTGGAGGCCGGCCACGAGGGCCCGCACCTGGGCGGCGGCCACCTGCGCGTTCTCCCCGTTGCCCTCCTGGATGCGCGGGTAGATCACCTTCGTGCCGACCTCGGCCAGCGGCCCCAGGACGCCCCGGGTGCCGACCTCCAGCTGCTCCCGGCGCTGCATGTCGCCGAGCTTGTAGTCGAGGGCGTAGTCGCGGGCGGCCGCCAGGGCGCTCTGCATGGGGTAGGTGGTCTGGTAGCCGTGGATGGTGTCGCCCGCCGAGACGAACGGGATGCCCAGCCGGGTGCCGGACGACGCGAGGAGCTGGTCGTGCAGGTCCTGCGCCTGCGCCGGGCCGAAGTGCCAGCCGGATCGGGGGTACGCCTGGGCGTTGTAGAACATCTGGTACGCCTTCTCCTCGGCCGTCATCCGGCTCAGGAGGTCGTCGACCCGGGTGTCGACCGGGAGCCGCCAGTTCTCATACGGCTCGACGGCGCCGTTCCGGTTGAGGTCCCGGCTGCCGGCGACGACGCCGACGCCGTCGGCGACCGTCTCCAGGGTGGGCAGGTAGACGCTGAAGCGCCGGATGGCCGAGGTGGTCGTGGCGGCGCCGGTCGCGGTGACATACCACTTGTAGGTCCATCGGTCGGGCAGGTCCCAGGTGGGTGTGTAGGAGGTGCCGGTCGGTTCGGCGACCTTCGTGTAGAGGTCGATGAGGTTGCCCGGGGCGGTGAAGTCGTAGTCGGTGCGGCTGATGTTGATCCACACCTGGTAGCGGGTGGCGCCCGCGACGGCGGCCCAGGTGAGCACGGGCCGGCGGGTGGTGGTGACCATGGCCCCGTCGGCCGGGGCGGTCAGCGCGAACTGGTTGAGCGTGCCGGGCGGCCGGGTGGGGCCGGATAGCATCGGCGCCGTGCTGGCCGCGTCGTCGACGGTGCCGTAGACCTGGAACTCCCAGAGCGAGTAGCCGTAGCCGGTGGCCCGCGCGGTGCCGTGGAGACGCAGGTAGCGTCCGCTGCCGGTCACCGCGAGCTGTTCGACGCCGCCGCGTCCCGTGGTGGTGGAGTAGATCGTGGTCCAGGTGGTCCCGTCGGCGGAGGTCTCCAGCCGGTAGCCGGTGGCGTAGGCGGCCTCCCAGTTGAGGACGACGCGGTTGATCGTGGCGACGCCGCCGAAGTCGACGCTCAGCCACTGCGGGTCGCTGAACTGGCTGGACCAGCGGGTGGTCGTCCGGCCGTCGAGCGCGGCGGCGGGCGCGTTGCCGCCTTCCCAGGACGACGCGGCGACCTTGCGGAACTCGGAGATCGGCCGGCCGGTGGGCGGCTGGCCCGGGCCGGTGGTGCCGTAGACCTTGAACTCCCAGAGCGAGTAGCCGTATCCGGTGGCCCGGGCGGTGCCGTACAGGCGCACGTACCGGCCGGTGCCGGAGACGGCGAGGGTCTGGGTGCCACCCGTGCCGCTGGTGGTGCTGTAGATCGTCTGCCAGGGGCCGGCGGGATCGCCGGCGACCTGGAGCTGGAACGCCCGTGCGTAGGCGGCCTCCCAGACCAGTTCGACCTGGTCGACGGTGGCGGTGGCGCCGAGGTCGACCTGGAGCCACTGTGGATCGCTGAAGGAGCTGGACCACCGGGTGCCGGCGTCGCCGTCGGTGGCGGCGGCGGCCGGGGTGGCGCCCTGCTCGACGGAGGACGCGGTGGTCGGTCGACCCTGCGAGAGCAGCGGCCCGGCGGCGGTGGCGGGTCGCACGGGGACGGTCAGGTAGGCGGCGAGCAGGACGAGCAGTGCGGACACCGTGGCGGTGAGACGGCGCGACCTGCGGGACGGGCGTGGTGGCGTGCGCATGGCGGCTCCCGTGAACGGGCTGATGGCCGGGAGGGTGAGAGCGCTCCGCGAACAGGTTCCATCGAGTCGCTTCTATCAGTCAATGAAATGGGGAAAGTCCGGAACCGATCTTTCCCGGCCCTCGGACCGGTCTCTTGACAGAAGCACGGACGGGGATGACCCTCGGGTCCGAGAGCGCTCTCCGCCGGATTCCACCCGTAGGAGATGCCATGCACACCGCCCCACCCCGCCACCGCCGCCGGCCGGACCGCGCCGGCCGGCGCCTGCTCACCGCCCTCGCCGCCGTCCTGGCACTGCTCGCCGGCGGCGCCGTCGCGGCCGCGCCGTTCGCCGCGAGCGCCGCGTCCACCCTGCTCTCCCAGGCGCGGCCGACGACCGCGTCGTCGAGCGAGAACGCCGCCACCCCGGCCTCCGCAGCCACCGACGGCGACCCCGGCACCCGGTGGTCGAGCCAGTTCGGCGACCCGCAGTGGCTCCAGGTCGACCTGGGCGCCACCGCGGCGATCGACCAGGTGCGGCTCGTCTGGGAGGCCGCCTACGCACGGGCCTTCCAGATCCAGGTCGCCACCGGCCCGACCGGGCCGTGGACCACCGTCTACGGCACCACCACCGCGACCGGCGGCACCCAGACCCTCGCCGTCACCGGCACCGGCCGCTACGTGCGCCTGTACGGCACCACCCGGGCCACCGCCTACGGCTACTCCCTGTGGGAGTTCGAGGTCTACGGCACCACCGGATCCGCCGCCTGCGCCGGCAACGCCGCGCTCAACCGTCCGGCGGTCGCCTCGTCAGCCGAGAGCGCCACCACCCCGGCTTCCGCCGCGGTCGACGGCAACCCCGGCACCCGCTGGTCCAGCGCCTTCGCCGATCCCCAGTGGCTCCGCGTGGACCTCGGCGCGACGCAGGCCCTCTGCCAGGTGACGCTCCAGTGGGAGGCGGCCTACGCACGGGCCTTCCAGGTCCAGGTCGCCGCCAACCCGGACGGCCCGTGGACCACCGTCTACGCCACGACCACCGGCGGCGGCGGCACCCAGACGCTCGACGTGACCGGCTCCGGGCGCTACGTCCGGGTGTACGGCACGGCGCGGGCCACCGCCTACGGCTACTCCCTGTGGGAGTTCACGGTGCGCACCACGTCCGGCTCCACCCCGCCCCCGACGACCCCGCCGCCCTCGGGCGGGTTCTGGGGTGACACGGGATCGATCCCGCCGGCCGCGAACGTGCTCATGGTGAAGGTCCTCAACCGGACCAACGGCCGCTACCCCGACAGCCAGGTGTACTGGAGCTACAACGGGCAGACCCACTCGATCGCCGAGCAGCCCTACTTCGACATGCCGGTCAACACCGCGGGCCGGATGTACTTCCACCTGGGGTCGCCCACCAGCCAGTACAGCGACTTCATCGAGTTCACGGTCGGGCCGGACCAGTTCAACGGCAACACCACCCGGGTCGACGCGTTCGGCCTGAAGCTGGCCATGCGGCTGCGCGCCCACGACGGGCGGGACGTGGCCGTCGGCGAGACCGAGGCGACGTTCGCCGAGGACCGGTCGGTGACCTTCCAGCGGTTCGCCGACGCCATGCCGGCCGAGTTCAAGCACCTGGCCACCATCGAGGCGCCGTACCGCATCCCGTCGCCGGGCAACACGCCGCAGTTCCGGGCCGGCGGGCAGTACGCCAACTACCTCAGCGGATACGCGTCGTCGGTGGGGCTGCCGGCCACCACCTCGGACATCTTCGGCTGCGCCGGGCCGCTCGCCGGCAATGCGGCCGGCTGTGCCGCGCTCAACCGCCACGTCGCGCACCTGCCGCCGGCGCAGTGGTCGGACCCGAGCCTGTTCTACCAGCAGGCGCCGGCCAACTACTACGCGAAGTTCTGGCACGACCGCGCCATCGCCGGCCGGTCGTACGGCTTCCCGTACGACGACGTCGCCGACCAGTCCTCGTTCGTGTCGGCGGCCGACCCGCAGTGGCTGCTGGTCGCCGTGGGGTGGTGACACCGCAGCGCCCGTTCCCGGGGCCCGGCCGGCCGGGCCCCGGGAACGACCGGGTGTGGCCCGGGCGCACCCGGGTAACCGGCGGGGCCGAGGGAGGGGGCGTCGTGACGGATGAGGCACCGGACTACTTCCAGCCCGAGCACGGGCTGGTCGTCACCCACCTGCTGATCGTGCGGGACGTGGACCGTTCACGGGAGTTCTACCGCGACGTCCTGGGCGCCACGGTGGTGCGTGACCGGCGTCCCGCCGTGCTCCGCCTGCACAACAGCTATCTCGTGCTCAACGACGAGGGCGGGCCGACCGACGACAAGCCGACCGTGACGGCGCGGGCGCCCACCGACCCGGACACGCTGAGCGGGGCGCTGAACATCCGGGTCACCGACGTACGGGCCGTCTACGAGCTGTGGCGCTCCCGGGGTGGTGAGTTCCTGACCGAACCGAAGGACCACGGCATGGAGATCCGGTGCTACCTGCGGGACCCGGACGGATACCTGATCGAGCTGGGTCAGGGCACCGGGATCCTGGCCGAGATGGGCCGGCCCGTGCCGGGCTGACCCCCGGCCGGGCAGCTCCGGCCGGGGGGTTCCGGCGCCGGCGGGTCAGACGCGGGTGAGCCGCACCGCGTCGGCGATGACGAGGCCGGCGGCCGAACTCCACCGGCTCACCGCCACCCGGTCGGCGTCCCCCGCGGGGAGGGCGAAGGTGCCGAGGGTACGCCACTGGCCGCCGGTCGCCCGCTGGTCGACGTAGACGGTCCGGTTGCCGGTCGTGGTGGCCACGATGTACGGCGTCGCGCCGTTGTAGCCGGCGTTGGCCGGCCACCAGGCGTCCACCCGGTAGTTGCCGGCCGCCGGCACGTTGAACCGGTACCAGGCCGGGTCACTGGCCGCCACGGGGTCCGCGTAGCGGTAGTCGGCGCCGTAGCGCTGCCCGGAGTAGGACGAGACGCCCCAGGCGGCACCGGCCGTGAAGCGTCCGGCGGTGGCGTTGTCCACGATCGAGGACCAGGCCGGAACGCCGCCCATCTTCGCCGCGACGTCCGCGCGCATCACGTTCAGGTCGATGAAGGACGGGTCGATCTTGCCGGTGGTGCTGGTCTCCCGGTGCCCGCGGGCGTAGCTGGCGTCCCGGCCCAGCCGGGTGAGGACGGCCGCCGTCGCGGCGACCGACGCGTCGTACTGGGCCGCCGTCATCTCCTGGCTCACGCCGTTGTAGTCGATCTCCCAGCCGATCAGCATGGTGTTGCCGTCGCCGGCCGGGATCGGTCCGCTGCCGCCGCTGGTGCCGGCATGGTTGCAGCGCCCGGCCGAGATCACGTGGAACACGCCGTGGTAGTCGACGAGCGCCTGGCACAGCGGGCCGGCCAGGTCGGGCCGGCCGTTGATGCAGATGTTGAGCGCCGGGTGCGGGTTGGTGGCGCTGGAAGTGGACGCCGTGTGGTGCCACAGCACCCCGATCGGGTCGAAGGAGCCGGGCCGCATCCGGTTGAGCCAGTCGCCCTCGACCACGACCTGCACCCCGGCCCCCCGCAGCACGTCCACGAGCCAGGGGATGGTCGCCATCAGGACTCCCCGAGCAGGTCGGCCAGGCACTCGGCCTTCGGCGCGGCGGGCCGGGCGGTCGCGGCGGCCCGGGTGCTCGGTGCGGCGGTCGCCGCCGCGGGCCGGGCGGCCACGCCCAGCGCGGCGGTCACCAGGGCGGGGATGCCGAGCAGCCCTCGGCGCCGCAGGCGGACGGTTCGTGGTGTGGGCATGGCACTCCTTCAGCGGCCGGTCGAGGAACGTTGGCGCGGACGCTATACCGTCACGAACGTCTATGTCGATACCCTTCAACGTCTGACGTTCCGCTGAAGAAAATCGACGACTCCGGGCGGCGCTCCCCGCCGGGCCGTTTGGCCGGCGGCCATCCCGGAAAGAGTGGGCGGCATGAGCTGGGCCCGTAGAGCCGTACCCGCCGCCGTCGCCGCCGTCGCGGCTCTCGCCGCGCGCGACCTGCTGCAACGCGACCACGCGCTGCGGCGCAACTTCCCCGTCCTCGGCCGCGCCCGGTACCTGCTGGAGTCGATCGGGCCCGAGCTGCGCCAGTACATCGTGGCCGCCAACAACGAGGAGCGTCCGTTCACCCGCGACCAGCGGCGCTGGGTGTACGCGTCGGCCAAGCAGGAGAACAACTACTTCGGGTTCGGCACGGACAACGACATCGAGTACACCCCCGGCTACCCGATCATCAAGCACCGCACCTTCGGCCGGGCCGTGCCGCCGTCCTCCCCCGGCGCCGCGCACGACGTGACCCTGCCCTGCGCGAAGGTGCTCGGCGGCGCTCGGGGCCGGGCCCGCGCGTTCCGCCCGGAGTCGGTGGTCAACATCTCCGGCATGAGCTTCGGCTCGCTGTCCGGCAACGCCGTCGAGGCGCTCAACCGGGGCGCCGCCCTGGCCGGCTGCCTGCAGAACACCGGGGAGGGCGGGCTGTCGCCGTACCACCGCAACGGCGGTGACCTGGTCTTCCAGATCGGCACCGCGTACTTCGGCTGCCGCGATGAGCGCGGCCGGTTCGACCTCGCCCGGCTCAAGGACCTGGTGGCGGGGGCGCCGGTCCGGGCGCTGGAGATCAAGCTGAGCCAGGGCGCGAAGCCGAGCCTCGGCGGCCTGCTGCCGGCCGCGAAGGTCTCCGCCGAGATTGCCGCCACCCGCGGCATCACCCCGGGCAAGGACTGCGTCAGCCCGTCGCGGCACGCCGAGTTCTCCGACTGCGACAGCCTGCTGGACTGGGTGGAACTGCTCGCCGCCGAGACCGGCCTGCCGGTCGGCATCAAGTCCGCCGTCGGTGACCTGGGCTTCTGGGCGGAGCTGACCACGCTGATGCGCGACACCGGCCGGGGCGTGGACTTCGTGACCGTCGACGGCGGCGAGGGCGGCACCGGCGCCGCCCCGCTGATCTTCACCGACTCGGTGTCGCTGCCCTTCCAGCAGGGCTTCTCGCGGGTCTACCGGATCTTCGCCGAACGGGACCTGCACGAGCAGGTGGTCTTCGTCGGCAGCGGCAAGCTCGGGCTGCCGGACAACGCCGTGGTGGCCTTCGCGCTCGGCGCCGACATGGTGAACGTCGGCCGCGAGGCCATGCTGGCGATCGGCTGCATCCAGGCGCAGAAGTGCCACACCGACACCTGCCCCACCGGTGTCGCCACCCAGAATCCGTGGCTGGCCCGCGGCCTCGACCCGGCCCGCAAGTCCGTACGGGCCGCCCACTACATCCGGACGCTGCGGCGCGACCTCGTGAAGGTCGCCGAGGCGTGCGGCGTCGAGCATCCCGGGCTCATCGACACCGGCGCGGTCGAAGTCCTCGACGGCCGCACCGCCTCCACGCCGCTGGACCAGGTGTACGGATACCGACCCGACTGGGGTCTGCCGTCCGCCGCCGACCGGGCCGAGATCATCCGGCTGATGACCGCCGGGGCGCCGCAGGGCGGCAGCGCGCCGCCCTCCCCAACCGCCATCGGCTGATCGGAAACGGTCAGCTCGGTGGTTTCTCGCCCGTCTGCTCGCTCGCCATGAACGCCGCGTACCAGTCGGGCCAGTCCGGGTCCGTCGCGCCGATCCGCTTCTCGTGCTCGCCGTGCGCCTCGGCGGCACGGCGCAGCGCGCCGGCCAGGTCGGCCGTCGAGGCGTACGAGGTCGTGCCCGACGTCACCCGCCCGGGCAGCCGGGTGGTGATCTCCTGGAGCAGCCACTCGTTGCCGTCCGGATCCTTGAACGAGGCGCGCGAGAGGTAGCTGCGGCGCTCCGGATCCGGACCGCTGACCGGACCGGCCGGACCGGGATGGAAGATCTCGCTCACCTCGACGCCGGCGGCGAGCACCGCGTTCCGGGCCGCCTCGACGTCCGCGACGATCAGGTATGCCTTGGCCGAACCGGGGGCGGCGACGGTCAGGGTGGGACCGAACTGGACCGAGCATCCGGAGCCCGGCGGCGTGAGCTGGACGATGCCGGGCGGCGTCTGGTCGAGCCGCCACCCGAGGCGGCGCCCGTAGAACTCCTTGGCGCGGTCGACGTCCGCCACCGGTAGGACGATCACCTCGAGCTTCAGGTCCATCTTCCCGCTCGCGGCGTCCGTCGCGCTCATCGGGGCCTCCCTGGGCCAACCGGGGCTCTCGCCCGCCACGTTACTGGGCACCGGCCTTGATCCGGCGCGGAACGGGTAGACGGCAGCCCCGGCACGGGCGCCTCGGTGCCCGGGACGCCGGTCCTTCGCCGCGGGAGATCGATGTCGGACACGCCGAGGAGCTCGGACGAACGGCCGGTCGAGGTCGTGGAGTTGCGGGTGCACGGCGTCTCGGGCGCCGGCCCCGAGCAGGTCCTGGACCGGCCGAACGTGCATCAGGTGGCCGGCGACCGCAGCGGCGGCTTCTACCGGCCGCGGTCCGGCTATCCGGACACCACCGGGCCGGGTGGTGTGCTGCTGGAGGCGTACCGGTGGCGGGATCTCCCCTCGGGCACGGCGGTCCGCACGCTGTCCCTGGTGTTCCTGCTGCCGTTCATGCTCGGCAACATGGCGATCTGGATGCACCCGCCCGGCACGGGGCTGCCCGCCGCGACCGTGAAGGCGCTCTGCCGGCTGCTCGCGCTGACGCTCACCGCGGTGTACGTGATCGCGGTGGCGGGCGTGGCGCTGGACCTGATCGCCTGGAAGTGCATGGGCTCGCCGCGGTGCCTGACCGGCCGGAACTGGCTGTCCTGGCTCGGTGAGCGGCCGCCGGGGCTGCGGCTGGCGGTGCTCGCCCTGGTCCCGGTCGCGGCGGTGGCGCTGGTCTGGCGACTGAGCAGCCGGCCGGGCTCGACGTTTTCGACATTCCGCAGTCCGGCCGCCGCGTCCGGCACCCACCAGCTCACGGCGGTCGGCCAGTGGGACGGCGCGCCGCTGGTCTCCCGGCTCCGGGCGATCCACGTCGCCGCGGCCTTCGCCACGCTGGACGTCGTCATGCTCGCCGCGCGCTCCGCCGGGGGGCGGGCATCCGTCGTGGTCACCGCGCTGCTGGTGCTGACCGCGGCGGTGCTGACCGCGTGCGTGGTGCTGGTCTGCGCCCATCCGCTGCTGGATCGCACCACGCCGGCCCCACGGGTCGAACGGAACCTGCGCCGGCTGCAGACCGTGGCGTGCCTGCTCACCGTCGCCGTCGTGGTCGTCGTGGCGGCCGAGCCCGGCTCCTGGGCCGCCGGGAGGAGTCTGCCCAGGTACGGGGAGATCGTCTCCCTCCTGTTCGCGACGCAGACCGTCGTCCTGGTCGCCCTCGGGGCGGCCGTGCTGTGGGCGCGTCCCCGGCTGCCCGGCGGGCCCCGCCTGCGCGCGCTCGGCGCCCCGGTCATCGACGCCGTCGCGGCCGGTCTGGGGGTGGCGTACTCCGCCGAGCTGGTCTACCGGGTGGCGGACGTGCTGGACCGCAGCGCGCCCACCGCCGCGCGGCTGGCCACCAGCCCGCCGCTGGCGTACAAGTGGGCGATCTTCGCCTTCTTCCTGGCAGTGACGGTCGCCGCGGTGGCCTGCCTCGTCGTGGCGCTGGCGTCCCGGCCCGCCCGCCGGCGCGCCGCCGCGGACATCGTGGCCCGCGACCACCCCGACGCGCCGGCCGATGCCGCCGAGCGGCTGCGTCAGGTCGAGAAGATCATCGCGCGAGCCCGCTTCACCGAGCGGGTGACCCCACTGGTCCTCACCTACGCCGCTCTCGCCGGGCTCGGGCTGGCCACCAGCACCCTGGGGCTGGCCGGGTGGTATCCCGGGGACGTGATCGACCGTTGGGCGCCGATCCCGGCCGACCTGGTGAACTTCGGGATCGGCCTGGGCAGCTACGTGATCGCCGCGGCGATCCTGGGGCTGATCCTGGGCGGCCTGTTCGCCTACCGGACCCCCGAGTTCCGCCGCTATGTCGGGGTGCTGTGGGACCTGGGCACCTTCTGGCCCCGGGCGGCGCACCCGTTCGCGCCACCCTGTTACGCCGAGCGGGCGGTGCCCGAACTCGCCCGCCGGATCACCTACCTCACCGGGCAGGGGCGGACGGTGCTGCTCGCCGGGCACAGTCACGGCGCGGTCCTGCTCGCCGCGACGGTGCTGCAACTGCCGCCGGAGGTCTGCGCGCGGGTGGCGCTGCTGACGTCCGGGGCGCCGCTGGCCCGGCTGTACGCCCACTGGTTCCCCGCCTACGTCCACACCGACGTGCTGCACGAGATCGGGGAGCGGATCGGCTGGCGGTGGATCAATCTGTGGCGGGACACCGACGCGATCGGGGGGTGGATCTTCTCCCCGGCCCGGCCGGGCGGGCCACCTCCGGCCGATGGCCCGGCCGGGTCGGTGGACTGGCGGCTGCGGGACCCCCGGGGTGTGGTCACGCCGCCCAGTGACACCGTCCCGCCGCCGATCGTCGGGCACCTGCCGGGCGCGTCGGATCCGCGGCACAACGAGGCCGTCCGCGAACTGGCCGACCGGCTGCGAAAGACCACCCCGGGCCCGCCGACCGGTTGACCGGGGACGCCGCAGCCCGATCGGGGGCGGACCGGCTCAGGGCTGCGCCGGCGTGGTCGTCCCGCCGGCCGCCAGCAGCCGCTCCGCGAGCGCGCGACAGCGCCCCCGCAACTCCGGCGGGTCGAGCACCTCGAAGTCGTGGCCCAGCAGCACCACGTGCATGAGCACGAAGTCGAGGCTGCCGGCGCCGCTGACGACCTCGCAGCGCGCGCCGTCGCGCCGCCGCACCACGGCCGCCGACGCCGGGATCTGGGCGCGTACCGTCTCGGCCGGCGCGTGCACGAGGAAGCGCGCCCGGTGCGGGTAGACCCGGCTCGCCACCGCCTCCTGCACGTGCGTCGCCGCGTCCGGCGCCGGGCGCGGGCGGAAGCGCCAGGTCCGTGCGGAGACGTCGGTCATCCGGTCGACCCGGAAGCTGCGCCAGTCGTCGCGGTCGAGGTCGAAGGCCAGGAGGTACCAGCGGCGGTCGGAGGCGACCAGGCGGTAGGGCTCGACCCGCCGCCGCCGCACCTCGTCCCCGGACGGATAGCCGAAGCCGGCCTCGACCTCGTCCCGGCAGGCCCGGGCCAGCGTCATCAGCGCCTCGGGGTCGACCGGTGGGCGGCCGCCGCCGAACGACTCCACCGAGCCGGAGAGCGCGCGCACGTCGTGCCGCAGGCGGGTGGGCAGCACCCGGTCGAGCTTGGCCAGCGCCCGGAGCGCGGCGTCGGCCGCACCGGCGACCGCGCCACCCGCACCGGCGAGCAGCGAGACCGCGGTCGCGATCGCCTCCTCGTCGTCGAGCAGCAGCGGCGGCAGCGCCCGCCCCGGGCCGAGCCGGTAGCCGCCGCCGACGCCCTGCACGGCGTGCACGGGATAGCCGAGGGCGCGCAGCCGCTCGACGTCACGCCGGATCGTGCGCGGCGTGACCCCGAGCCGGTCGGCGAGCTCGGGGCCGGTCCAGACCTGGCGCTGCTGGAGCAGCCCGAGCAGGGTGAGCACCCGCTCCGTCGTGCCCCGCTCGTCGCCGGTCGCCACGCCCATGTCCCCACCTTGCCCGCGATAGCGGACCGATCCTGTCCGCCAGGGGTGTCAGAGTAGGCGAGAGACGCACCGACGGAACGGAGCAACCCCATGAGCCGCCACATCCAGGTCACCTTCGACGCCCACGACCCGCGGGCCCTGTCGTCCTTCTGGCGCGAGGTGCTGGGCTACGTCCACCCGGGCCCGCCCGGGGTCGACCTGCCGGAGGGCGCCGACCCTCTGGCCGCGTGGGACGACTTCCTGGCCGGGATGGGCGTACCGGAGGAGCAGCGCAACACGCGCTCGGCCATCGAGGACCCGGACGGGCACGGCCCACGGCTGTTCTTCCAGCAGGTGCCGGAGGACAAGGTCGCCAAGAACCGGGTGCACCTCGACGTCCGGGCGGCGCCCGGGCTGCGGGGCGAGGAGCGGATGGTGGCGCTGGAGGCCGAGTGCGACCGCCTCGTCGCGCTCGGCGCGACCCGGGTACGCCGGCACGAGCCCGAGCCTCCGCTGAGCACCGGCTGGATCACGCTGACCGACCCCGAGGGCAACGAGTTCTGCCTGGACTGACATCAGCCCCGCGCGGCCGTCAGGCGCCGGACTGCGGGGTGGCCATCGTCGTGCCGGACCGCAGGGTCGCCAGGGCGCCGCTCCAGGCGGCCAGCTGGTCGAGCATGGTGTTCACCGCGCCCACCTGGTGCTCGCCCGGCTTGAAGAGGCTGAAGTTCTCGAAGTCGGTGAACAGGGAGAGCGCGACCTGGGCCCGCACGTCCGCCATCTGCAGCTCGGCGACCACCAGGCGCAGGTGCTCCACGGCCCGGGTGCCGCCGACGCTGCCGTAGCTGACGAACCCGGCCGCCTTGTTGTTCCACTCGGCGTAGAGGAAGTCGATCGCGTTCTTCAGCGCACCGGAGGTGGAGTGGTTGTACTCCGGCGTGACGAAGACGTAGCCGTCGAACGAGGCGATCTTCTCGGCCCAGCGCAGGGTGTGCGGCTGGGTGTACTGGCCGAGCGACGGGGGCGTCATCTCGTCGAGGTGCGGCAGGTGGAAGTCCTTGATGTCGACGAGTTCGTAGTGGGCGTCGTCGCGCCGGGAGGCGATCTCGTGGACCCAGCGGGCCACGGTCTCCCCGTTCCGTCCGGGACGTGTGCTGCCGATGATGATGCCGATCCTGGTCATGCCCCGTTCCTTCCGTCCGTACGCCCGGCGACAGCGGGCGCGGCCGGCGGGTACCCGGTTGGCATGGTTTCGAACGGCATCACCGACGCAGGGTCACCCCTGGGCGGTCACGGGGAGGCCGTGATCCGCGTCAGTGCCAGTCGCTGATCTGCACGTCCCGCGGGGACGGTGCGCCGTCGCCGGTCTCCACCAGCGACTTCAGGCTCATCAGGTACGACCCCCACTTGGTGCTGCAGTGGTGCATGAACTCCACCGGCTCCCGCCAGCCCCGGTGCGCGAACAGCACGATCGTGTAGTCGCCGTCCTGGCGGAGGTCCCAGTCGACAGTGGTCCCGATCCACTCCTCGGGGCCGTCGACCACCCGCCAGGTCACGCGCTCGGCGGGTCGTAGCTCGACGACCTCCATGTCGAAGCCACCGGGCGGGAACCGGAACTCGAGGACGCCGCCGACCTCGCCACTCCCCTTCGTGTCGTCGGTCCACCAACCGGCGAGTCCCTCGACGGTCGTCAGCGCGTCGTACACCTTGTCCGGCATCGGGGTCTTGACCCCGACCCGGTGCAGAATGTCCACCATCTCGACTCCCTCTTCCTCTTGTCAGTCCGTTCGGGCGTTCTGGATCGACTCGGCGATCCGCTTGATCCGCCGCAGCCGGGCGTCCCACGCCGCCCCGACCGACGACAGCTGGGCCACCGCGCGGGCGAGCTGCGCGTCGTCCACCCGGTAGCGTTTCTCGCGGCCGGCCGGCGTCGCCCGGACCAGGCCGACCCGGTCGAGCACGCCGAGGTGCTTGGCCACCGCCTGACGGGTGACCGGCATCCGCTGGCTGAGCGTGGTCGCCGTGCCGTCGCCCTCGACGAGCAGGAGGTCGAGCATCCGGCGGCGGGTCGGGTCCCCGATCGCGGACCAGAGGTCGTCGTCGACCTGCTCCACCAGCCCGGTGCTCACGCCCGCACCGGCAGGGTCGGGGCGTACGCCACCAGGCGCGGCAGGAAGTGGTCCCAGCCGCTGACGTGGTCCTGGTACTGCTGCTCCAGCACGGCCAGCTCCCAGCCCATCTCACGGAAGCCGGTCTCGGTCATCCGGAGCAGCGTCCCGCTGCCCGACGGGGTCAGGTCGAAGGTGACCAGCAGCGAGTTGCCCTCCGCTGCCGCCTCGCCGGCCGGGTGCGTCCACCGGAACGAGAACATCCGCGGCGGTCGCGCGTCGACGACGGTGAACGGCACCACCGTCCCGCCGGCGTCGCGCTCGCCGAAGACGATCTCTCCCACCGACCCGGGCGTCGGGTCGTACCGGGCGTCGTCCGGCCACCACTTCCTGATGTGGTCGGGGCTGCTCACCACGTCGAAGACGATCTCGGGCGACGCCTCGACGTACATCTCGCGCTCGATGGTCCCGAACTCCATGACACCCTCCTGCAACTATCGGTTGCGCATGACGCTACCGCGGAGGCCGGCCTGGCGCAACCATCGGTTGCATTAGGGGTGTCCCCCTCGGCGGGGACACCCCTAGGATGCGAGCGTGATTCACGTCACTCCGGCCCCGAAGCGGTGGCCGCTGCTCGTCGCCGCGATCGTCCTGCTCCTGCTGGGCGCGGGCGTGGCCAGGGGCGTCGACGGCGCGCTCGGGCTGAGCCACGCTCCCGCGGCCGTGCCGCACGAGGACGTCGCCGCCGCGCCGCGGCGGCCCGCCGCGCCGCCGCC
>NZ_JBEXLM010000057.1:0-18859 GCF_040609975.1 Micromonospora sp. NPDC004551 | reverse complement strand
TCCCGTCCGGGCGGCCTCCCGGCGGGGGCCGGGGGGGGCGGGGCGCCCGCTGGCCGGGGGGGCCCGCCCCCGCCCCGCCCCCCCCCCCCCCGCCGCGCTCCCGGGCGGGCCGCTGCCCGCCCGGGAGCGCCGACACGGCGGTGGGCCGCCGGGCTCGGATCACTGGAGGTAGCGCTCGACCTCGGTCACCGGGCGCTGGCCCTGGGCGTCGGGGTCGCCGTGCGCCTGGCGCGCCGCCCGGCGGCGGCGGAGCAGGTCCCAGCACTGGTCGAGGGACTCCTCCAGCGCCCGCAGCCGCTCCTTGGCCTCGTCGTCGGTGCCGGCCTCGTGTTCCTGCGCGGCCGCGCGCAGCCGGTGCTCCTCGTCGACGAGTTCGGAGATCCGGCTCAGGATGGTCTTGTCGTCCATGCCCGAAGCTTGGCACAGCGGACGCCGTCGCGCCCGCGTTCCGCCCCGAGGCCGAGGGCGAGTCGGTGTGTGCCGGGGCTGCGCCCTTCGGCGCCGCCGGGCCGGTCACGACGCCGGGCCCTCCGGTCCGCTGTGGATCGACATCCGCCGGCTCCGAACCGGCGGTCCATCCCCACAGGAGCGTCTCGGTCAGCGCCGTCGATCTCCTCCGGACGAGGTGTCCGCCGGCCTCCGGTCGTCCACGCGGCGATATAATTCCGGCTCCGTGAGTTCGCCTCACGTAACTGGGGGTGAACGGCATGCTTGTGTCCCGTGAGTGGCGTCGGTCCGGCCGCCCGGCGGCCCAGCGGTCGTTCGACGTCCGGGACGCGCCCCGAACCATGCCGTGCGCGCGGATGGCCGGCTGCTGAGCGGTGCTGCCGGTCCACTTCCTCGACACCCGGGTGCTGCCGCCGGCGGACCGGTACGACCTGTGGCTGGAAATCGTCGCGAGTTCGGCGCCCGCGCTCATCTCCAGCCCGCACGCGGCCAGGTTCGACGCTCACGCGCGTTCGATCGAACTCGGCGACCTTCGCGTCACCGACTTCACCTATCCCTCGCTGACCATGACCCGGACGCCCAGGCTCATCCGCCAGGTCGATCCGGAGATGTATCAGCTGGCCCTGACCCGTGTCGGCAACGGCACGGTGAGCCAGCAGCGCCAGGAGGCGCTGGTGCGCCCCAGCGAGTTCACCCTGCTGGACAATTCGCGCCCGTTCGTGGCCCGCCACGACGCTTCGCCCGGCGAGCTGCTCAACACCGTGACGGTGAACATCCCGCACGCGGCGCTGCCCGTGCCGCCCGCCAAGGTCGCCGCCCTGCTGGGCACGAGCATGTGCGGCTCGACCGGAGTGGGCGGGCTCCTGGCGCCGTACCTCCGCCGGATCGCCGCCCACCCGGAGCAGTTCGCCGACACCGACGCGAGCCACCTCGGCAGCATCACCGTCGACCTGGTGTCGGCGATGCTGCTGCAGCAGATCGGTGCGGAGAGCGCCCTGCCGCCCGAGACGCGGCACCACGCGCTCCGGCACCGCATCGACACGTACATCGCCGACAACCTGCACGACCCGGCACTCGGGCCGCGAAGCATCGCCGCCGCGCACCACATCTCGCTGCGTACCCTTCACCGCCTGTTCGCCGGCGAGGACGCCACCGTGGCGGAGCTGGTCCGGCGACGCCGGTTGGAGCGGTGCCGGTGCGACCTGGCCGACCCCCGGATGCGCGCCCGTCCGGTCCAGGCGATCGGCGCGCGCTGGGGGTTTCCGGACAAGACCCACTTCAGCCGGCTGTTCCGGGCGGCGTACGGCCTGTCGCCGCAGGCGTACCGCGAGCAGAACGGCGACCAGCCGTCGCCCTGACCGGCCGATCGGTCCGTCCCGCCACACAGGAGCGTGGGCCGGTGGGGAGATGAAGCCGATCTGGAGTTGCTTCTCGACACGTGGAATGATCAAACCGGCGAATGTTGCCGAGACCACGTGAGCCGCTGCGGCGCGCAGCTCGGGATGCACGACGATCGAGGAGGCGCTCATGGCCGAGGTGAGTCCCGGTAGGGCCCGGCAGGTGCCCCTGCGCCACGCACTGCCGCGTCTGGCCCGTGACCCCCTGGGGGCCCTGGTGCACTACGCGAACGAGGGCAACGGCGAGATCGTGCAGCTGAACCTCGGCACGTTCCGGCCGTACCTGGTCACCCACCCGGAGCACCTGCAGCAGATCCTCCGCGACCGCACCACCTACATCCGCGACGGCAACAGCATGCTCTGGCGGTCCGTGCGACGGGCGGTGGGCGACGCGATCCTCGTCACCGAGGGAGCGCAGTGGGAGTCCAGCCGCGACACCCTGCAGCCGCTGTTCACCGCCAAGCGCGCCGAGACGCTGGTCGACCGGATGGCGGTGGCGATCGCCGAAGCCGTGGACGCGTTCGACGCGCCGGCCCGGGCCGGGCAGGCCGTCGACGCGATGACGCTGATGTCGCAGGTCGTGTGCCAGGCCACCACCCGGGTGCTCTTCGGCCGGAAGATTCCGCTCTCCGACGCGCTGCAGATCTACGCGCACCTGGGCACGATCACCCGGACGATGGTCCCGAGGCTGCTCGCCCCAGGCATGCCCTACTGGGTGCCGCTGCCGGGCGACCGCGCGTTCCGCGCCGCCGTGCAGGGCATCGGCGCGCTGGTCCTGCCGATCATCCGCAAGGAGCGCATGAACCCGAGCGACGGCGACGACATCATCGCGACCCTGTGCCGCCCGAGGGCCGACGGGTCGCAGGCCAGCGAGGAGTCGGTCCGCAGCGATCTGGTCGCCATGTTCTCCACGGCCACCGAGACCACGATCGGCGTCCTGTCCTGGCTGTGGCCGGTCCTGGAGAAGCATCCCGACGTGGCCGAACGGCTCTACGCCGAGGTCGACGAGGTCGTCGGCGTACGCGGGACCGTGCAGCGCACGCACATCCCGCAGCTGCGCTACAGCCGGATGGTCCTGGACGAGATGTTGCGGCTCTGGCCCGCCGGCTGGACCATCCCGCGCACCGCGGTGGGGGAGCAGGTGCTGGGCGGTGTCCGGATCGAATCCGGAGCGACCATCCTGGTCAGTCCCTTCGCGACGCAGCGGATGGCGGCTTTCTGGGACAGTCCCGATGTCTTCGACCCGCAGCGGTTCGCGCCGGACAAGCCGAAGCGCCAGTACCGCTACAGCTACTTCCCGTTCGGGGGCGGCCCGCACCAGTGCATCGGGCAGTACCTCTTCCTGCTCGAAGCGCCCATCATCATGGCCACGTTGCTGAGTCGGTTCCGCTTCCGGCTGGGTCAGCCGGCCGACCTCACGCCGCGGATCGGCGCGTCGCTGCGGCCCCGGTCGAGCACGCTCACACTGCTGCGCCGCGACAGCGTCCCGGCCTCATGACACCCACCTCCCCCGTCCGGCTCGGCGCAGGTGACCAGCTCGCCGTGGTGGAGCAGGCACGGATCTGCGCGCTGGCCGTCGCCGTCGAACGCGACCTGCACACGGTGGTGGCCGACCACCAGGCCCTGTTCGCCGGCCGGCCCTTCGACCCGGCGCTCGTCAGCAGCATCGCGATGTCCGTGGCCTTCACCGCGCCGGAATACACCGCCGAGCAGCTCCGCCTGACGGCTCGTACCGTGCTGTGGGTCTTCGCGGCCGACTGGCAGATCGACTATCTGGCCCGGACCTCGGACGACGTGCGGGAGGTGACCGCCGCCTGCCTGGCGGCCGCCGACGCCGGTCCGTCGTCCGCGCGGCATCCGCTGGCCCGGCTGCTGGGCGGCATCCGTGACGAGCTGTCCAAGACCCCGGCGTTCGCCGTCGTGGAACCGGTGTGGCAGGACGAGCTGAAGCGGATGTTCGCGGCGATGTCGCGGGAGTGGCAGTGGAAGACGACGCGCGGCACCGGGCCGGGCGATCCCACGCTCGACGACTACCTGGACATCGCCGACAACACGGCCGCCGTGCTGGTCAGCGTGACGCACTGGGCCTCCGTCGGCGACCAGGACTGCCTGGACCATCTCGACGCGCTGCGGGTCGCCGGCCGTGCGACGCAACGGGCGATCCGGCTGATCAACGACCTGGCCACCTACCGGCGCGATCTCCAGTGGGGTGACCTGAACGCGCTCATGCTCGCTGGTGCCACCGATGTCACGGCCCGACTCACCTCGATCGTCGAGGAGAGCCGCGAACTGCTCCGGCCCCTGGAGCGATCCTGCCCCCGGCAGGCCGCGTTCCTGAGTCGCCAGATCGCCTTCACCAGCGGGTTCTACCGGGTGTCGGACTTCTGGGGCAGCCTGTGAGAAGCGAGTTGGCCGCTCTCGCTGACGCCGTCGACATCGACGCCGCAGCGCGCGACCTGATCAGCAGTCTGGGTGAGCGGCCGTGGGGTCAGGTCGGCCCCTCGGTGTACGAGACGGCGCGGCTCGTCTCGCTGGCTCCGTGGCTCGCGGGGCACGCCGAACGCGTCGCGTTCCTGCTGCACAGCCAGCGTGCGGACGGCGGGTGGGGCCCGCCGGACGGCTACGCGCTGGTCCCCACCCTGAGCGCGACCGAGGCGCTGCTCGCCGTCGTCCGGGCGGGCGGTTCCGCGGCGGCACCGGTCGTCGCGGGTCCCGCCGCGGCGGCCGCCGGCGGCCTCCGCGCGCTCGCCGGCTGGCTGCCGGCGGCGGATCTGCTGGTGCCGGACACGCCGGGAGTGGACGTCATCGTGCCGTCGCTGGTCGCGGCGATCAACGACCACCTGGCCGAGGCGGACGCCACGGCAGTGCCCGCGCTCGCCTCCTGGCGGGGGGTGCGGCTCGACCTGCCGGCGGGCCTGACCGACGAGCGTCTCGTGCGCGTACGGCACGCCCTGGCCGCCGGGCGGGAACTGCCGGCCAAGCTGCTGCACTTCCTCGAGGCGTTGGGCCCGGGCGCCCGCCGCGCCGCGGGCATCCGTCCCGTCCTCCCCGGCACGGTGGGCGCGTCACCCGCGGCGACGGTCGCCTGGCTCGGCGGTCCACCGGCGGCCGATGATCCGCCCCGGGCCCACCTGGAGCACGTGGCGCGTGGCGGGCCCGTCCCCTGCCCGCTCCCGATCACCGTCTTCGAGCAGGCGTGGGTGGTGAGCGAACTGACCCGTGCGGGTGCCCGGTTCGCGGCGCCGGCCGCGATTCTGGAGTCCCTGACCGCCGCGCTCGGCCCGGTCGGCACCCCCACGGGGCCCGGTCTTCCCGCGGACGCCGACACGACCTCGGTGGCCCTGTACGCGCTCGGAATGCTCGGCCGGCCGGCGGACCCGCGAGGGCTGTGGACCTACGAGACGGCCGACGGCTTCTGTACGTGGCCGGGGGAGGACGGCTTCTCGGTCACCACCAACGCGCACGTCCTGGACGCCTTCGGCCACCACGTACGCAGCACCCGGGCCGCTCCGCGCTACGTGGCGACGGTGGACCGCCTCACGGCCGTCCTGCGGGAGCACCAACAACGCGACGGACAGTGGCGCGACCGGTGGCACGCCTCGCCGTACTACGCCACCGCGAGCTGCGCGCGGGCCCTGCGGGACCACGGTCGGGGGACGTCGGTGGCCGAGGCGGTGGCGAAGGCCGTCGACTGGGTCCTGGACACCCAACGACCCGACGGGTCGTGGGGGCGGTGGGACGGCACCGTCGAGGAGAGCGCGTACGCGCTGCACACCCTTCTGGCCGCGCACCCGAACGCGCGGATCGACGCGGCGGTCCGGCGCGGCCACGCGTACCTGCGGAGCGCCGTCGGTCGCCGCCCCGACCCGCCCCTGTGGTACGGCAAGGAGCTCTACCACCCGGCGGCAGTCGTCCGCGCCGCGGTGATCGCCGCGTTTCGTCTCGTCCGGCACCGGCAGGACCGCGCGACCACGGAGGGTCGGGCGATCATGCCGATACCCCCGCAACGGGCCGGGAAGCCGTGATCAGGGCCGCTTGAGGGACGTCTCGGACGCTGCTAGCGTGCCCCGTTGTCGCGTGACCCACACCTACCATGCCCACAGACCACAAATCGCACGCCGCGCAAGGCCGATGCCGCCACAGCTGACTGGGGACCGTCTCATGCGTTCTCGCACCAATGTGCGTACCAAGGTCGTCGCGATGCTGGCGTCGCTGACCGCCCTGTGGGCGTTCGCGGCGTGGGTGACCCTCCGCGACGGTCTGAACCTGCTGTGGGCCAACACGCTGAACAGCACGGTCTACGAGCCGAGCGCCCCGTTGCTGACGGCGCTGCAGCAGGAGCGCCAACTGACCCTGGCCTACCTGGGTGGGCCGGGGGACAGCGCCGAGGTACGGACGGCGCTCGACACCCAACGCCGGGAGACCGAGCAGCTCGCGGCGACCTTCAAGGAGTCCTCGCAGAGCTGGCAGGCCGGTTTCGCCGGGAGCGAGAAGCTGAGCCAACGACTCGACGCGACCTACACCACGTTGGACGGTCTCCGCGCCACCCGGGAGTCGGTGGACGCGCGCACGACCGACCGGACCAGCGCCGCGCGCGAGTTCGGCAACGCCATCGACGCCGTCTTCGACATCTACGCCGCCACGGCGAGTCTCGACGACAAGGAACTCGCCGCCTACGCGGCGGCGCTCATCCAGCTCAACCGGATGTCCGAGCTCATCTCCCAAGAGGACGCCCTGATGAGCGGCATCCTCGCCAGCGGTCGCATCACCGAGGCCGAGCGGGCGGAGTTCACGCGACTGGTCGGCGCCCAGCGATTCGCCGGGACGGACGCGTCGGGAAAGCTGTCGTCCGACGACCGTGGCCGCTACGACCGGCTGCTCGCCGGCGACGCCTTCAGCCGCCTCCGGGCCGTTGAGGACCAGGTGGTCGCCCGCGCCGGCGGTTCCACCAGGGTTCCGGTGACCGCGGCCCAGTGGCGCAGCGCGGTGGACAGCGCCCGGTCGGAACTGCAGGACGTGATCGCCGTCGGTGGCGACGGGATCGTCAGTGGCGCCACCAGGGTGGCCGTCCTGGTCATCATCCGGCTGCTCCTGGCGGCGGGCCTGGGCACCGTGGCGGTTGTCGCGTCGATCATCCTGGCGGTCACCACCGCCCGCGCGTTGGTGCGTGAGCTGGAGCGGCTGCGAAAGGCGGCCCACGAGCTCGCCGACGAGCGACTGCCCGGCGTGGTGCGGCGCCTCGGCCGGGGCGAGACCGTCGACGTCGCGGCCGAGGCGCCACCGCTGGCCTTCGGCAGCGACGAGATCGGACAGGTCGGTGACGCCTTCAACCGTGTCCAGGAGACCGCGATCCGCACCGCCGTCGAGCAGGCCGACCTGCGCCGCAACGTCCGTGACGTCTTCCTGAGCCTGGCCCGGCGCACCCAGGCGCTGGTGCACCGCCAGCTCACCCTGCTCGATGCGATGGAACGCCGGGAGCACGACGCCGAGGAGCTGGAGGACCTGTTCCGCGTCGACCACCTGGCCACCCGGATGCGGCGCAACGCGGAGAACCTGATCGTGCTCTCCGGCTCGACCCCGGGCCGTGCCTGGCGGCGCAACGTGCCGATGGTCGACGTGGTGCGCGGGGCGGTCGCCGAGGTCGAGGACTACACCCGGGTGACCGTGCGCCCGCTCGGCCCCGTGTCCCTGACCGGCCGGGCCGTCGGCGACGTCATCCACCTGCTGGCCGAGCTGATCGAGAACGGCCTGTCCTTCTCGCCGCCGCACACCACCGTCGAGGTACGCGGCCAGATGGTCTCCAACGGGTTCGCCCTCGAGATCGAGGACCGCGGCCTCGGCATGGGCGCGGAGGAACTGGCCGCCGCGAACATGCGCATCGTCGACCGGTCCGAGCTGAACCTGGCCAACGCCGCCCGGCTCGGCCTCTTCGTGGTCAGTCGGCTCACCGAGCGGCACGGGGTGAAGGTGCAGCTCAAGGAATCGGCGTACGGCGGGACGACGGCCGTGGTGCTGATCCCGCTGGAGCTGGTCACCCACGACGGGCCGGACCCGAGCACCTCCGGCGGCTTCCCGGTCGGCAGCGGGCAGCCCGCCCCGGCTGCGCCCGCCCTTCCGAACGCGGAGCGCGCGGCGATCGAGCCCGCCGGCGACCGGCCGGCCGCCCCGGTGGCGCTGGCCGAGAGCACCGATCCGGTGGAACCGGCCGCGGACGGCAGTGCACAGCCCGTCCCGGCGCGGGAGGCCGAAGTGGACGAGCCCCAGGTCACCCCGTCCGGCCTTCCGGCGCGTACGCGGAAACGGCAGCCCGCGCCGGCCGCGCCCGGTGTGACGCCGGCCCCCGTGGACCCCCGGAGCACCGACCAGCGGCCGGCCGGCGACGTGGCGGCGGACGACGCGACGCCGGTCCGGACCGGCGGCGACCTGCCCGTCCGGGTCCGGCAGGCCAGCCTGGCGCCGGAGCTGCGGCACGACCAGGCCGGCGTGGACGACGACGGGGACGACGACACGGTGCGCCCACCGGAGCAGGTGCGCCGGATGATGAGCTCCTACCAGAGCGGCACCCGACGCGGCCGGACCGACGCGGCCCGGCTGCTCGGCGGGGCGCACGAGACCGGCGCGCCGGACACCGGCGACGGTCAGGCGACCTAGGGATCGCCGGATCGGCGATCCCGGACGAGCACGGCACACCAGCCGGGGGAGAAGAGGACGACGAGTGGCGCAGAAGACGGCTTCGAGCGCGGACCTGACGTGGTTGTTGGATGACCTGGTCGGCCGGGTCAAGCAGGCGGAACACGCCGTGGCGCTCTCCACCGACGGACTGCTGATGGCCTCGTCGCGCGGGTTGAGCCGGGACGACGGCGAGCACCTGGCGGCGATGGCGGCGGGCATCCAGAGCCTGGCCCGGGGCGCGGGGAAGCGGTTCGGCGGTGGGCAGGTGCAGCAGACCATCATCGAGATGCAGTCGTCGTTCCTGTTCGTCACCGCGGCGGGCCGCAACGCGTGTCTGGCCGTGCTGGCGTCCGAGGACGCCGACGTGGGCCTGATCGCGTACGAGATGGCGATGCTGGTCACCCGGGTCGGCCGGTTCGTCGCCTCACCCACCCGGGAACAGCCCCTCGGCGAGAATCCGGCGCGATGACCGGCCAGGGGGAGCCCGCGGAGCACGAGTGGGTGGACGACCACGCGGGTCCGGTCGTGCGCCCGTACGCGGTGACCGGTGGCCGGGCTCGCCCGGTGACCGGCACGTTCGACCTGATCTCCCTGGTCACGGCGACCCGGGCGGAGGTGGGGTCGGAATCCGGGCTCGGCCCGGAACACGTGGCGATCGTCGGTCTCTGCCAGCGGATCCAGTCCGTGGCCGAGATCGCCGCCCACCTCGACCTGCCGGTGGGCACCGTCCGGGTCCTCCTGGGTGACCTGGCGGCCCGCAGCCTGGTGCAGGTCCGTGAGCCGCGCGCTACCCCCGCCGGCCTTCCCGACGACAGTGTTTTCGAGGCGGTAATCAATGGACTACGGGCGCTCTGAGCGGCCGGCGGGAGCGGCGCCGCTGCTGCCCACCGCGATCAAGATCCTGATCGCCGGCGGTTTCGGCGTGGGCAAGACCACCATGGTCGGCGCGGTCAGCGAGACCCGGCCACTGCGGACGGAGGAGGTGCTGACCGAGACCGGCGTCGGTATCGACGACCTGTCCGGGGTGGAGGAGAAGACCACCACCACCGTGGCCATGGACTTCGGCCGGATCACCCTCAGCGACGACCTCGTGCTCTATCTGTTCGGCACCCCCGGGCAGGACCGGTTCTGGTTCGTCTGGGACGAGCTGGCGCTGGGCGCGATCGGTGCGGTGGTGCTGGCCGACACCCGGCGGCTGGCCGACTGCTTCCCGTCGATCGACTACTTCGAGGGGCGGGGCACGCCGTTCGTGGTGGCGGTGAACTGCTTCGAGGGCGCCAAGCAGTACCGGCTCGACGAGGTGCAGGGCGCGCTCGACCTGGACCCGGACGTGCCGGTGGTGCTCTGCGACGCGCGGGAGCGCGAGTCGGTCAAGGAGGTGCTCATCACGCTGCTGGAGTACGCCATGAAGCTGCGCGAGGAGCGCCGCCGCGCCGCCGGCGACTGACCCCGGCGGCGGTGCCGCCCTGCCATGATGGGGCGATGTCCACGGAATCGCGACACCTGAGCGTGCACATCGACCGGCCGGTCGCCGAGGTCTACGCGTTCGTCTCCGACCCGCGTAACCTGCCCCGCTGGGCGCCCGGCCTGGGTAGTTCGGTGGTGCGCGAGGACGACGGGTGGTTCGTCGAGACACCGGAGGGCCGGGCGCAGGTCACCTTCGCCCCGCGCAACGGGTACGGCGTGCTCGACCACGAGGTGGTGACGCCGTCCGGCGAGACGGTGTACGTGCCGCTGCGGGCCCTCGCGGACGGCGACGGGTGTGAGGTCGTCTTCACGCTGCGCCGCTCGCCCGGCATGAGCGACGCGGAGTTCGACCGGGACGCCGGGCTCGTCACCGGGGACCTCGCCCTGCTCAAGAAGGTGCTGGAGAACCCGTCGGCCTGAGGAGGCGCCGGGCCTGGCTGCGGGACCGCGGTCCGAACCCCGTTGTTCCATAATTCGCGGGTGAGTCAGTACTTCCGGGCCGGCAGGACGGTGCTGTGGAACCCCTCGAACGGGGTCGCCCAACTGTTCGTCCGCAACGTCGAGGCGGTCGCCGGCGCCGTCGAGGTGCCCACCGGGATCGGCCCGGAGGTCAATGACGACCACGAGATCGACCTCGTCGCGTTCACCGCGTTCGTCGACGCGCTCGTGCGGCGCTACCGCAGCTCGACGCACCGGATCCTCCGGGCGCTCATCGAGGACGTCGCCGCGCTGGGCATCGTCATGGTCGAGCGCGGTGGCGACACGGTCGCCGCCCTGAACGAACCCGCGTCCGCCTTCGACGCCAGGGACGTCGCCGTCCTGAGCACCGGGTTCGGTGCCACCGGCGACCCGCGGCGGTTGCGTGAGCTGGCCGACGAGTTGGCCCGACACATGGCTTGCTGAGCGTGCCATCCTCAGCTGCGCCCGAGCACGGAAGCGAGCCCGGCGTGATGCGGTCGACGACGATTCTGCTGGAAGCGCTGCTCCGGGCCGGGATGCGGGATGTCGTCTCGGTCGAGCCGGCGGCGGGTGGGCTCGCGGCGCTGGCGGGCATCGCCGCCCGCCGGAACGCGCCGTCGGTGTTCGTCAAGGCGTTGGCCGACGCGCCGCCCGACGGCGTCTTCGTCGCGGAGGCCGAGGGGCTGGCCGCCCTGCGCGATCTCGGCGGTCTGGCGACACCTGAGGTCATCCTGGCGGACCGCGAACTGCTGGTGTTGTCGATGCTGCGACCGAGGCCGCGCAGCGAGACCTTCTGGGAGCAGTTCGCGCACGCGCTCGCCCGCCTGCACCTGGGCACCACCCACGCTCGCTTCGGATGGCACCGCGACAACTGGCTGGGCCGTCGCCGGCAGATCAATACCTGGACGGACGACGGCTTCGCGTTCTTCGCGCAGCACCGGTTGCTGCGGTGGCTGGGGGAGCCCCGTGTCGAGGCGGCACTCGACGCCGGAGATCGGAGGGCGCTGGAGCGGCTGTGCGACCAGCTGCCCGACCTGCTGCCGGACCGGTCGGCATGCCTGACACACGGCGACCTGTGGGCGCAGAACGTCCTGGCCACCCCGGACGGCCGGCCCGCGGTGATCGACCCGGCCGTGTCCTACATGTGGGCCGAGGTCGACCTCGCCCATGTCTGGTCCACCGCACCCCCGCCCGAGGCGCACCGGTTCTTCGACGTTTATGCCGAGCTGACCTCCCTCGACGGCGACTGGCGGTCCCGCATGCCGATTGTCCAGCTGCGACAGCACCTCGCCGTGTTGGCCCAGTTCGACGACGACTGGGGCGCGGCCGACCAGATCCGCGCCACCCTTGCCCCGTTCCGGACGCGAACCTGACCGGCGTCCCGACGGTTGCCCGCCGCTGGCCGACTGACCCGGCCCGTCACCGACGAGGAGGCGCGTGCGGCCGCGCTGAGCGGCGCCGCTGTTCGAGATCTTGGACAGTTTCCGTTCCGGGCGAACAGAAAGTCTCCAAGATCCGCTGGGGACGCCGACGGCACGTGGGAGCGCCCCTTCGGCGCGGGAAATGCCGGAGGGCCGCTCCCACGCGCTCGCGGGTAGCGGCCGTCGCAGCTGACCTCGCCCTGCTCAAGACGGTGCTGGAGACCGCCACGCCCTGGGCTGGGGCCGCCCGGTCACGCAGGCGGTGTGGCGCCGGGCGCTCGACTGCCGCCGTGCGAGGCGACCAGGGCATCGGCCACGATCGCGGCATCCGCCTCGGCGACGTCGGCGGGATACTCCGGCAGGAGGTCGTCCCAGACGACCAGCCAGGATCCGTACAGCTGCGCCTGGCCCTCCGGGCGGGCGAAGAACCAGACGTGCAGGTGCGCGCCGCCGTCGCCGATACGGTAGACGTGGGCTCGCGAGATGTGCGGCAGAGCCTGCACGTGGCGGACGATCCGCGTGGTCAGCAGGCCCAGCTCCGCGGCGAGTTCGTCGGGGAGGTCCGCCATGTCGTAGTGGTCGCGCGGGTAGAGCATCAGCACCAGCGGCACGCCCACTCCCGGGACGCGGGCCAGCCGCCAGCGATCGTTGAACCAGATCCCCTCGTCGCGCTCCTGGCAGTTCCGGCACTCCGCCGGATCCTCGCCGTGCCGGGCGGGCTCGGGCAGCACCGGCGGGCGCAGCGGTGCGACGCGCAATCCGTCCTGTTCGAACGGGCTGATGTCCCATCCCGTCATGCGCGCCAGCGGAAGCCGTCGCTCGGTGTCAGCGACGGCCACCGCGTGGTCATAGAACTGGTCCGGAGACAAGGCCATGGCGCGAAGACTAGTACAACCAAGATCCGGTTGTGGTCCGTCGCTCCTGCGGCGGGCATGTGCTCTCAGCGGCGGCAACGCCACACGAGCGGCCGGTGCACCTGGTTCTCGTACACGGAACCGACCACGGTCAGACCGTCGTCGCTGATCCCGTTGGCCGTGTACGTGCCCGCCCCGGCCGCCCGGACCTCCGGGCGGCCCGGCAACCGGCGGGAGGTGCCGTCCGGGCTGACGACCAGCGGCGCGCCGTCGCCGACCAGAAGGTCGCCGTTGCCGGCGATCCCGGCCGCCCCGGGGAACGGCAGCAGGCTCACCACCCCGGTCCGGAGATTCCACCGCACCGGCCGCATCGACACGGCACCGCCCTGCCGGACGTCGGGAACCGAGCCGACGGCCCATTCGCCGTGCGCCGAGTCGACCGAGGCGCGCGGGTAGCCGTCGGGTACCGCCAGCGCCGCCCCGGCGCCCTGCGGCGTCCACCGGTAGGGCAGCTGGCCCATCGCGCCGACGACCGTGCCGTCGTCGGTGATCCCGGTCGCGGCGGATCCCGGCTGGCCGAGCAGCCGGTACTCCTGCGGGCGGTCCGCCGACCACAGCACGGCCCGGTGCGAGTCGCGGGCGCCGCTGGCGGTGCCGGCGATGTCGCCCCGGCCGTTGACCGCGTGCACGAGGACCGTGTCGTAGCCGGGCGGGGTGGTCAGGGAGCGCAGCTTCCCGTCGCGGTAGACCCAGCCGGTGCCGTCGCCGGTGGTGCCGACCACGACACCGCCGGCGTTGACCGCCGCCGCGTGCCGCGCGTCGGCCGGCAGGACGTCCGCCCGGCCGTCGGTCCACAGCACGACCCGCCCGTCCTCCTGCCCGGTGCCGATGTCGCCGACGATGTACCGCCCGGTGGGGTCGACGCCGTTCGCCACCGCGACCGGACCGCCGATGGGCTGCGGCAGCCACGACGCCCCGCAGGTGACCGGCGAGTCCGGGGCGGCCGGTGTGGTCCCGGCTGGTGACGCCGCGAGGGCCGGCGGGGCCGGAGCCGGCCGGTCGGCGGCCCCGTCGAGCCGGACGGCGCCCACGACGCCGAGCCCGGCCAGCGCCGTCACCGCCGCGATCCCGCCGACCCGCCGGCGCCGGCGGCGACGCCGGCCGTCCCGGACCGCGCGGCCCACGTCGACCTGTGGCTCGGGTACCGGCGCCGATTGCAGCAGTGCGCCGATCCGCTGCTCGTCCAACGTGGTCATCTCGGACTCCTCCCGGACATCTCGGCGACGCCGAGCACCTGGCGGACCGCCGCCAGCGCCCGGGCCGTCTGTGCTTTCACGTTGCCTTCGGAGCAGCCCATCGCGGCGGCGGTGTCGGCCAGCGACAGGTCGCACAGGAACCGCAGGACCAGGACGGTGCGCTGGCCGCGGGGGAGCTGGGCGAGCGCGGTGACCACGCTGTCCCGCTCGGCCAGTTCGTCGTGCGGCGTGACCGGCCGCCGCTCCGGCACCGACCCCAGCAGCCGGACCTTCGCCCAGCTCAACCGTTTCTCGTCGACGAGCTTGTGGACCAGCATCCGGTGCACGTACGCGTCGACGTTGTCGGCGCGGCTGACCCGGCGCCAGTTCACGTACAGCGCCGTGATCGTCTGCTGCACGACGTCGTCCGCCAGGTGGGCGTCGCCGCACATCAGGAACGCGGTCCGGTGCAGGCTCGGCAGTCGCGCGGAGACGTACTCCACGAACTCACGGTCGGCATCCGCCATCGGGGCTCCCTCCTCCGCACGCTCGACGGGTCCGGACGACCGTCGGGTTGCGTCCCCGCCGAAGTTCGGCGGTCACGGGGCGACCGGCGGCCGGGGCGCACCGGGGCCGGGAACGCCGAAGGGCCGCTCCCCGCGAGCGGGAAGCGGCCCTTGTCAGCCGTGACGGCGTCAGCTGGCGATCATGCGACGCAGCACGTACTGCAGGATGCCGCCGTGTCGGTAGTAGTCGGCCTCACCGGGGGTGTCGATGCGGACCACGGCGTCGAACTCCACGCCCGTGTCGGTGGTGACCTTCACGGTACGCGGGGTGTCGCCGTCGTTGAGCGCGGTGACGCCGCTGATCGAGAAGGTCTCCGTGCCGGTCAGGCCCAGCGACTCGGCGGTCTCGCCGGCCGGGAACTGGAGCGGCAGGACGCCCATGCCGATGAGGTTCGAGCGGTGGATCCGCTCGTACGACTCGGCGATGACCGCCTTGACCCCGAGGAGCATGGTGCCCTTGGCCGCCCAGTCGCGGGACGAGCCGGAGCCGTACTCCTTGCCGGCCAGGATGACCAGCGGGACGCCCGCCTCCTGGTACGCCATCGAGGCGTCGTAGATCGAGGTCTGCTCTCCGGTCAGGTGGTTGACCGTGAAGCCGCCCTCGACACCCGGAACGAGCTGGTTACGCAGCCGGATGTTGGCGAAGGTGCCCCGGATCATCACCTCGTGGTTGCCCCGGCGGGAGCCGTACGAGTTGAACTCGTGCCGCGCCACACCGTGCTCGGCGAGGTACCTGCCGGCGGGGGAGTCCGCCTTGATCGAGCCGGCCGGGGAGATGTGGTCGGTGGTCACCGAGTCGCCCAGCTTGGCCAGCACCCGGGCGGCGCTGATGTCCTGCACCGGCTGCGGGTCCTTCGCCATGCCCTCGAAGTACGGGGGCTTGCGCACGTAGGTGGACTCGCCGTCCCAGGAGAACGTGTCACCGGTGGGGGTCGGCAGCGACTGCCAGCGCTCGTCACCGGCGAACACGTCCGCGTACGCGGAGCTGAACCCGGTGGCGCCGATCGCCGAGGCGATGACGTCCTGGATCTCGGCGCTGTTCGGCCAGATCTCCCGCAGGAACACCGGGTTGCCCTGCGCGTCCTCGCCGATCGGCTCGTTCGCCAGGTCGATGTCCATGGTGCCGGCGAGCGCGTACGCGACCACCAGCGGCGGGGACGCCAGGTAGTTCATCTTGACGTCGGGGTTGATCCGGCCCTCGAAGTTGCGGTTGCCGGACAGCACGGAGACGACGGCCAGGTCGCCCTCGTTGACCCCGGCGGAGACCTCCTCGGGCAGCGGGCCCGAGTTGCCGATGCAGGTGGTGCAGCCGTAGCCGACCAGGTTGAAGCCGAGCTTCTCCAGGTAGGGCGTGAGGCCGGCGCGGTCGTAGTAGTCCATGACGACCTTGGAGCCCGGGGCCAGGGTGGTTTTCACCCACGGCTTGCGGGCCAGGCCCTTCTCCACGGCGTTCCGGGCCAGCAGGGCGGCGCCGATCATGACCTGCGGGTTCGAGGTGTTGGTGCAGGAGGTGATCGCGGCGATCACGACGGCGCCGTGGTCCAGCTCGTACTCGACGCCGTCCGCGCCGGTCACCCGGACCGGGTTGCTGGCGCGCCCACCGGCGCCGACCGCGGCGGTCTCCAGGTCCCGCGGGGCGTCGGCCGGGTCGTTGACGCCGTTGGCGGGGGAGTCGCTGGCCGGGAAGGACTCGGCGCTGGCCTCGTCGGCCGGGCCGTCGGTGCCGAACGGCTTCTCCAGCTGCGGCACGCCCGCCGTGCGGCTCGGGTCGCCCCCGGTCTCGTCGGCGGCCACGTAGTCGGCGAGCGCCGAGCGGAACAGGGTCTTGGCGGAGCCCAGCGGCACGCGGTCCTGCGGGCGCTTCGGGCCGGCCAGGGACGGCTCGATGGTGCCGAGGTCCAGCTCCAGCCGCTCCGAGTACTCCGGCTCGCGCTCCGGGTCGTGCCAGAGGCCCTGCTCCTTGGCGTACGCCTCGACCAGCGCGACCTGCTGCGGGTCGCGGCCGGTCAGCTCCAGGTAGCGGACGGTCTCGGCGTCGATCGGGAAGATCGCGACGGTGGAGCCGTACTCCGGGGACATGTTGCCGATGGTGGCCCGGTTGGCCAGCGGCACCGCGCTCACGCCGGGGCCGTAGAACTCGACGAACTTGCCGACCACGCCGTGCTTGCGCAGCATCTCGGTGATGGTGAGCACCAGGTCGGTGGCGGTGGTGCCGGCCGGCATCTCGCCGGAGAGCTTGAAGCCGACGACCCGCGGGATCAGCATGCTGACCGGCTGGCCGAGCATGGCGGCCTCGGCCTCGATGCCGCCGACGCCCCAGCCGAGCACGCCGAGGCCGTTGACCATCGTGGTGTGCGAGTCGGTGCCGACCACGGTGTCCGGGTACGCCTGGCCGTTGCGCTCCATGACCGTGCGGGCCAGGTACTCGATGTTGACCTGGTGCACGATGCCGGTGCCCGGCGGGACGACCTTGAACTCGTTGAACGCGGTCTGGCCCCAGCGCAGGAACTGGTAGCGCTCCTTGTTGCGCTCGTACTCCAGCTCGACGTTGCGCTGGAAGGCGTCCTCGCGGCCGAACAGGTCGGCGATGACCGAGTGGTCGATGACCAGCTCAGCCGGGGCGAGCGGGTTCACCTTGGTGGCGTCGCCGCCGAGGTCGCGCACGGCCTCGCGCATGGTGGCCAGGTCGACGACGCAGGGCACGCCGGTGAAGTCCTGCATCAGCACCCGGGCCGGGGTGAACTGGATCTCCACGCTCGGGTCGGCGGTGGGGTCCCAGCCGCCGAGCTGCCGGATGTGGTCGGCGGTGATGTTCGCGCCGTCCTCGGTCCGCAGCAGGTTCTCCAGCAGGATCTTCAAGCTGTAGGGCAGCCGGTCGTGGCCCTCCACCTTGTCGATCCTGAAAATCTCGTAGCTCGCGTCTCCGACGCGTAGCTGGGTCTTCGCACCGAAGGTGTCGAGGCTCGCCACGTCGTACTCCTTCACACCAGCGACCGTGAGTAGTCCTGAGCAGTTTGTCGCACCGGCCGGGGCGCCGCCGTGGTTAGGCGACACTTACCTGCGTCGGTCTCAACAAAACCGTACGTCCGTCTTGCTATTCGCGCAACCTCGTGCCAGGGTTCGGGACGAGGAGGTGCCACCATGATCCATCACGTCCTGCTCGCCTGCCCACGCGGCTCCGAGGAGACGTCGCGGGCGTTCTACTCGGGCCTTCTCGGCCTGGTCGAGAAGCCGAAACCCCCGGCCCTCGCCGCCCGCGGCGGTTGCTGGTTCACCGGGTACGGCGCGGAGCTGCACCTCGGCGTCGAGGACGACTTCCGTCCCGCCCGCAAGGCGCACCCGGCACTGGTCCGCCCCGACCTGGACCCGCTCGCCGCCCGGCTCGACGCCGCCGGCCACCCCGTGACCTGGGGCGACGACGAGATTCCCGGCATGCGGCGGTTCCACACGTACGACCCGCACGGCAACCGGCTGGAGTTCCTCAGCCCCGTCGACTGAGCCTCCGCGCGGGTAGGGTTCGGGGGTGGTCGACGTGCAGCACTGGCTCTCCGCGCTGCCCCCGGGCGTGATCTATCTGATCGTCGCCGGGGTCATCGGCGTGGAGAGCATGGGCGTCCCGCTCCCCGGCGAGATCGTGCTGGTGAGCTCCGCGCTGCTGGCCGCCGCCGGAGTGGTCGAGCCGGAGTGGGTGGCCGCCGCCGCGGCAGCCGGCGCCATCGTGGGCGACTCCATCGGGTACGCCGTGGGCCGCCGCGGCGGCCGGCCACTGCTCGAACGGCTGGGCCGGCGCTTCCCGAAGCACCTCGGCCCCGCGCAGGTCGCCCGTGCCGAGCAGAGCTTCGCCCGGCACGGTGTCTGGGCGGTCTTCTTCGGGCGGTTCGTCGCCCTGCTCCGCATCCTCGCCGGCCCGCTGGCCGGGGCACTGCACGTGCCGTACCGGCGGTTCCTGCTGGCCAACGCGGCCGGCGGCCTGGTCTGGGCGTTCGCCACCACCTACCTGCTGTTCTCGGTGGGCCGGGCGGCCGAGCACTGGCTCAAGGACATCTCCTGGGCGGGCCTGGTCCTCGCCGTGCTCGCCGGCCTGGCCAGCACCTGGTGGCTGCGCCGCCGTGCCCGCCGGCTGGAACAGGTCGAGGTGCCCGACGAGACCGACGAGCCGGTGCGCGCGGGCGACCGCTGACACGACGAAAGGGCCCGACCCCATCGGGGGTCGGGCCCTTTCGTGTTGCTGTCCTGCTGTGGATCGGATCGTCAGGAGGCGCTGTAGCCGCGGGTGGCGATCCAGTCGGCGAGGTTGTCGACGCTGATGCGGTAGGAGGCCATGTTCGGGTCGGCCGAGTC
>NZ_JBEXLM010000056.1:0-23741 GCF_040609975.1 Micromonospora sp. NPDC004551 | reverse complement strand
TCGGGTGGGGACGCGATCGGGGCGTTCCCGGCCGACCGGGGTTGGGACCTGGATGCCCTGTACGACCCGGACGCCGATCGGGCGGGGACGTCCACCACCCGGCACGGTGGTTTCCTGTATGACGCGGCCGAGTTCGACCCGGCGTTCTTCGGTATCAGCCCGCGTGAGGCGCTGGCCATGGATCCGCAGCAGCGGTTGCTGCTGGAGACCTCGTGGGAGGCGTTCGAGTCCGCCGGTCTCGATCCGCGCAACCCCGCGGTCACCACGGGCGTCTTCGCCGGCCTGATCCACCACGACTACGCGGGCCGGCTCGAGACGTCCGAGGAGCTGGAGGGTTACCTGGTCAACGGCACCGCCGGCAGCGTCGCCTCCGGCCGGGTCGCGTACGTCTTCGGCCTGGAAGGGCCGGCCGTCACCGTGGACACCGCCTGCTCCTCGTCGCTCGTCGCGCTGCACCTCGCCGCGCAGGCGCTGCGGGCGGGGGAGTGCGAGCTGGCCCTGGCCGGCGGGGTCACCGTGATGGCCACGCCGAGCGCGTTCGTCGGCTTCTCCCGCCAGCGCGGGCTGGCCCCCGACGGGCGGTGCAAGTCGTTCGCCGCGTCGGCGGACGGCACCGGCTGGTCCGAGGGTGTCGGCATGCTGCTGATCGAGCGGCTGTCCGACGCCCGCCGGCACGGCCACCGCGTCCTCGCCGTGGTCCGGGGCACCGCCGTCAACCAGGACGGCGCGTCCAACGGGCTCACCGCCCCGAACGGACCCTCGCAGCAGCGGGTCATCCGCCAGGCCCTGACCAACGCCCGGCTGACCCCCGCCGACGTCGACGCCGTCGAAGCGCACGGCACCGGCACCACCCTCGGCGACCCCATCGAGGCCCAGGCCCTTCTCGCCACCTACGGGCAGGACCGGGGGAACGGCGCGCCGCTGCTGCTCGGGTCGATCAAGTCGAACCTGGGCCACACCCAGGCCGCGGCCGGTGTCGCCGGGGTCATCAAGATGGTGCTGGCCATGCGGCACGGCCTCGTCCCCCCGACGCTGCACGTGGACGAGCCGTCCCCGCACATCGACTGGACCGCCGGCGCCGTCACGCTCGCCACCGCGCCGACGGCGTGGCCCGAACTGGACCGGCCGCGCCGGGCCGCCGTGTCGTCCTTCGGGATCTCCGGGACCAACGCGCACGTGATCCTCGAACAGCCGCCGGCCACCGACGCCGGGCCGGCCACCGTGGCCGACGCCCCGCGGCCGGCGGTGCCGGTGCTGCTCTCGGCCCGCTCCGCGGAAGCCCTGTCCGGTCAGGCGTCCCGCTGGGCGGGCTGGCTGGCCGGGAACGAGGCGCTGCGCCCGGTGGACGTCGGGTGGTCGTCGGTGACGGCCCGCCCGGCCCTGGACCAGCGGGCCGTGGTGGCCGCCACCGACCGGGACGAGCTTCTCGCCGGGCTGCGCGCGCTGGCCGCCGGCACGTCCTCCGGCGCGCTCGTGAGCGGCGCCGCCGAACGGCGCGGCCCGCTGGCGGTGCTGTTCTCCGGCCAGGGCGCCCAGCGCGCCGGCATGGGCCGGGAGCTGTCGGCGGCGTTCCCGGTGTTCGCGACGGCGCTGGACGAGGTGTGCGGGCAGGTGGACCCGCTGCTGTCCCGGCCGCTGCGCGAGGTGCTGTTCGCCGAGGCGGGCACCGTCGAGGCGGAACTGCTGGACCAGACGGAGTTCACCCAGGCCGGGTTGTTCGCCGTCGAGGTGGCGCTGTTCCGGCTGGTCGAGTCCTTCGGGATCGTGCCGGACCTGGTGGGCGGGCACTCGATCGGGGAGATCACCGCCGCGCACGTGGCCGGGGTGCTCTCCCTGGCCGACGCGTGCCGGCTCGTGGCGGCGCGGGGCCGGCTGATGCAGGCGCTGCCCTCCGGCGGCGGAATGCTCGCCGTGCACGCGTCGGAGGAGAAGGTGCTGGCCTCCCTCGACGGGCTCACCGGCCGGGTGGGCCTCGCCGCCGTCAACGGCCCGTCGGCCGTGGTCGTGTCCGGGGCGGTCGACGCCCTCGACGAGCTGGAGCACCTCTGGCGGGAGCGCGGTGCGCGGACCCGGCGCCTGACCGTCAGCCACGCGTTCCACAGCCCGCTCATGGAGCCGATGCTCGCGCAGTTCCGTAGCGTCCTCGACGGGCTGACCTTCGCCGCGCCGCTCCTGCCGGTCGTGTCCAACCTGACCGGCGCGCTCGCCGAGGGCGACGACCTGCGCACCCCCGACTACTGGGTCCGGCACGTTCGCGAGGCCGTCCGCTTCGCCGACGGGGTCGCCGCCCTGCACCGGGCCGGTGTGGGCACCGTCCTGGAGGTCGGCCCGCAGAGCGTTCTCACCGCGCTGACCGCCGACGCCCTGCCCGAGGGCGCGGACGTCCGGGCGATCGCCGTCGGGCGCAGGGACCGGCCCGAGACCCAGGCAGTGCTCGCCGCCCTGGCCGACCTGCACGTCCACGGCGTCCCGGTCACGTGGGACCCCTGGTTCGCCGGCACCGGCGCCCGCCGCGTCGACCTGCCCACCTACGCCTTCCAGCACCAGCGCTACTGGCCCGACACCCCGGCCCGGCGGCACGCCGGCGCCGCGGACGCCGAGTTCTGGGCGGCCGTGGAGAGCGGCGACCTGACCGCCCTCGCCACCCGCCTCGGTCACGACGCCCTCGACCAGCTCACACCGGCCCTGCCCGCGCTCACCACCTGGCACCGCGGCCGCACCCGGCAGACCACCGTCGACGGCTGGGCGTACCAGGTGACCTGGCGGCGGATCGACCCGGCCGGCCCGGCCGCGGCCGGCGACTGGCTGCTGGTCGCTCCCGACGGCGAGCCGGCCGCCGACCGGATCGCCGGCGCGCTCGCGGCGGCCGGCGCGGAGGTGCGGCGGGTGAGCGTCGACCCGGCCGCCGCCACCCGCGTCGACCTCGCCGCCGGGCTGGGCAAGGCGCTCGCCGACGGGCCGGTCGAGGGGATCGTCTCCCTGCTCGGCCTGCACGACGGGCCGCACCCCGGGCACGCCGCCCTGCCCACCGGCACGGCGGCCACCCTGCTGCTGGTCCAGGCGTTGCACGACGCCGGCGGCACCGCCCCGCTCTGGTGCGTGACCCGGGGCGCGGTGTCCACCGCCGCCGGTGACCCGGTCCGCAGCGCCGCCCAGGGCGCCCTGTGGGGCCTCGGCCGGGTGGCCGGGCTCGAACTGCCGCAGCTCCGGGTCGGCCTGCTCGACCTGCCCGACCAGGACGTCGACCCGGCCGTGCTGGTGGCGGCGCTCACCGCCACCGGCGACGAGGACCAGCTCGCCCTGCGGCCCACCGGCCTGTATGCGCGCCGGCTCGTCCGGGCCGCCCCCGCCGACCCGGCGGCCGCCGAGCGGTGGCGCCCCGCCGGCACCGTGCTGGTCACCGGCGGCACCGGAGCGCTCGGCGCCCACGTGGCCCGCTGGGCGGCCGGCAACGGCGCCGCGCACCTCGTGCTCACCAGCCGGCGCGGCGACGCCGCACCGGGCGCCGCGCAGCTGCGCGACGAGCTGGCGGCCCTCGGCGTACGGGTCACCCTGGCCGCCTGCGACGTGGCCGACCGGGACGCGGTCGCCGCGCTGCTCGCCCGGCTCGACGACGACCCGGCGCCGCTGACCGCCGTGGTGCACGCCGCCGGCCTGAACGACGTGGCGCCGCTGCTCGACACCGGACTCGACCGGCTGGCCGGCGTGCTGGCCGGCAAGGTCGCCGGGGCGGTGCACCTCGACGAGCTGCTCGGCGACCGTCCGCTCGACGCGTTCGTGCTGTTCGCCTCGATCGCCGGGGTGTGGGGCAGCGGCGGGCAGGCCGGCTACGCGGCCGGCAACGCGTACCTCGACGCGCTCGCGGCCCGGCGGCGGGACCGCGGCCTCGCCGCCACCTCGGTGGCGTGGGGCCCCTGGGCCGACGGCGGCATGGCGACCGACGAGGCGCGGCGGGAACTGGCCCGGCGCGGCCTGCGGGCGATGTCCCCGGCCGACGCCCTGCACGCGCTGCGGGTCGCGGTCGGCCGTGGCGGCGCCGGCCTCACCGTGGCCGACGTGGACTGGGCGACGTTCGCGCCCGCGTACGCCTCGACCCGGCCGCGGCCGCTGCTGGCCGACCTGCCCGAGGCCCGGGCGGCCGCGCTGCCCGCCGGCGACGCCCCCGCCGACGGCGGCGCGGCGCTGCGCGAGCGGCTGCTCGCCCTGCCCCGCGAGGAACAGGACCGCCACCTCACCGACCTGGTCCGCGCCGAGGCGGCCGCCGTGCTCGGTCATGCCGGACCCGAGCGGGTCAAGCCCCGGCGGGCGTTCAAGGAACTCGGTTTCGACTCGCTCACCGCGGTGGAGCTGCGCAACCGGCTCAACCGGGTCACCGGCCTGTCCCTGCCCACGACTCTCGTGTTCGACCACCCCGACCCGGCCGCCGTCGCCGGGCACCTGCGCGCCACGCTGGTGCCGACGGCGGACGGCGACGCGGCGGCCGACCCCGCCGAGGTGGCGGTCCGCCAGGCCCTGGCCACCATCCCGCTGGCCCGTATCCGCGAAGCGGGGCTGCTGGACCTGCTGCTCACGCTCGCCGGCGGCGACGACGGCGCCCCCACCCCGGGCGGCGCGGACGTCGACCTCGACGAGATGGACACCGACACCCTCATCAGGCTGGCCCTCGACGGCTCCGGGTCCTGACCCTTGTCCCACGTACGGAGTACATGATGTCCACGAGTGCAGATAAGGTCGTCGAGGCGCTGCGGGCTTCCCTCAAGGAGACCAGCCGGCTCAAGCAGCTCAACCAGCAGTTGACCGCGGCGGCCCGGGAGCCGATCGCCATCGTCGCGATGTCCTGCCGCTACCCCGGCGGGGTGTCCACACCGGAGCAGCTGTGGGAGCTGGTGGCCACCGGCGGGGACGCGATCGGCGGCTTCCCCGCCGACCGGGGCTGGGACCTGGACGCCCTGTACGACCCGGAGACCGGCCGGACCGGGACGTCGACCACCCGGCAGGGCGGCTTCCTCTACGACGCGGCGGAGTTCGACGCCGACTTCTTCGGCATCTCGCCCCGTGAGGCGCTCGCCATGGACCCCCAGCAGCGGCTGCTGCTGGAAACCTCGTGGGAGGCGTTCGAGAGCGCCGGCATCGCCCCGTCGTCGGTACGCGGGCAGAAGGTCGGCGTCTTCGTCGGCACCGCCGCCAACGGCTACGGCGTCGGGCAGGACGGCGGCGCGGAGGGCGCCGACGAGGGCTACCTGCTGACCGGCACCGTCACCAGTGTGGTCTCCGGGCGGATCGCGTACCTGCTGGGGCTGGAGGGGCCGGCGGTCACCGTGGACACCGCCTGCTCGTCGTCGTTGGTCGCCCTGCACCTGGCCGCCCAGGCGCTGCGGGCCGGCGAGTTCGACCTGGCCCTGGCCGGCGGCGTGACCGTGATGGCCAGCCCCAGCGCGTTCGTCGGCTTCTCCCGCCAGCGCGGGCTCGCCTCCGACGGGCGGTGCAAGTCGTTCGCCGCCGCCGCCGACGGCACCGGCTGGGCGGAGGGCGCCGGGCTGCTGCTGGTCGAGCGGCTCTCCGACGCCCAGCGCAACGGCCACCCGATCCTCGCCGTGCTCCGGGGCAGCGCGATCAACCAGGACGGGGCGTCCAACGGTCTCACCGCGCCGAACGGCCCGTCGCAGCAGCGGGTGATCCGGCAGGCGCTGAGCAACGCGGGCCTGGGCACCGCCGACGTGGACGTCGTCGAGGCGCACGGCACCGGCACCACCCTGGGCGACCCGATCGAGGCGCAGGCCCTGCTCGCCACGTACGGCCAGGACCGCGACGGGGGCGACCCACTGTGGCTGGGCTCGATCAAGTCGAACCTGGGCCACAGCCAGTCCGCCGCCGGCGTCGCGGGCGTCATCAAGATGGTGATGGCCCTGCGGCACGGCCTCCTGCCGGCCACCCTGCACGTCGACGAGCCGTCCCCGCACATCGACTGGTCGGCCGGCGCCGTCTCCCTGCTCACCACGGCCCGGCCCTGGCCGGAGCTGGACCGGCCGCGCCGGGCCGCCGTGTCGTCGTTCGGCATCAGCGGCACCAACGCCCACGTCATCCTGGAACAGGTCGCGCCCGCACCCGCCCCGGCGCCCGCCGCCGAACCGTCCGCCCTGCTCGCCACCCCGGTCACCGTCTGGCCGCTGTCGGCGCGCTCCGCCGACGCCCTGCGCGAGCAGGCCGCCCGGCTCGCCCGGTACGTCCGCGCCCGCGACGACCTCGACCCGGCCCGGCTGGCCTGGTCGCTGGCCGGCACCCGGTCGGTGTTCGAGCACCGGGCCGCCGTGGTGGCCGCCGACCCGGCGCAGCTCCTCGCCGGACTGGACGCCGTCGCCGCCGGCACCCCCGCCGGCACCGTCGTCGCGGGCGTGGCCGGTGAACCGGGCGAGGGACCCGTCTGGGTCTTCCCGGGCCAGGGCGCGCAGCACATGGCCATGGCGGCCGGGCTGATCGGCGCCTGCCCGGTCTTCGACGAGGCCCTCGCCGAGTGCCAGGCCGAGTTCGACCGCTGGCTCGACATCGACGTGGTCGCCGTGCTCACCGACACCGACGACTCCTGGCTGGCCCGCTCCGAGCTGGCCCAGCCGGCCCTGTTCGCCGTCGGCGTGGGCCTGGCCCGGCTGTGGCGGCACGCCGGGATGACCCCCCGCGCCGTGATCGGCCACTCCCAGGGCGAGATCGTGGCCGCCCACGTGGCCGGGACGCTGTCGCTGGCCGACGCCGTCAGGGTCCTGGCGCTGCGGCTGCGGGCCCTGGCCACCATCGCCGGCACCGGGGCGATGGCCGCCATCGACCTGCCGGCCGGCGAGCTGGCGGCACGCCTCCCCGAGGGAGTGACCGTCTCCGTCGTCAACGGCCCCGCCACCACGGCGGTCGCCGGGCCGCCGCAGGCCGTCGCCGACCTTGTGGCGGCCTGCACCGCCGACGGCGTGCGGGCCCGGCTCGTGGCGGTCGACTACGCCTCGCACTCCCCGGCCGTGCAGCCGGTCGCCGACCGGGTACGGGCCGAACTGGCCGGCCTCACCCCGCGCGACGGCGACGTCCGGATCATCTCCACGGTGACCGGGGCCTGGCTCGACGGCACCCGCATGGACGCGGACTACTGGGCCGACAACCTGCGCCTGCCGGTGCTGTTCGACAGCGCCGTGCGGACCGCGATCGAGGCCGGCCACACGGACTTCGTCGAGGTCTCACCGCACCCGGTGCTGACCATGTCGCTGACCGCGATCCTGGACGACACCGGCACCACCGGCCGGGCGCTGGCCACCCTGCGCCGCGGCGAGGACGCCCGCGTCCGCCTGCTGACCAGCTTCGCCCTCGCCCACGCCAACGGGCTGCCGGTGGAGCCCCTCCGGTTCCTCGCCCCGGCGCCGGTCCTCACCGACCTGCCCACGTACGCCTTCCAGCGGCAGCGCTTCTGGCCGGAGCGGCTCACGCCGGCCGCCGCCGGTCCCGTCAGCCCCGACGTCGTCGACGTCGAGTTCTGGTCGGCCGTGGAACGCTCCGATGTGGCGGCGCTGGCCGCCCAGCTCGACGGCGGCCCGGCCGACCTGGACGTGCTCGCCCCCGCGCTGCCCCTGCTGTCGTCCTGGCGCCGCGCCCGGTTGCAGCGGGCGGTGCTGGACGGCTGGTCGTACCGGGTGGTGTGGAAGCCGGCGTCCCCGGCCGCCGGCGCACCCGTCCCGGGTGACCTGCTGGTGGTGCGGCCGGTCGACGACCCGGGCGTGGACGCCTGGCTGGACCTGCTCGCCGCCGCCCTGCCCGACGGGGCCGCGGTGCGGGCCCTGCCCGTGGACCCGTCCCGGGTCACCCGCGAGGAGCTGGCCGGGCAACTGGCCGGGCACCGGGAGACGGGCCTGGCCGGGGTGGTGTCGCTGCTCGGCCTGGCGGACGCGCCGTACCCCGGTCGCCCCGGTATCCCGACCGGGCTGGTCGCCACCACCCGCCTGGTGCAGGCCCTGCGGGACGCTGACGTTCCCGCGCCGCTGTGGTGCGTCACCCGGGGTGGGGTCGGCACCGGCCCGGCGGAGCCGGTGGCCAGCGCCGCGCAGCACGCGCTGTGGGGTCTGGCCCGGGTCATCGGCCTGGAGCACCCGGGGCAGTGGGGCGGCATGGTCGACCTGCCCGCCGAACCCGACGCCGCGACCTGGGCGGAGGTCGCCCGGATCCTCACCGCGGGCGGCGACGAGGACCAGTTCGCCGTCCGCCCGTTCGGCACCTTCGTCCGGCGGCTGGCCCGCACCACCGCCCGCACCTCCGGCCAGCTCACGTCGTGGCAGCCGCGCGGCACGGTGCTGGTCACCGGCGGCACGGGCGCGATCGGCGCGCAGGCCGCCCGCTGGCTCGCCGACAACGGCGCCGAGCACCTGGTGCTCACCAGCCGCCGCGGCCTCGACGCCGCCGGCGCCCGCGAGCTGGTCGACGAGCTGACCGCCGGCGGCGTCCGGGTCAGCGTGGTGGCCTGCGACCTGGCCGACCGCGACCAGGTCGCCGCGCTGGTCGCCGGCCTGGATGAGGTGGTACCGCTGACCGCGGTGCTGCACGCCGCCGGCATCACCCAGCTCACCCCGCTGGTCGACACGGATCTCGACGTGTTCGACCACGTCATGGTCGGCAAGGCCGCCGGCGCCGGTCACCTCGACGAGCTGCTGGGCGACCGGGACCTCGACGCGTTCGTCCTGTTCTCCTCGATCTCCGGGGTGTGGGGCAGCGGCGGGCAGGGCGTGTACGCGGCCGCGAACGCGTACCTCGACGCGCTCGCCGAGCAGCGCCGCGCACGGGGGCTCGCCGCCACCTCCATCTCGTGGGGCGCCTGGGCCGAGGGCGGCATGGCCACCACCGAGGAGGCGCAGCGGCTGCTCAGCCGGCGCGGCCTCAACCCGATGCAGCCGGCCGCGGCGCTGCTCGCCCTGCGCCGGGCCGTCGAGCACGGCGAGACCTGCCTGACCGTTGCCGACGTCAGCTGGGAGCACTTCGCCCCCGCGTACGCCTCGGCACGGCCCCGGCCGCTGCTCGACGACATCGCGGAGGCCCGCGAGGCGCTTGCCGACCGTCCGGCCGACCGGGTCGGCGACCAGGCCGCCGTGCTGCGCCAGCAGCTGCTCGCGCTTTCGCGCGCCGACCGGGACCGGCACCTCACCGACCTGGTCCGCGGTCACGCCGCCGCCGTGCTCGGCCACGCCGGCAGCGACGCGGTCCGGCCCAGGCGGGCGTTCAAGGAGCTGGGCTTCGACTCGCTCACCGCCGTCGAGCTGCGCAACCAGCTCACCGCCGCGACCGGGCTGGCACTGCCCACCACCGTCATCTTCGACTACCCCAGTCCGGCGGTCCTCGCCGGACACCTGGCGTCCCTGCTGCGGCTGCCGGAGGCCGGCGCCGCACCGGCCGAGGCGCCGACCGCCGCCGTTGCGGCCGACGAGCCGATCGCGATCGTGGGGATGAGCTGCCGTTACCCGGGCGGGGTCAGCGACCCCGACGGGCTGTGGGACCTGGTCGCGGAGGGCCGGGACGGCATCACCGAGTTCCGCACCGACCGGGACTGGGACCTCGACCGGCTCTTCGCCGCCGACCCCGAGGCCGCGGGCCGTTCCTACACCCGCCACGGCGGGTTCATCGACCGGGCCACCGAGTTCGACCCGGAGTTCTTCGGCATCTCGCCCCGCGAGGCCCTGGCCATGGACCCGCAGCAGCGGCTGCTGCTCGAGGCCACCTGGGAGGCGTTCGAGCAGGCCGCCGTCGCGCCCGACACGCTGCACGGCACGTCGACCGGCGTGTTCGTCGGCGCGTCCCCGTCCGGCTACGGCACGGGCGACGAGACGCGCGACCTGGACGGCTACCGGCTCACCGGCGGCGCGCACAGCGTCATCTCCGGCCGCGTCGCCTACACGTTCGGCCTGGAGGGGCCGGCCGTCACCGTGGACACCGCCTGCTCCTCGTCGCTGGTCGCGCTGCACCTGGCCGTGCAGTCGCTGCGTCAGGGCGAGTGCGACCTGGCCGTCGCCGGTGGCGTGAACGTTCTGGTCACCCCGGGCGCGTTCATCGAGTTCACCCGCCAGGGCGGCCTCGCCGTCGACGGCCGGTGCCGGTCGTTCGCCGCCTCCGCCGACGGCACCGGCTGGTCGGAGGGCGTGGGTGTGCTGCTCGTGGAGCGGCTCTCCGACGCCCGCCGCAACGGCCACCGTGTCCTCGCCGTGATCCGCGGCTCGGCGGTCAACCAGGACGGCGCGTCGAACGGCCTGACCGCCCCGAACGGCCCCGCCCAGCAGCGGGTCATCCGGCAGGCGCTCACCAACGCCGGCCTCACCACGGCGGACGTGGACACCGTGGAGGCGCACGGCACCGCCACCACCCTGGGCGACCCCATCGAGGCGCAGGCGCTCCTGGCCACCTACGGGCAGGACCGGCCCGCCGACCGGCCGCTGTGGCTCGGGTCGATCAAGTCGAACATCGGCCACAGCCAGGCCGCCGCCGGCGTGGCCGGGGTGATCAAGATGGTGCAGGCGCTGCGCCACGGCGTCCTGCCCCGCACCCTGCACGTCGACGAGCCCACCCCGCACGTCGACTGGTCGGCCGGCGCCGTCGAACTGCTCACCGAGGCGCGGCCCTGGCCGGAGACGGGCCGGCCGCGCCGGGCGGCGGTCTCCTCGTTCGGGGTCAGCGGCACCAACGCGCACATCATCATCGAGCAGCCGCCGGCCGCCGTGCTCGACGGCGAGGCGGTCGAGCCGCCCGCGCCGCCGCTCGTGCCGGTGCTGGTCTCCGCCCGCGGCGACGGCGGGCTGGCCCGGCAGGCCCGCCGCTGGGCCGACCGGTTCGCCGCACCCGACCGTCCCCGGCTCGCCGACGTCGGCTGGACGTCGCTGACCGCCCGTACGGCGCTGGAACACCGGGCGCTCCTGCTCGCCGCCGACCACGATGAACTGGCCGCCGGGCTGCGCGCCCTCGCCGCCGGCGAGCCCACCGACGCCGTGGTCACCGGCCGCGCCACCGAACGCGGCCCGCTCGCGATCCTGTTCTCCGGTCAGGGCGCGCAGCGCGCGGGGATGGGCCATTCGCTGTACGCGGCGTTCCCGGTGTTCGCCGCGGCGCTGGACGAGGTGTGCGGGCATCTGGATCCGCTGCTGCCGCGTCCGTTGAGGGCGGTGCTGTTCGCCGAGGCGGGGACGCCGGAGGCGGCGTTGCTGGATCAGACGGTGTTCACCCAGGCGGGTCTGTTCGCGGTCGAGGTGGCGCTGTTCCGTCTCGTGGAGTCGTTCGGGGTCGTGCCGGATCACGTGGGCGGGCACTCGATCGGGGAGATCACCGCCGCCCACGTCGCCGGAGTGTTGACCCTGGAGGACGCGTGCGCTCTCGTGGCGGCGCGGGGCCGGTTGATGCAGGCCCTGCCGGCCGGCGGCGGGATGCTCGCGGTCGCAGCGCCCGAGGCGGACGTCCTGCCGATGCTGGACGGGCTCACCGACCGGCTGGGCATCGCGGCCGTCAACGGTCCGCACGCCGTCGTGGTCTCCGGCGACCTGGACGCGCTGGACGAGCTGGACCGCACCTGGCGGGAGCGGGGTGTCCGCACCCGCCGGCTGGCGGTGAGCCACGCGTTCCACAGCCCGCTGATGGAGCCGATGCTGGCCGAGTTCCGCACCGTGCTGGAGGGGTTGACCTTCCGCGCGCCGCTGCTGCCCGTGGTGTCCAACGTGGCCGGTGCGCCGGCCGACCCGCACGAGCTGACCCACGTCGACTACTGGGTGCGGCACGTCCGCGAGGCGGTCCGCTTCGCCGACGCGATCACCGCACTCCGGGACGCCGGAGTCGACACGTTCCTGGAGATCGGCCCGCAGGGCGTCCTCACCGCGCTGATCCGCGAGACGCTGACCGGGGACGTGCACGCCGTCGCGACCCAGCGCCGGGACCGTCCCGAGCCGCGCGCCCTGCTCACCGGCCTGGCGGAACTCTGCACCGCCGGTGTCGCCGTCGACTGGGCCCCGCTCTTCGCGGGCGCCGCCGCCACCCGGGTGGACCTGCCCACCTACGCATTCGCGGGGGACCGGTTCTGGCTCCGCCCCGCCGGACGGACCTCCGACGTCTCCCGCGCCGGCCTCGGCGCGGCCGGCCACCCGCTGCTGGCCGCCGCCGTCCGGCTGGCCGGCGAGGACGCCGCCGTGCTGACCGGCCGGCTGTCGCTGTCGGCCCAGCCGTGGCTCGCCGATCACGTGGTTGCCGGCCAGGTCATCGTCCCCGGCACCGCGCTCGTGGAACTGGTGCTCCGGGCCGGCGAGGAGTTCGGCCCCTGCCGGGTGGGCGAGCTGACCATCGCCGCGCCGCTGGTGCTCCCCGCGCACGGCGCCGTGCGGGTGCAGGTCCGCGTCGGCCCGCGCGACGAGGCCGGCTGGCGTCCCGTCGCCGTGCATGCCCAGCCCGACGACGACCCGGACGGCGACTGGCTGCGGCACGCCGAGGGCGTGCTCACCGCCGCCGACCCGGCCGACGACGCCGGCCTCGGCGCGTGGCCACCGGCCCGCGCCGTCGAAGCCGACCTCACCGGCTGGTACGACGCCCTCGCCGGCCACGGCATGACCTACGGGCCGGTGTTCCAGGGCCTGCGGCGGGCCTGGACCGACGGCGACGACACGGTCTACGCCGAGGTGACCCTGCCGGCGGCCGGCACCGACGCGGCGACCGGGTTCGGGCTGCACCCCGCCCTGCTCGACGCCGCGCTGCACCCGACCGGCCTGCTGCCCGGCGACGGGACCACCGGGCCGAAGGCGCCGTTCGCCTTCACCGGCGTCCAGGTCCACGCCGTCGGCGCGGACACCCTGCGGGTCCGGCTCACCCGCACCGGCACGGCGGTGCGGCTGCTCGCCGTGGACCACACCGACCGGCCCGTCGTGTCCATCGACTCGCTCGTGCTGCGCGACCTGACCAGCGTCGACCCGCCGGCGGCCACCCAGGCCGCCCGGTCGCTGTTCCGGGTGGCCTGGCAACCCGAACCGCTCACCCCCGTGGACCCGCCCGCCGCGGCGGTGCTCGGCGCGCCGGTGCCCGCCCTGACCGGCACGCCCGCCTACCCGGGGATCGCCGAACTGGTCACTGCAGGCGGCGTACCGCGGCTGGTCCTGCTGCCCGTGCCCGCGACGGCGGCGGCGGAGCTGCCGGCCGCGGTCCGGTCGGCCACTGCCGGCGTGCTCGCCGTGGTGCAGGACTGGCTGGCCGCCGACGAACCGGCCGACGCGCGGCTCGTGGTGGTCACCCGCCACGCGGTGCGGGCCACCGACGACGACCCGGCCGGCGACCTGGCCGGCGCGGCCGTGTGGGGGCTCGTGCGCTCCGCGCAGTCCGAGCACCCCGGCCGGATCCTCCTGGCCGACCTCGACCGGGACCTCGACACGGCCGCCGTCGCGCTGCTCGCGGCCGCCGCCGACGACCCGGCCGCGGCGCAGCTCGCGGTCCGCGGCGACGCGGCCCTCACCCCCCGGCTGGTACGCGCCGACGCCCCGCCCGCGGCCACCCCGCGTCCCCGCGGCGGCACCGTCCTGATCACCGGCGGAACCGGCGCCCTCGGTGGCCTGCTCGCCCGGCACCTGGTCACCGGATGGGGGGTGGACTCGCTGGCCCTGGTGAGCCGGCGCGGCCCCGACGCCGACGGGGCGGCCGATCTGGCGGCCGAGCTGACCGCCCTCGGCGCCCGGGTGCGGGTGCTCGCCTGCGACGCCACCGACCGGGACGCCGTACGCGACCTCGTGCGGCGGCTCACCGACGGCGAACGGCTCGCCGGGGTGGTGCACACCGCCGGCGTCCTCGACGACGCCGTCGTCACCGGCGTCGACCCCGACCGGCTGGCCCGGGTGCTCGCCCCCAAGGTCGACGCCGGTTGGTGGCTGCACGAGGCCACCGCGGACCTCGACCTGGACCTGTTCGTCGTGTTCTCCTCGATCGCCGGGGTGCTCGGCTCCCCCGGCCAGGGGGCGTACGCGGCCGCGAACAGCTTCCTCGACGCCCTCGCCGCGCACCGGCGGGAACGCGGACTGCCCGCGCACTCCCTGGCCTGGGGCATGTGGGACACGGACGGCATGGCGGCGACGCTGCGCGACACCGACCGGTCCCGGGTGTCCCGCGCCGGCCTCGGCCTGATCACCGCCCCGGTCGGCGCCGCGCTGTTCGACGCGGCGGTCGCCACCGACGCCGACACCCTCGTCCCAGCCGTGGTCGACATGCCGGCCCTGCGTGCGGCGGCCCGCGGCGCCGGCGTGCCGCCGGTGCTGCGCGCCCTCGTCGGGACCGTGCCCGTCCGGCGGCAGGCCGGCGCGGCGGCCGCCGGCTGGGCCCAGCGGCTCGCGGCGCTCACCCCCGAGGAGGCGCGCGCCCAGGTCGACCTGCTGGTCCGGGGTCAGGTGGCGCAGGTGCTGGGGCACGGTGGCGCGGAGGCGGTGCCGGTGGACCGGGCGTTCCGGGAGTTGGGTTTCGACTCGTTGACCGCGGTGGACCTGCGGAACCGGGTGAATGCGGCGACGGGGTTGCGGCTGGCGTCGACGTTGGTGTTCGACTATCCGACTCCGGCCGTGCTGGCGGCGTACGTGCATGAGCAGTTGACCGGTGAGGTCGCGGGCCGCGAGGGAGCGGTGGCGACCACGGGGGTGGACGAGCCGATCGCGATCGTGGGCATGGCGTGCCGGTACCCGGGCGGGGTGGAGAGCCCGGAGCAGTTGTGGGAGCTGCTGGCCGCGGGAGGGGACGGGATCGGCGAGTTCCCCACCGACCGGGGCTGGGACCTTGACACCCTCTTCCACCACGACCCCGACCACCCCGGCACCTCGTACGCCCGGCAGGGCGGCTTCCTCGCCGGTGCGGCCGGGTTCGATCCCGGGTTCTTCGGCATCTCGCCCCGGGAGGCCGTCGCCATGGACCCGCAGCAGCGGCTGCTGCTGGAGGCGTCGTGGGAGACGTTCGAGTCCGCCGGCCTGGACCCGGCGCGGCTGCGCGGCTCCCGTACCGGTGTGTTCGCCGGCCTCATGTACCACGACTACGCCTCCCAGGTGCAGGAGCTGCCGGAGGGCCTTGAGGGCTACATCGGCACCGGCAACTCCGGCAGCGTGGTGTCGGGGCGGGTGGCGTACACGTTCGGCCTCGAAGGCCCGGCGGTCACCGTGGACACCGCGTGTTCCTCCAGCCTGGTGGCCCTGCACCTGGCGGTACAGGCGCTCCGGTCGGGGGAGTGCGACCTCGCCCTGGCCGGCGGTGTGACCGTGATGGCCACGCCCGGCACCTTCATCGACTTCTCCCGCCAGCGCGGGCTGGCCGCCGACGGCAGGTGCAAGTCGTTCGCCGCGTCGGCGGACGGCACCGGCTGGTCGGAGGGCGTGGGCGTGCTACTGGTGCAGCGGCTGTCCGACGCCCGGCGGGACGGCCGGCGCATCCTCGCCGTCGTGCGGGGCACCGCCGTCAACCAGGACGGCGCCTCGAACGGCCTCACGGCGCCGAACGGTCCCTCGCAGCAGCGGGTGATCCGGCAGGCCCTCGCGAACGCCCGCCTGAGCGTGGCGGACGTGGACGCCGTCGAGGCCCACGGCACCGGCACCACGTTGGGCGACCCGATCGAGGCGCAGGCCCTGCTGGCCACCTACGGACAGGACCGGCCCGGCGACCGGCCCCTGTGGCTGGGCTCGATCAAGTCGAACCTGGGTCACACGCAGGCGGCGGCGGGTGCGGCCGGGATCATCAAGATGGTCCTGGCCATGCGGCACGGTGTGCTGCCCCGGACGCTGCACGTGGACGAGCCGTCGCCGCACATCGACTGGACGGCCGGGGCCGTCGAACTGCTCACCGAGGCGCGGCCCTGGCCCGAGACCGGTCGGCCGCGCCGCGCGGCGATCTCCTCGTTCGGGGTCAGCGGCACCAACGCCCACGTCATCATCGAGCAGCCGCCCGCCGAGTCAGGCCGCCCGGGCACGACGCCCCAGCCGACCCTGCCCACGCCCGTGCTGCTGTCCGCCCGCTCGGACGCCGCCCTGGCCGCGCTGGCCGACCGCTGGGCCCGCCGGCTCACCGCCGACGACACCGCGCAGCCGGTCGACGTCGGCTGGTCGTCCGTGACCGGCCGCGCCCTCCTGGAACGCCGGGCCGTCATCGCCGCCGCCGACCGCGACGAACTGCTGGCTGGGCTGCGCGCCCTCGCCTCCGGCTCGCCGGCCGGAACGGTGATCACCGGCAGCGGCGCGACGCCCGGCCGGCTCGCGGTGCTGTTCTCCGGTCAGGGCGCGCAGCGCGCGGGGATGGGCCACTCGCTGTACGGCATGTTCCCGGTGTTCGCCGCGGCGTTGGACGAGGTGTGCGGGCACCTGGATCTGCTGCTGCCGCGTCCGCTTCGGGAGGTGTTGTTCGCGGAGGCGGACACCCCGGAGGCGGCGTTGCTGGATCAGACGGTGTTCACCCAGGCCGGTCTGTTCGCGGTCGAGGTGGCGCTGTTCCGCCTGGTGGAGTCGTTCGGGGTTGTGCCGGACTTCGTGGGTGGGCACTCGATCGGGGAGATCACGGCGGCGCACGTCGCCGGGGTGCTGTCCCTGGCGGACGCGTGCGCTCTCGTGGCGGCACGGGGCCGGTTGATGCAGGCCCTGCCGGCCGGCGGCGGGATGCTCGCGGTCGCCGCGCCGGAGGCCGACGTGCTGTCCACCCTGGACGGCGTGCCCGGGCGGGTGGGGATCGCGGCGGTCAACGGGCCGTCGTCGGTGGTCCTGTCCGGCGACCTCGACGCCCTCGACGAGCTGGACCGCACCTGGGCGGACCGGGGCGTGCGGACGCGCCGGCTCAGCGTGAGCCACGCCTTCCACAGCCCGCTGATGGAACCGATGCTGGCCGAGTTCCGGGCCGTGCTGGAGGGGTTGAGCTTCTCGGCGCCGCTGCTGCCGGTGGTGTCCAACCTGAGCGGGGCCCTCGCCGACCCACACGAGCTGACCCGCGCCGACTACTGGGTACGCCACGTCCGGGACACCGTCCGCTACGCCGACGGCGTCACCGCACTGCGCGCCGCCGGTGTGGACACCTTCCTGGAGATCGGCCCGCAGAGCGTCCTCACCGCCCTCAACGCCGACCTGCTGCCCGACGGCGCCACCGCGGTCGCCGTCCAGCGCCGGGACCGCGCCGCCGGAGCCGCCCTGCTGCACGCCCTGGCCGAGCTGCACGTCCACGGCGTCCCCGTGACCTGGACCCAGTGGTACGCCGGGACCGACCCGCAGCGCGTGGACCTGCCGACGTACCCGTTCCAGCACGAGCGCTTCTGGCTCGGCGCCGGCCGGGCCCGCGCGGGCGACGTCACCGGCGCCGGACTCGGCGTCGCCGGCCACCCGCTGCTCGGCGCGGCCGTCACCGTGGCGGGCGCGGACCTGGTCGTCCTGACCGGCCGGCTGTCGCTGGCCACCCACCCCTGGCTCGCCGACCACGTCGTGGCCGGCTCGGTGCTCGTCCCCGGCACCGCCCTCGTCGAACTCGCCGTACGGGCCGGCGACGAGGTCGGCGCCTCCCGGGTACGGGACCTCACCCTCGCCGCCCCGCTGGTGCTGCCCGAGACCGGCGGGGTACGGGTGCAGGTGCGGGTCGGCGCCGCCGACGAGACGGGCGGCCGGGCCGTCGCCATCCACTCCCAGCCGGACGGCGACACCGACTGGACCCCGCACGCGGACGGCGTGCTGGAGCCCGCGTCGACCGACGAGCCCACCCTCGACGCCTGGCCGCCCGCCGGGCTCGCCGAGGTCGACCTGACCGCCTGGTACCCGACGCTGGCGGAGCACGGGCTGTCGTACGGGCCGGTGTTCCAGGGGTTGCGCCGGCTGTGGACCGCCGGCGACGAGGGGTACGCCGAGATCGCCCTCCCCGACGGCGCGGCCGACGAGGCGTCCCGCTTCGGGGTGCACCCGGCGCTGCTGGACGCCGCCCTGCACCCGGTCGGGCTGCTGATCGGCGGCGGGGACGCCCCGCGGGTGCCGTTCGCGTTCGAGGGCGTGCAGGTGCACGCCTCCGGCGCGCGCGTCCTGCGGGTCCGGCTCACCCGGGCTGGCACGGCTGCCCGGCTGGTCGCCGTGGACGAGTCCGGCGCGCCGGTCGTGTCCGTCGACTCGCTGGCCCTGCGGGAGCTGACCGGAGTGGCCGCCCCCGGCGCCGCCGCCCGGTCCCTGTTCGAACTCACCTGGCAGCCGGAGGCCGTCACCCCGGCCGGCGAGACGTCCGGCTGGGCGCTGCTGGCCGAGCCGGCAACCGGCCGGCCGGCCCTGCCGACGTTCCCGACCGTGGCGGCGCTCGCCGAGGCGATCCGCGCGGGCCGGGCCGACGCGCCCCGGGCACTGCTGCTGCCCCTCCCGGCCGCCGCGGAGCTGCCCGCACCCGACGCGGCGCGCGTGGTCACCGCCGACGTGCTGACCGCCGTGCAGTCCTGGCTGGCGGCCGACGTGCTCGCCGACACGACGCTCGTCGTCCTGACCCGGGGCGCCGTGGCCGCCGTTGACGGCGACCGGGTGACCGACCTGGCCGGTGCCGCGGTGTGGGGGCTGCTGCGCTCGGCGCAGACCGAGCACCCGGGCCGGGTCGTGCTGGCCGACCTCGACGGGGAAGTGGACGCCGAGGTACTGGCGCTGCTCACCCGCGTCGCCGCCGACCCGGCGGGCGGCCAGGTGGCGGTGCGCGCTGGCCGGGTGTACGTGCCGCGTCTGATCCGCGCGTCGCTTCCGCCGGCCGGCGAGCGGCCCGCGGTCGGTGCGGGCACCGTGCTGGTGACGGGTGGCACGGGCGCGCTGGGCGCGCTGGTGGCGGAACATCTGGTCACCGGGCACGGGGTGCGGTCGCTGCTGCTCGTGTCGCGGCAGGGTCCGGCCGCGCCCGGCGCGGACGCGCTGGTGGCGCGGCTGTCGGACCTGGGCGCCCAGGTGGCCGTGGTCGCGGCCGACGTCACCGACCGGGACCAGGTGTACGAGCTGGTGGCCGGTGTGCCCGGCCGGCTGGCCGGGGTGGTGCATACCGCGGGCGTGCTCGACGACGGGGTGGTCTCGTCGATCAGCCCGGAGCGGTTGGCGGGTGTGCTGGCGCCGAAGGCGACCGCCGGCTGGTGGTTGCACGAGGCGACGCTCGACCGCGCCCTGGACCTGTTCGTGGTGTTCTCGTCGGCGGCCGGTCTGCTCGGGTCCCCGGGCCAGTCGGCGTACGCCGCGGCGAACACCTACCTGGACGCGCTGGCGACGTACCGGCGGCAGGCGGGCCTGCCGGCGGTCAGCCTGGCGTGGGGGATGTGGGACACGGCCGGCATGGCGGCGTCGCTGGCGGAGGCGGACCGGGCGCGGTCGGCGCGGGCCGGTCTGACGCCGATGAGCGTCGAGGTCGGGCTGGAGCTGTTCGACGCCGCACTGGCCGCGGGCCGGCCGGCGCTGGTGCCGGCCGTCATCGACGTACCGGCGATGCGAGCCGGCCTCGGCGCCGGCGGCCAGGTGCCGGTGGTCCTGCGCGCCCTGGTGGGCCCGGCGGTCGGCCGCCGGCAGGCCGGGCAGGGCGGCGACTGGGCCAACCAGCTGGCCGGCCTGGCTCCGGACGAGGCCCGCACCCGCATCGACCTGCTGGTCCGGGGCCTGGTGGCTCAGGTGCTGGGGCACGGCGGCGCGGAGGCGGTGCCGGTGGACCGGGCGTTCCGGGAACTCGGCTTCGACTCGCTGACCGCCGTGGACCTGCGCAACCGGGTCAACGCGGCCACGGGACTGCGGCTGCCCTCGACGCTGGTCTTCGACCATCCGAACCCTGCCGTGCTCGCCGGGCACCTGTACGAGCAGGTTTCCGGACAGCTCACCGCCCGGCGGACGACGGTGCGGGCCGTCGACACCGACGAGCCGATCGCGATCGTGGGCATGGCCTGCCGGTATCCGGGCGGGGTGGCGAGCCCCGACCAGCTGTGGGAGCTGCTGGCCGCGGGTGGCGACGGGATCTCGGAGTTCCCGGCCGACCGGGGCTGGGACCTCGACGGCCTGTTCGATCCGGATCCGGACCGCAGCGGCACCTCGTACACCCGGCACGGCGGGTTCCTGACCGGGGCGGCCGACTTCGACCCCGCCTTCTTCGGGATCTCGCCCCGCGAGGCGGTCGCCATGGACCCGCAGCAGCGGCTGCTGCTGGAAGCGTCGTGGGAGACGTTCGAGTCGGCCGGCCTGGACCCGGCGCGGCTGCGCGGTTCCCGGACGGGTGTCTTCGCCGGTGTCATGTACCACGACTACGCCTCGCAACTGGCCGACCTTCCCCCCGGCGCCGAGGGCTACGTCGGCACGGGGACCTCGGGCAGCGTGCTGTCCGGGCGGGTGGCGTACACGTTCGGTCTTGAAGGCCCGGCGGTCACCGTGGACACCGCGTGTTCCTCCAGCCTGGTGGCGTTGCACCTGGCCGCGCAGGCGTTGCGGTCGGGGGAGTGTGATCTCGCGCTGGCCGGTGGTGTGACGGTGATGGCCACGCCGGGGACGTTCATCGAGTTCTCCCGTCAGCGGGGGCTCGCCGTCGACGGGCGGTGCAAGTCGTTCGCGGCGTCGGCGGACGGGACCGGCTGGTCGGAGGGCGTGGGTGTGCTGCTGGTGCAGCGGCTGTCCGACGCCCGGCGGGACGGTCACCGGGTCCTCGCCGTGGTGCGCGGTTCGGCGATCAACCAGGACGGCGCGTCGAACGGCCTGACCGCGCCGAACGGTCCGTCGCAGCAGCGGGTGATCCGGCAGGCCCTCGCGAACGCCCGCCTGAGCGTGGCGGACGTGGACGCCGTCGAGGCCCACGGCACGGGTACGACGCTGGGCGACCCGATCGAGGCGCAGGCGTTGCTGGCCACCTACGGGCAGGACCGGCCCGCGGACCGGCCGCTGTGGCTGGGCTCGATCAAGTCGAACATCGGCCACACGCAGGCCGCGGCCGGCGTGGCCGGTGTGATCAAGATGGTCCTGGCCATGCGGCACGGTGTGGTGCCGCCGAGCCTGCACGTGGACGAGCCGTCCCCGCACGTCGACTGGTCGGCCGGGGCGGTTGCCCTGGCGACGGAGGCGACTCCGTGGCCGGCGGTGGACCGGCCCCGCCGCGCGGCCGTCTCGTCGTTCGGCATCTCCGGCACGAACGCGCACGTGATCATCGAGCAGCCGCCGGCGGATGCCGTCGAGGGTCAGGCAGCCAGGCGTTCGACGCTGCCCGTGGCCGAGGGTCAGATGGCGGCCCGGTCCGCGCAGCCTCTGGTCGAGGACCGAGGGGCGGGCCGGTCGGTGCCGCCCGTGGTCGAGGGTGTGCTCGTCGGGCGGGTGCCGGCGGTGGTGCCGGTGCTGATGTCGGCGCGGACGGATGCCGCGTTGGCCGCGCAGGCGGGCCGGTGGGCGCGCTGGCTGGCCGGTGATGAGGCGCTGCGGCCGGTGGATGTGGCCTGGTCGTCGGTGACCACCCGTCCGGCCCTGGAAGAGCGCGCCGTGGTGATCGCGGCAGGTCGGGACGATCTGCTCGGGGCGTTGACCGCCCTTGCCGGCGGGGACCCCTCCGGTGCGGTCGTGACGGGTTCCGCCGCCGGACGCGGCCGGCTCGCGGTGCTGTTCTCCGGTCAGGGCGCGCAGCGCGTGGGGATGGGCCATTCGCTGTACGGGACGTTCCCGGTGTTCGCCGCGGCGTTGGACGAGGTGTGCACGCACCTGGATCCGCTGCTGCCGCAGCCGTTGAGGGCGGTGCTGTTCGCCGAGGCGGACACCCCGGAGGCGGCATTCCTGGATCAGACGGTGTTCACCCAGGCGGGTCTGTTCGCCGTCGAGGTGGCGCTGTTCCGTCTCGTGGAGTCGTTCGGGGTCGTGCCAGACCTGGTGGGTGGGCACTCGGTCGGGGAGATCACGGCGGCGTATGTCGCCGGGGTGCTGTCCCTGGCGGACGCGTGCGCTCTCGTGGCGGCGCGGGGCCGGTTGATGCAGGCCCTGCCCGCCGGCGGCGGGATGCTCGCCGTGAACGCGTCCGAAGCGGAGGTGCAGGCCATGCTGAACGGGCCGGCCTCCGATGGCTCCGCGACTGCCGGCGAAGCTGCGGCCTCCGGTGACGGGCCCGCCTACGCCGGTCGCGCGGACCGCATCGGGATCGCGGCCGTGAACGGCCCGACTGCCGTGGTCGTGTCGGGGGCGGTCGACGCCTTGGACGAGGTGGACCGGGCCTGGGCGGCACGTGGCGTCCGGACCCGCCGGTTGGCGGTGAGTCACGCGTTCCACAGTCCGTTGATGGAGCCGATGCTGGCCGAGTTCCGCACCGTGCTGGAGGGGCTGACCTTCTCGGCGCCGTTGTTGCCGGTGGTGTCGAACCTGACCGGCGCGCTCGCCGACCCCGACGACCTCCGTACCCCGGACTACTGGGTGCGGCATGTGCGGGAGGCGGTGCGGTTCGCCGACGGGGTCACCGCGTTGCGGGCCGCCGGGGTGGGCACGTTCCTGGAGATCGGTCCGCAGAGCGTGCTCACCGCGCTCACGGCCGACATCCTGCCCGCCGACGAGGGCATGCTCGCCGTCGCCGTCCAGCGCCGGGATCGGCCGGAGGCCCACGCTCTGCTGGCCGCGCTGGCCGACCTGCACGTCCACGGCCTACCGATCGACTGGGCGCCGTGGTTCACCGACACCGGCGCGACCCGCGTCGACCTGCCCACCTACGCCTTCCAGCACCAGCGCTACTGGCCGGTGCCGGGCCGCCCCCGGCGCGGCGACGTGTCCGGGGCCGGGCTGAGCGACGCCGAGCACCCGCTGCTCGGCGCGGCCGTGGACCTGGCCGGCGACGACGAGGTGGTGTTGACGGGTCGGCTGTCCCTGGCCGCACACCCCTGGCTGGCGGACCACACGGTGTCCGGCGTGACGCTGGTCCCGGGCACCGCGCTCGTGGAGCTCGCCGTCCGGGCCGGCGACGAGGTCGGCCTGTCCCGGCTCCGGGAGCTGACCGTCGCCACGCCGCTCGTCGTACCCGGCACCGGGGGCCTGCGCATCCAGGTACGGGTCGAGGCGGCCGGCACCTCCGCGCGGCGCGCCGTCACCATCCACTCCCGCCCCGACGACGAGCCCGAGGCGGGCTGGGTGCGGCACGCCGACGGCATCCTCGAACCGTCCTCTCCGGACGAGCCCACGGTGGGTGCCTGGCCGCCGGCCGACGCGTCCGAGGTGGACGTGACCGGCTGGTACGCCGCACTCGCCGAGCACGGCCTGACCTACGGGCCGACGTTCCAGGGGCTACGGCGGGCCTGGGTCGGCGACGGCACGGCGTACGCCGAGGTGGCCCTGCCGGACGACGCGGCGGGCGCTGCGGCCCGGTTCGGCGTCCACCCGGCGCTGCTGGACGCCGCCCTGCACCCGATCGGGCTGCTGCTCACCGACGAGGCGGCCGGGCCACGGGTGCCGTTCGCCTTCGAGGGCGCGCAGGTGCACGCCACCGGCGCCGCCGTGCTCCGGATCCGGCTGACCCGGGCCGGCGGCGGGGTACGGCTGGTCGCCTGCGACGAGTCCGGAGCGCCGGTCGTGTCGGTGGACTCGCTCATCCTGCGCGAGATGGCCGGCCTGCCCGCCCCGGGCGCCGCGTCCCGTTCCCTCTTCGAGGTGCGCTGGCAGGCCGAGGAGGCCCCTGCGGCCCGGCAGACGTCCGGCTGGGTGGTGCTCGGCGCGACCGGCGACGCGACGGCCGAGCTGCCGGGGTATCCGGACGTGCCGGCGGTGCTCGCCGCGGTCGAGGCGGGAGCG
>NZ_JBEXLM010000055.1:0-24133 GCF_040609975.1 Micromonospora sp. NPDC004551 | reverse complement strand
CCGGCCCGGCCGATGCCGGCCGGAGGTCGCCAGCAGGCCGGGGCCGGGCCGGCGCGGCCCGCCTGCGGGCCGCCTTGACCCGGGGTGGCGGTGGTGCGCCCGGCAGGATTCGAACCTGCGGCCTTGGGATTAGAAGAAGATCGTGGCTGGCTAGTCAGGTGGCTGCTTCCCTGGTCAGCCCGTCTGCCATTGTCGGGTGATGTCGGCATCAGCGGGCGGACTTGGCTGTATGGATGGCTGTACAACCAAGCCTTCCTCCCCTCGCCCCTGACGGGATCACTTGACGGCTGTGGGAGCCTGGCCGAGTGCTGGTTAGAGCGATTCTCGGGGCTGTCATCACCGCCGTCGGATGCGCGGGGGCGGGCGTCTTCGCCTATGCCGCGATCCTGGTCGGCATGAAAGGCCAGCGCGCCAGCGAACGGGCATGGGGGCGGGCCGCCAACCTGCCCCGAGCTGTCTTTGCCGGCTACTTCGGGGCTGCCGGTCTTGCTCTGCTGTCGACGGCGCACCTGGTCCTGTTCTTCCGCGACGAAGAGTGGTTCTGGCTGATCGCGCCTCAACAGGGAGCGGTGTTGCTGTCTCTTGCGGCGGGATGGCTCGCGATGCACAGGATGGGCAGGTCCGCGTACCAGTAGCGGCGGATCGGTGATCCGCGACCGCATCTCTGAGGGCCGGGGTTCTGGCGGAACCCTGAGGTCTTCAAGGCCCTGGTCGCCCCCCCGGCCTGGCCGGCGACTGGCGCGGTGTTCAGCGCTGCCCTCGGGGAGCGGAGCGTCAGCTTGGGAATGGACAAGATCGGGTCAGAACTCGCCGTGTCCCCTGGTCGACCTGGCCGGCAGTGGCCCCGTTTGGCCTCCCGCGACACCACCTTGTGGCCCACGGATGGCCCATCGGCTGATGTCAGGTGGAGCTGCGACCGACGGATAAGAGATCAAGTTGTACTGCGGCCAGGGCGCAGGGTGGTCTAGAAGCGGAACGAATATCGGCATCCCACAGCACTCCCCCGCCGTCCGTCGAGCCCTTGCGGACTAGTTGCGGGGCGGGACCATGAGGATCGCTGGCGATGCTGTCACTGCCTCAGAGATCGCTGGCCGCGATCACTCGCGCTGTCACTCGGCGAGTTTCTGACTGGTTCCGTGGAACCTTTGTCGCCGCTTGTGAGTGGGAGTGGTGGAGAAGGGAGGTGACGGTGTCCGACGGTGATCTGGTTTCTGAGTTGTACGCAGGGTGTTTCCGGCGGCTGGTCGTCCAGTTGTACGCGGTGTGCGGGGACGTGCACGAGGCCCAGGAGGCGGTCCAGGAAGCGTTTACGAGGGCGCTGGCTGCGCCCCGGCGGTTCGCTCGTCTGGAGAATCCGGAGGCGTGGCTTCGGCGGGTAGCGGTGAATGTTGTCCGCAGCCGGCATCGCCGGCGGCGGGTGCTGGACAGGCTGCTGCGCCGGATCGGACCGCCGGCTGCGGTCGTCGACCGCTCGCCGGAGCATGTTGCGCTACTCGCCGCCCTACGGGGCCTGCCCGAGGGGCAGCGGCATGCGCTGGCCTTGCACTACCTGGTCGACCTGCCGGTCGATGAGGTTGCGGCGACTCTCGGTGTGTCCGCCGGCACGGTCAAATCTCGATTATCACGGGGGCGGCAGGCTCTGGCGGAGCTTCTCACCGACTCCGACGTCAACGACAGCACGAGCACCGGGAGGATCCATGTCCGATCGTGAGTTCGCCGGCTTCGATGTCGACACCATCGCCGACGCCGTCCGGCAGCCCCCCCTCGACAATCTGCGGTCAGCAGCGAAGTCCCGCCGGCGCTATCGCACCGGCGGGGTGGGCGTCGCTCTGGTGGTCTTCGCCGGTATGGCGGTCCTGCCCCTGGCAGGCGGCACGCGCGGCATGGACTGGGCCGCCCCGACCCCGCTTCCGCAGGCACGCGACCGCGCCACCCAGCTCTTCATGACCGGTCCGGACTCCGGTGTCGGCGTCGAACAGGTCGACTTCGGGTGCACGGTGCGCTTCACGCACACCGAGGACGGCGGGCGAAGCTGGACCGATTACGACGCGGCCCAATACCGGGCCACGAACTGCCGGGTCAACGAGTCGGGGAATAACGAGTCCGGGAATAAGGCGGCCGACATGGAGTTCTCCGTGCTCGGGCAGCGATCCTACCTGGTCCTCGACGGCGACAAGTCCCGCCTCTCGACCGACTACGGGCGAACCTGGCGTGATGCGGAGCAGGCGATGGTCACCGTATCCGCATTCCCGCCGAAGGCCCGTGCTGTGGTCTGTCAGCAGGGTTGCGGCGCGATCCGCCAGCCGCTCGCCGTGAATCCGTCGACGGGGACGGTGTACCGGCTCAGCGGTAAACCAGCCTCGCCCTACCCCCCGTACAGCATCTATCCGAGCGCCGACGGAGCTATCTGGGCTACCTACTGGCCGGGCGACCCTGACGTCATGATCGTTGCCCGGAGCGTCGACCAGGGCGCCACGTGGAACACCTGGCGACCGGTCAAGGGTGCGGACGTAATCGCGATCGCCGGGGTCAACCAGCGGGAGGCCTACCTACTGATCGAGCCCCCGCCACCGCCCGGTGCCCAGCCGATGGAGCGCAAGGGAGCCTCCCAGCTACTGCACACCACGGACGGCGGAGTGACCTGGAAGGACGTGGGCACCGACCTGCCCGCGTCGCCGGAGCATCGGCCGTTCACTATCGGCTCGGACGGCTCCCTGCTGATCGCCCAGTCGGGCAACATGACGCCGAACCTCACCTCGTCCCTGCTCGTCAGCCGGGACGGAGGGCGCCATTTCACCGCGTCGCGCGAGTATGACCGACTCGATGGCGCGGTCGGAGCTGCCCCCGGAATCGCCTGGCTCTACGGCCGGGACGACATGTCGGCTACCGGCGCAGACCACGTCGTGATCACCCCGGACGGTTCCTCCTGGACCCGATTCGATCTTCCCTACTGAGCCCGGTGCTTCGGCGTGGCCGAGTGGTCGCGCCGACACCCTGGCGTCGGGTCCTTCCCGCCCTCTAGACCGGGGGTGCAAGAAATAGAGCCTGCCCGGAAACGAGAGTCGCCGTTCATGTCGGCTATCCAGCGTCGTGGCATCTCAGGCGCATCCCGGGCCTGAAAGCGGATCTCCTCGTCGGGCAGTCGTAGACCGTCCGGCCTCCCCAGACGGGGACCAGGTGGAGCGCCCTACCGGGCGAACGACCTGGTCCCCCCGTCCGGGGAGGCTGGTAGCCCTTGTGGTGCCCGGCGAGGTGGTCCGCGGCGGCATCTCTGAGGAGGGCTGGGGTTCGGGGCAGAGCCCCGAGGTCTTCAAGACTTGGTCGTCCGAAGCGTGGCCGGCTGGCCCGGCCGATGCCGGCCGAAGGTCGCCAGCAGGCCGGGGCCGGGCCGGCGCGGCCCGCTTGCGGGCCGCCCTGATCCTAGAGAGGTCAATTCGGCAGTGCTGCGCCTCTGGTGCTTGTCGTGTCACGGGAGATGCTTGACACTCGCGTCCCACCTGATGCCCGACATGATCCTCAAGGCGCGTCGCGGCGGCCCTCACGGTCCGCGACAGGGACGCGCGCATCGCGGCAGATCCGGATGCCGCAGCGCATGCGTCTGCGGCATGGGCCGTCGCACTCCGTTCTCTCGGCTAGTGAGCAGACACGCACCCAGCTGGATCGGACCGTCAGCGAGACTTGAACCTCGAGGTCCAATCGGCGTTGACCTGGTCGGCCTGCCGATGGTGTCGGACGATCAGCTGCCGGCCGTGTGGAACCGTTAGGCCGAGGTAGTCGAGCACCCCTTGTGCAGCGGACCGTGCATCCGCCGCCAGCTCCTCGTACGTCACCTCGTGAGGCACGATGCCGTGGGCGTCGAACCAGGTCGCCCAGTCCGCCTCGGCACTCTCGATCGTGGCGACGAGCTGGCCGATGAGCACCTCGTCGTATCGAGGATCTTGGCCTCCCGGAGCGACGGCCTCATGGGAATGCCAGAAGTGGGTCTGCAGTGCCTTCGCCCACGACACGCCCTGTGCGATGACATCGCGTCGCCGCAAGTGGACGAATCGAAGTCGACCGAACTGAGCGATCAACAGGCCCAGGTCAGTGTCCGCTGGTCTTGGTGCGGAGGCGGCAAGACCAGCGATCAGCTCCGGCATCGTCTCTGCCATGAGCCGCCCACCGAAGACATTGTTCGAAGTTCTACCGACCGTCAGCGCCGCCCGCACGAACCCTTCGTCGATCCGTCCATCACGCGGTCGGGCGATGTGCCAGGCATCGGCGTACGCAGTCAGCGTCTTTCGATTGAAGTAGGAGGCTGGGTGGCCAGCGACCCCGGACGACTCCAGTAGACCGCACAGCAAGGTACTTCCCGTGCGTGGCGTCGCGCAGATCAGGTAAGAGTCGACCTCCAGGCGCGCCACAGCGGCAGACACTAAGCACGCGCGGATCTAGAGCAAACCGAATTTCCGAACGCCGGCGCCGGCGCAGCGCACGCTCTGCGGCCAGATGCGGATGTTCTTGAGCGGATCGAGCTCCGCAGTTTCTGAGCAGGCTATCGGCGCAAGGCTGAGCGGCCTCAGTTGTTCACTCTGAGTGTGGGATGCCGTTATGATCCGAGTCGCGTGGCGCGAGTGGTGAGGTGGCGGCGCTCTGGCAGGCTGGTGGCGCGTCGGGCGGCCTCGCGGTAGTCGGCTGCGGCGGCGGTGTGCTCGCCTGCCAGTTCGAGCAGATGGGCGCGGGTCGCGAGGAGGCGGTGGTGGTGCACCATCCGGTTGTCGGATTCCAGCGCTGCCAGCAGATCCAGCCCTGCTGACGGGCCGTGCACCATGGCGACGGCGACTGCACGGTTGAGCGTGACCATCGGACCCGGCGCCAGCTGCTCCAGCAGTTCGTACAGGGCGAGGATCTGCGGCCAGTCGGTCGCGTCCATGTGCTCGGCCTCGTCGTGGACCGCGGCGATGGCCGCCTGCACCTGGTACGGGCCGACTGGGCCCCTGGCCAGCGCCTCGGTAACGAGTGCGACCCCGTCGCCGATGAGCTTGGGGTCCCAGGTGCTGCGATCCTGCTCGGCAAGCGGCACCAACGCCCCGTCCGGTGTCGTACGGGCGGGTCGCCGCGCCTCGGTGAGCAGCATCAGGGCCAGCAGCCCGGCCACCTCACTGTCGTCGGGAAGCAGCCGTCGCAGCCAGGTGGTGAGCCGGATCGCCTCGTCGGACAGCTGAGGTGCGGTGAGGTCCGGGCCGGTGGTGGCGGCGTAGCCCTCGTTGAAGAGCAGGTACAGAACGTGCAGCACGGCGCGCAGTCGCTCGGCGCGTTCCGGTCCTTCGGGCATCGCGAAGGTCGTACCGCTGATTCTGATGCTTTGTTTTGCTCTGCTGATGCGTTGTGCCATGGTCGCCTCCGGGACCAGGAACGCGGCAGCGATCTGCGCGGTGGTGAGGCCGCCGACCGCGCGCAGGGTCAGCGCGATCTGGCTGGGCGGCGACAGCGCCGGGTGGCAGCACAGGAACAGCACGGTCAGTGAGTCGTCGCGGTCGGCGCCCCGATCGGCGTCCGCCGGCCGGCCCAGCAGTTCCGATTGCGGGGTTGCGGCGACGATCGCGTCCTCGCGCCGCCGCCGGGCTTGGTGGCTGCGCATCTCGTCGAGCAACCGGTGGGAAGCAACGGTGACCAGCCAGCCGCGGGGGTTGTCCGGAATGCCTTCGGCGGGCCACCGCATCGCGGCCCGAACAAGCGCCTCCTGCGTCGCGTCCTCGCACGTGTCGAACTGCCCGTACCGGCGAACCAACGCGCCGAGGACCTGCGGCGCCAGTTCGTGCAGCAGGTCCTCGACGCCTCGGTCAGGAATCACAGGTCGGCGGCCGCCTCGTGCAGGACTGGCCACACCTCGACGGGCTCGACGTCCGCCCACGGCATGTCCGCGGCGATCTCGTACGCCCGCTGCTCGTTCTCGCAGTCCAGTAGATAGAAGCTGGCGAGGTACTCCTTCGTCTCCAGGTATGGCCCGTCGGTGACCGCCGGAGCGCCGTCCTTGCGCCGCACCAGCCGCGCCGCCGCGGCGTCGGCCAGGCCGTACGCGCCCAGCAGTTCGCCCGTGCCCTGGTACTTCTTATTGAACGCGTCCTGCTTGGCGATCTCCTCCGGCCAGGTCTCAGCCGGGATCGAGCTCCACTTCTCCTGGTTGCCGTAGATCAGCAGCATGTACTTCATCAAGGTCGTCCTTCCGGTCCGCGCACCGTGCCGGCGCGCTGTCACTCCCCAAACGGAGCCGGCACGCCACCCTCGACATCCTTACCAAAAAAACTTCTGCGCCGGCGATGTCGAGACCAGCGCCACCGCTCCGTCCATCTGGCGAAGGCAAACCAGACCGAGGGAGAACCATCATGGGTACCACGACAGTCCGGTCCACAGACGTCCTCACCACTAGGCCGGTGTGGCTGGTCAGCGTGCTGGCCGGACTGGCCGCAGCCACCGCGACCGAACTCTACGGCCTGGCGGCCCGTGCAGTAGGTGTACCGATGGAGGCAGGCAACATCGGGGCCTCCGTTTCCGGCCCGATCACCACCGGCATGTTCGCCATGGGCACGGCGGTCTCGGTGTTCTGGGGCACCATCCTCGCGGTACTTCTCGCCCGTTGCGCCCGCCATCCGGCGCGCACCTACCTATGGACCACCATCGCACTAACTACGGTGTCCATGGCCGGGCCATACCTCGCCGGTGCCACTGCGACCTCGACCAAGCTGATGCTCGCCCTGGCACACATCGTCGCTGCGGCGATCGTCATACCCGTCGTCACCCGCCGGCTCAGTCACGCCCCCGGTCGGGGTCAATAGCCGCTGAAACGCTGGTCGACCCAGCCGACACGGCAACTGGCCTGAGATGACATTCTGCGGCCGCCGCCGGCAGACACGGAACCGTATCGAACGTCCGCTCATCGGCCATGTGAGTACGGCCACTCGGGTGTCACCGCCTGCAACCAGGACGACTGAGCAACCAAGGCCGACTGTCGTGCATGTGCTGGGACGGATCCCTCAGGCATGTGGTGGGACTGGACATGCGCCTCTGGTGCTCGCCTCCGGGTGTACGAGATCGCATGTCGTCGGTTGTCACACGGACGGGTCCCAGGCGGCGAGCTGATCGAAGATACGACGGTCGCCTTCGAACTTCAGCGAATCCAGCGGTATGCGGGCGTAGAAGAACAGGACCAGGTCACTGGCCGTGCCCCGGGCGGAGGCGTCGGCCGTTTCGGGCTCCTCGCCGGCAGCGGGTCTGAAGCGGGCGACCTCTGCGCCGTCGCGGGAAAGCCGAAGGCGCCATGAGTGGCCCTCGGTGGCGTGGTATTCGACGATGGCGGGGTCGTGTGGCCAGGCGACCGTCGTCGCGCAGAGGGTGAACTGGCAGTCGTCGAAACCGTCGAGGGCAACCTCGTCTGGAAGCGCCTGCGGGGCACCCAGGGTGAGCTGGGCGTCGTAGGTGTACACCGCGATCTCGGGAACCTGGCGCCGCGCCCAGGCACCAGAGGTTTGCGGTGACGGCGAGTCATCCCACCACGTCCAACAACCGCGATCCGGGCCGGCCTCACGCAGCACGCTCGTCATTAGCTCGACGGACTCGGTCCACCAGGCCAGCAGTGCCTCGCGTTCCCGGGGCGCACCCATGCCGTCGTCCCAAGCCGACTTCTCCGGAGGCGCGTCTGCGGGCCCTGCGGCGACGATGGCGGCCGATTTGCGGCGGGCCATGCCCACGTGTTGCACGAGATCGAACAGCGTCCGCTCGGGATGTGTCGGCACCTGCATGTCGAGGCTGGGCGCCGCGGCGACCGCGGCGCGGAAGGCGGTCGACCGTTCGTTGATCAGCCGCAGATGATCAACGAACGTGAGGATTTTGTGCACCCCGGCGTTCTATCACCGTGCTCCGACGGCCGGACAGCGAATTTCGCAGCCGACGCGGCGGCCGCCCCGGCAACGGTCCGGTACGCGCACCGGGTGCTGTCGCTGACGCTGGCGCACGCCGTGAGGCGTTCGCTGCTCTCGGGGCAGGGTTCCCCACGTCGGACAGGGTGCGGCCTCCGTCGGCGGGATCATCGGCAGGAATGGCCGCCGGTCAGGGGGGCCTGGGCCTGCTCACGGTCGCGTTGGGCGCCGAGGGCGGGACGAGGTCGCGGACTACTTTGCGAGCGTCCGAGCGCGCGTGCGGCCGTATTCGGCCAGGGTGTGGAACGCGGCCTTGGGCGTCCACGAGCCGTCCGGCATTACCCGCACGATCCCGCGTGAGGCCAGGTCGTAGTCGTGGTCCGGGTCGCCGGTGGTCGGCAGATGCCGGTTCGCGAACGTGTATACGAACGCCGCCTCCACCCCGCCGGCCTCATAGTCGCGCAGCAGGTCCAGGACGTAGCGGGCCTGGCCCTCCTCGTCACGCTCCAGCTGCGCGGTGAGCTTCGCGGCGCGCCCGTGCTCGTCGTACGTCACCGGCTCCGCGCCTCCCGCGACGTCGGCCGCGCCGCGGAAGGTGCAGCAGCCGAACTCGGTCGCGGCGTACGGCTTGCCCTGCCGCACCGCCGCCGCCAAGCTTTGCGGGAACGCCTCGGCGTTGGTCGGGTCGCGGTAGCCGGCATCGCTGGCGATGATGTCGAACGGTGCCCAGTCGACGTCTTCCAGCGGGATCGAGGCGTAGCCGATGGGGCCACCGAACCGCTCCCGCACCGCGGGCACCGCCTCGGCGAGGAAGTCGCGTACCGCGGCCCGCGCGGACGGGACCGCCTCCCGCATCCGCATCGGGTCGGTGAACAACGCCATGCGTTCTGCCAGGTCGCGGCCGGGCAGGAAGCCGTCGGTGAACATGGAGATCTCGGAGCCGGTGAGGTACACGACCGAGGCGCCGGTGCGCCGCAGCCGTTCGGCTCGCTCGGCGCCGTCGAGCACGAACGCCATGAGCCCGTCGCGGTCGAGTCCGTTGGTGAACGGGCAGTACCAGACCTCCAGCCCGGCCTCGGCGGCGAACCGGGCGGCCAGTTCCAGCCGGTCCTGGGCACCGCCGGTGATGCGCACCGCGTCGCAGTGCAACTCCTCGCGGATGACGCGCAGGTCGTGCCGCACCGTCTCGGGATTGAACGGCTCGTGGGTCGTGGAGCCGGCGCTTACGAAGCCGGTGTCGTAGTTCATGCCGAACACACGCATCTGGAGTTCCCTTCGCTCGTAAGGTACGCCTCGTACCCTATAAGGTACGTCGAGTACCCTGCAAGACATGAGCACCAGGCGCCGGGGCGAGGAGCTGGAACGGGCGATCCTGCACGCAGCAGCACAGGAACTGCGCGAATCCGGCTACGGCGGGATGACCATGGACCGGGTCGCCGCCCGGGCCGGCACCAACAAGAACGCCATCTACCGCCGATGGCCGCATCGAGCGGCGCTCGGTATCGCGGCGTACCGCCACCTCTCCGACGCCGTCATGCCGAACCCCGACACGGGCACCCTGCGCGGCGACTCCCTCGAAATGCTGCGGCGGGCGAACGAGACGTGGTCCTCGCCGCACGGAGCCGTCCTACGTAGCCTGCTGGCGGCCGCGGCGGACGACCCGGCACTGCTCGACCTCATGCGCGAACGGTCGGGCACGGACACCATGGACTGCGCCTGGCTGACCATGGTCGAACGCGCCATTGCACGCGGTGAGGCACCGCCGGCGGCCGCCCATCCGCGCGTCGCAAGCACGCCGATGATGCTGCTACGAGCCGAGTACGCGATGCGCGGCATCCCCTCGGTCCCCGACGAGGTACTGATAGAGATCGTCGACGAGGTCTTCCTGCCACTCGTACGCGGCCGCGCCTGACCACCCACACGCCGAACGCAACCATGCGTGACTCGATCCTCGCCAGAGACATGCTTGGCGCAATCCGGCCCGCTTGGCCTGCATGACGGGCGGCGATCTGCACGTCGCGCTTAAGGTCGGCTCGGCACGGCAACCTTCGAGACTAGGACGGGCAGGACATGGACCGATGCACCCGCGAGGGCTGCTCGGCCGCCTGGCTGATGCAGTCGGGTCGGCCCCCGGCTCCGAGCATCTGGAGATGATCCGCAAACGCAAGCTCCCGATCGTGGGCGGCGGCGCGGTGTGGTCGTCCGTGCACATCGCTGACGCCGCCGAGGCCACGGTCGCGGCGGTGGAGAACGGCGGCCGCGGTATCTACAACATCGTCGACGACGATCCCGCCCCGGGGCGCCGAATGGCTTCCGGAACTGGCGGCGATGCTGGGCGCCAAGAAGCCGATGCGCGTGCCGCGGTTCATCGGACGGGTGGCTGCCGGACCGGCCGGCGTCGTGCTCATGACCGAACTGCGCGGCGCATCCAACGCCAAGGCCGAGCGCGAACTGGGCTGGCACCCCCGGCACACTCCTCCTGGCGCCAAGGGTCCGGGAGGGCGCGAAGGTGAAGGCCCGGCCGACGTCCAGTCAATGCCGGCGAGGGCCGGGCCGCGCACGGGTCAGGGCTTGATGAGGACCTTGAGGCTCTTGCGGTTGTCCATGTCCTGGTAGCCGGCGGCGACACCGTCGAGGTCGGTGGTGGCGTCGAAGACCTTGCCGGGCTCGATGGTGCCGTTGAGGATGTCGGGCATCAGTTCCTCGGTGTATGCGCGCACGGGGGCGGGGCCGCCGGCGAGGATGATGTTGTGGCGGAAGAGGCTGCCGAAGCCGATGGGCGCGCTCTCGTACTGCGGAACGCCGACCCGGCTGATCACGCCGCCGGGGCGGACGACGCCGACGGCCTGCTCGTAGGCGGACATGTGGCCGACGGCTTCGAGTACGGCATCGGTGCCGTGTCCGCCGGTCAGCTCCCGGACCTTGGCGATGCCCTCGTCGCCGCGTTCGGTGACCACGTCGGTGGCGCCGAATTCGATGCCCAGGTCGGTGCGGGCCTGGTGGCGGCCCATGAGGATGATCTGCTCGGCGCCGAGGCGTTTGGCCGACAGCACGGCCAGGAGTCCGACGGCGCCGTCGCCGATGACGGTGACGGTGCTGCCCTTGCGCACGCCGCCCTTGACGGCGGCGTGGTAGCCGGTGCCGAAGACGTCGGCGAGGGTGAGCAGGGACGGGATGAGCGCGGAGTCCGCGGCGACGGGAAGCTTGACGAGGGTGCCGTCGGCGAGGGGGACGCGGATCGCTTCGGCCTGCCCGCCCTCGTCGGGGATGCCGTCCCAGAAGTTGGCCTGGGGGTGGGAGCAGGAGGTCTGTAGGTTCTCGCGGCAGAACTGGCAGGTGTTGTCGGAGATGGCGAACGGTGAGACGACCAGGTCACCGCGCTTGAGGGTGGTCACCTCCGAGCCGGTGTCCTCGACGACGCCGATCAGTTCGTGACCCATGCGGGCTGGGCCGTTCTCGGGGGACATCGAGTGGTACGGGTGCAGGTCGCTGCCGCAGATGCAGGACGCGGTGATCCGTACCAGCGCGTCGGTGGGCAGCTTGATCGTGGAGTCCGGGACGTTCTCGACGCGGACGTCGCCGGCGCCGTACATGAGGGTTGCGCGCATGATCTTCCTTGTCCTTCGATTTCTTGTAGGGGTTGTCAGGCAGCGGCGCCGGCTCCGGCCAGCGCGTTGGTCGTCGGGGCGTCGCCCGATTGGGGCGTAGGAGCGGCGCGGCGGCGCGCGATGAGCGCCAACGCCACCGCGGGGGCCACGGCGAGGACGACGATGACCAGGCCGACGGCGGCGGGGCCGGTGGCTCCGAGCGTGGAGGCCAGCGCAATGCCTGCGATCCAGGAGCCGACGGCGGTACCGGCGTTGAACGCCGACACGGTCAGCGAGGACCCCAGCGTGGGTGCCTGCCCGGCGAAACGCACGGCCAGGGCGATCAGTACCGGGTTCGCGCCCAGCCCGAAGAACCCGAGCAGCACGACCAACCCTCCGGTCAGCCACGGCCTACCCGAGGCCAGGCAGATCATGCCCAGCAGGATCGCGGTGGCCACCGGCGCCGCTAGCGTGACCGCGTGCGGGTGGGCGTCGCCGAGACGGCCGGCGACCAGTGACCCCACCAGGGCGCCGACGCCGAACCCGACCAGCGCCAACGGCACGAGCCGTGCCGGCACACCGGCCTGGTCGGTGAGCAAAGGCGCGATGTAGGAGTACGCGGCAAGAACACCACCGGTGGTCGCCGCGCAACCGGCAAGGGCCAGCCACAGCCGCCCGGAACGGAGCCCGGACAGTTCGGAACGCACCGACACTGACTGGGCCCGTCGGTTCTCGTGCGGGACGTGCCGGGAGATTAGGGCGGTCGCAGCGAGCGCCAGGACGGCGAGCGCCCAGAAGGTGCCCCGCCACCCGATGAGCTGTCCGGCGAACGCGCCGAGCGGAACGCCCAGCGCCGTGGCGAGCATGCCTCCGGCGTTCACCAGACCCATGGCCCGCGCTCCGCGCGCCAGCCCGGCGGCGCGGGTCGCGACCACGGCGGACAGGGCCCAGAACGCGCCGGTGGCGAACGCGGTGATCATCCGTGCCAGCAGAAGCACCGCAAAGCTGTCACCGACCGCCACGATGACATGGCCTACCGCGAACACCGCCAGCGCGAGGATCAGGGCCACGCGCTGTGGCAGCCGCAGCGTGAGCATCGCCATCAGCGGCGCACCGACGATCATCCCGATCGCGAAGACCGTGATCAGTAGGCCCGCGCGGGCGACACTGACCTGCAGGTCACCGGCGATCTCCGGCAACACACCTGCCACGATGAACTCGGTCGTGCCCATCAGGAACGTCCCCAGCGCGAGGATGTAGATCAGCAAGGGCAGGCCAGCAGAGCGGGCCGCGCTCTCGCCGGCCCGGGAACCGCTGTTGAGAGGAGTTGTTTCTCCCTGCATTCATGACTCCTGTGCAGCTTCGGAAACGTCTTCGAGTCCATTTGAGCGCGGCACTGGGTCGTGAAGAAGGTGGCGTTTATAGCGGGTACAAGCTCTCCCCCCTTAAGCAGGCTTGGCCCGGCCTACCGTGGGAATATGCCCGACTCGGCCGACAACCGCACCACCATCCGCGACTTCCTGATCAGCCGCCGCGCCAAGATCAGCCCCGAGCAGGCAGGGCTACCCTCTGGTGGCCGGCGCCGAGTGCCGGGCCTGCGCCGGGAAGAGGTCGCCGTCCTCGCCGGCGTCAGCACCGAGTGGTACACGAGACTGGAGAAGGGCCACATCAGCGGGATCTCCGAAGACGTCCTCGACGCCGTGGCCCGAGCACTGCACCTCGACGACGAAGAACGCACCTACCTGTTCGACCTGGCCCACGCCGCCCGGCCGAAAACCCGCCGAAGTCCCCGACGCACCGAGGCCAAGGTCGAACCCCACCTGCAGTGGCTGATCGATTCAATCACCATGTCGGCAGCATTCCTGCGCAACGGACGCCTCGACGTGGTCGCCAGCAACGCGCTGGCCCGCGCACTGCACGAACCCATGTTCAGCAGCGACACCACCACAGCCAACGGCCGAGCGAACTTCGCCCGCTACCACTTCCTCGACGCGGCGTCACACGACTTCTTCACAGACTGGGAAGCTGGCGCCGTCGCCACCGTCGCCCTGCTGCGCGCCGAGGCCGGTCGCCATCCCGAAGACCGACTGCTGCGGGAACTCGTTGGCGAACTCTCCACCCTCAGCGCCGAATTCCGGAAGATGTGGGCATCGCACGACATCCGCATCCGACACGAAGGAGTCAAACGGCTGCAGCACCCCGTCGTCGGCGCACTGGAGTTGACCTATCAGCCCCTCGCACTCCCGACACCATCCCGCACCGTCCACGAACTGACCGTCTACACCGCCGAGCCTGGAACCATCCACGAAGAGCGGCTGAAAATCCTCGCCACCTGGTCCGCGACCACCATCGCAGAAGCCGCCCAACGCTCCGACTGACGACATAGAAATCCGACTACAAGAGCGCCGGAGAAAGCCGCGTTCGGTGGCTGCAACGGCCGCAGCCACGCATGATCGGGTGCGCGCTCATCGGCCAGCTCCGGCGGTAGCGGCTGGCGGGCGCACGGCGGCAGCTGCCCCTGCATGATCACGACCAAGCCTGATCAGGGCGAGTTCGGAGGCTTGGCCTTCTGCGGGTAGATCGTCTCGTGACGGGCCAGCATGGCGACGAACTCGCCGATCTTCCGCTCGCGGGTCTGCGCCCGTTTGACCGCATTAACGCGGTAGATGAGGGCGAACCGGTTGGTTTTGGTGAGCACGTCGAACATGGCCTGGGCGGCGGGGTCGGCGGCGATGGCGGCGAGGAGGTCGTCCGGCACCTCGGCTTCCGACGGCGGGGCGTAGGCGGCCGCCCACCGCCCGTCCGCCTTCGCCGCTTCTACCGCGGCGCGGCCTGCCGGCAGCATTCGCCCCTGCGCTTCCAGCCGGGCCACATGGGCGACATTGCGTTGTGACCAGGAACTGCGGGGCCGGCGAGGGGTGAACCGGATCCAGGAGCTTTCCTGATCCCGTTTACGAGCCTGTCCGTCGATCCAGCCGAAACACAGGGCCTCGTCGACCGCATGCTGCCAGGTCAGCGTCGTGACTGTGCCGCCCTTCTTGGTCAGGGCGAGCCAGACACCAGGCGACGTGGCGTGGTTGGCCGACAACCACGCGCGCAGCGCGTCAGCGTCCGCGACGACCAACTCATCCAGTTCGGCGCTCCCCATGACGGCAGGCTATCGCTGCCCCATTGCCGCAGCCTCCGCCGGTGGGCCAGACCGACTCGCTGAGATGCCGGACGGTCACTCGGCGGACCCTCAAGGGGGTAGGACCTCGCGATGCTCAGGACGGCCTCGACGCAGCGCCGGCATGCCGGGTTTCTCGTGCACATGCCGGACACGCCCGGCGATCCAGCCGTGCACCTCCACCGCGCGGTCGGCGCCATGAGCGCGCACCACGGCGACCCGATCGGCGGAAGGTGTCTGAGCGGACAGCGGACTGATCGGTACCTCATGCGGACGGCGTGCTGATGGGGCGAGCCGTTGCCGAGGCAACCGAAGCCGCTGGCACGTCACGGGTGTCGGGCACACTGATCACATGGACCTCCCCTACCCGTGTGTCTGTTGTGGCTACCGCACCTTGGGGGAGCCGCCGGGCTCACACGAAATCTGTCCGGTGTGCCGATGGGAGGACGATGTTTACCAGTTGCGTTGGCCGTACCGGGCGCGAGGTGCGAACAAACCTTGTTTGATCGACGCGCAACGCAACTTCGGCAGGTACGGCGTCTGCGACGAGGACAGCCTCAACGAGGACCGAGCCGACCCGGCCGACTACAGCCGAGAGCCGCACTGGCGGACGATCGACCTGCAGCGGGACCGTTTCGAGCCGGCCGGTGGCGCCTTGGCGGGATGGCCGGATGATCGGACCGTCCTGTACTGGTGGCGCCGACGCAGGGGCCAGGCTTGGTGGGACGACGTGCCGGCCACCGATCTGCCCGAACCGCCAGTGGACGACGCCGATCCAACCGCCTTCGCCGAGGCAGTCCGCGCGGTCGCAGCCGTGGCCCCCCGCGCCGATCCGGACAACCTCTCCGGCATGGCGATCGACTTTGACCACTGCCTCGACCGGTGCCCGTCGATCCGGGAGGTGACCGTGACTACAGCCCCCAACCGGGCCAAGCAGATCACGGCGGTCTGTGTCGCCGAGCCAGCGGCATCACCGGCCCGTGTCGCGCAGGAGGTCGAGCAAACCTGGCTACGCGATCTGCGATACGGCCACTGGGAAGCCCACCGACTACGTACCACGGCGACCTCTGTCGAGCTCGAGGTTGCCACCCGCGTCGGGGAAGACGGTTACTACATCACAGGGCTGATCGTGGTGCGGTGGGCACCGGACCGGGGCAAGGATCGTTCCTGAGAGCGGGCTCGCGCAGTGTGTCTTTCGCTCACGGTGTCTGATGGCGACGCGGTCGGCATCCGCAACTCGACAGGTCCCCGGACGGCACCCGAACCGACGCGACGGGACGCTGCGGAGCGCGGCTCGAGGCATGAGTGGACGAGGTCGGCGGTAGTCGCTCTCGATTCCAGCCAGTGCTGTCGCCTGCTCATCAAATCTGGCCGTCCCGGCTCCAGATCATGACCCCGGTGGGGCGCGGTCGACGACCGGTCCATCCGTGGAACAGCCGGATAGCGAATTCGTCGGAGCGCCACCATCGATCGCACGGCCCTGACGCCTCAGGCACGGGTGGCAGGGCGGCGAGGAGCTCGCCGAGGTGCGCATTGGTCATGTCGTTGGGCACCCACGCCTCCAGCGAACTGGGCGGCACAGGCTCCCAGTCGTACAGCTCGTCCATGAGCGCGTGTCCCTCGATCAGGTGGTTGATCGAGGGGCAGACCTCCAGGAAGGGGCCTGCCTCGCTCACCCCGAATCGGCCGTCGGTGTGCGCGAGGTAGAACACAGGTGAGGACACGCGTTCGCCGTACCACGCGAATGACCAGCCCGTGCGCTCCGCCCGAACCATGTCGAGCAGGTCGAATTGCCAGCGGCGGAGGGTGTCGAGGCGCTCGTCGCCAATGCGGGCGCTGCGGCGGACGTCGTAGCGCAACCCGCCGAAACGGGCGGCGAAGGCTTCCCGCCTAACGGTCAACTCAAGAGGCGCCGCGATCAGCCGTCCTGACCGGTCTGGCACCTGCATGAGGTCGGTCAGCAGTCGAGGCTGCTCCGGCTGCCGGGTCCCGGCGCGGCACAGGAACGCCTGAGCCCTTGGTGAAAGGTCGTCGGGGTCGTCGAGCACGTGCACATGAACTTCCCAGCTGACTGGCGCTCCGGTCCTGCGAGCCTATGACATGCGCGTCAATGACCGCCAGTGGCTCCTCTCCATAGGTTGACCGTAATTGATCCGGCGTCGTTTGGTTGTTGGACATTCTCGCGAGGGATGAGAACACGCAGGGCATCGTCGCTTCTCGGAGCTGCCCGGCAGGTTATTCCGGGGGTCGCGAGGATCGCATCCGTTACCAAAGCGGAACTCGGACAGCCTTCTGAAATTTTTGTTTTTGTGATATTCTTTCAAATTACTGGGTTAATGTCCGACGTCGTGATGAACAAGGCGCAACCCAGCCACACGGCTCTCATGTCGGCCGCAGCACGCGCGGCACACCTCCTCGTCGACGAGACTCCCTCGATCTTCGCCGACACCCTGGCGCAGACCTTCCTGGGCGAGCGTGCTGAAGAACTCCTCGGCTACCACCGGTCCTATGGTGGGCACCCAGTCCTGTCCGGCGCGCGGACGACGGCCGTTACCCGCAGCCGCTACACCGAGGACCGGCTGGCTATGCTGGCCGGCCGGGGCGTCGACCAGTACGTGATCCTCGGTGCGGGCTGGACTCCTTCGCTTACCGGTCGGAACTCGCCGACGGCGTCCGGGTGTTCGAGGTGGACAAGCCGACGACCCAGCACTGGAAGCAGGCGCTGCTGGTCGAGACGGGGACGACGGTGCCACCGTCCGCCTTCTTTGTCCCGGTCGACTTCGAGAGGGAATCCGCCCAGTCACTTGCCGATCACCTCGTACGGGCCGGCTTTGACCCCGGCCGGCCCGCGCTGATCAGCTGGCTCGGGGTCACGATGTACCTGACCTCGGAGGCGATCGGGCAGACCCTGGCCGTCATCAGCGGCTTCGCGCCCGGCACGGAGCTCATCGTGGAGCACCTCCTCCCGGCCGGACTTCGCGACGAGGCAGGTCAGATGTACGCGGAGCTGGTAATGGCAGCGGCGGCCGAGCAGGGCGAGCCCTGGCAAACGTTCCTCAGCATCGAGCAGATGGACGCCCTCCTGCTTGAGCACCGGCTCCAGCCGATCGAGTACGTCCAGCAACGCGAGACGATCCAACCTGCGGAGTGGGAACGTACCGACGCGCTCCGACCGTTCGAGTTGTCCGTCCTCGCCCGTGCGAGCGTCCCCACCCGCAGCCGTAGTGCCGATGAGCGTCGTTGACGGCGTGGCGGCTTGAGACGAGGCGAGACCTCCGGCGAGGTGTGAGCTGCTGACACTGAGTCCCGCCGTATTGCCCGGCTGACCGTCCACGGCCGGCGGCTGCTCGTCACGTGTGTCGTCGACCGCGTCGTCGTCAAGATGGTCGGCCGGCGTACCGGCCGACCATCTTGGTTCGGGTTTCCCATATCGTCCTGCGGCACCCCGCGATCAGTGCCGAGGGTGCGACAGCTCGGCGGCGGGGTCAGCCCGCGCTGAGGTTGGTGCGGCGGACGATCCACCAGACGGCGGCGAGGGCCACCGCGGTCAGGCTCAGGTAGCCGGTCGCGACGATCAGGTGGAAGTCGGGGATTCGGCTGCCGGGCTGGTACTGCAGGTGGTGCAAAAGATGGTTGTCGAACTCGCAGGAGAGGATCTTGCCACCATCGTTGTCGGGAGGGCAGAGGCGTTGCAGCTCGACGCCGCTGAGCTGGCGCCCGGAGGCGTCGAACGCGCCGGACGGCCCGTCGGCACCGTAGTCGATCATGCCGCCCTTGACGACCAGGGCGTTGTCGCGCAACAGACCACCGTCGGGGCCGCCCACTCGTAGCTGCGCGGACAGCGGCTTCATCAGGGTGGGGTAGCGCCACTGGACGAGGTAGGTCAGGCCGATGAAGCCCGCGATCACGCCGAACACGGCGGGGAGCGTGCGTTTGATCGCGGCGCCGAGTGCGACGCCGATAGCGAACCAGCAGATGCTGATCGCGACCGGCAGCATCCCAGTGTTCAGGAACGGCAGGTAGTCGAACAGGGTTCCCGGAGCGACCAGAGTCGTCATTCGCTGCAGGTGGTCGCTGACCCCGGCGACGGCTGCGGTCACAGCCGTCACGAACAGGCCGAGCATGCCCAGCTTGGTCCACAGCCAGCGCTCCGGCGAGATGTCCTGGCTCCAGGCCAGCAGCAGGGTTCGCTGCTCGTGTTCCCTGGTCAGCAGCGGGACGCCGATGAACACGCCGATCAGCAGCGGCATGTACTGCACCAGCCGTGACAGGGCGCCCAAGGTCAGGACCAGGCTCGAGGATCCGGCGAGCCGCAGGCCTTGCGGGGAGTTCTCCGGGCAGTACGTTTCCTGGCACTGGTGCCACAGGTCCGTCAGCTCCATGGATAGGTAGGTCATCCAGCCCACCAGGACCGCGGCCAGGACGAGCATTCCGATCAGGGTCCAGCGGTGCTGACGCCAGGTCAGCCACAGCAAACCGCGGACGCCTCCGGCGGACCCGAGATCGTCCTGACGCTTCGTGGCGGTCGCTTGGGTGACCGGGCTCATGCCGCTGTCCCCAGATCATGGCGTGCCTTGGACGATGCCTTGAGGTAGGTCAGGATCAGCTCGTCCAGGGCGATGGGCTGGGCGGTCCAGCCGGGGGCGACGACGGAGTGCGCCGCCGGTGACGCCGGCTTCCGGAGAACAAACGTGGACTGGCGGTCACTGTGCTGCGCCTGGACGATCGCGCCCGGGCCAGGGGGCTGGTCCGCGCGGGGTCCGGTCAGCCGCACGTGGCTGCCGAGCAACTCCTCGACGTCGCCGGTGAGCACGGGCCGGCCCGCGTCGAGCAGCAGCAGATGGTCACCGACACCACTGAGCTCGGCGATGATGTGGGTCGACAGCATCACGGTCATGTCGCTGTCGGCGGCCTCCGCCATGAGTTCACCGGTCACCTCAGTGCGTGCCACGGGGTCCAGGTTCGCGAGGGGCTCGTCCAACAGCAGCACCGCCGGGCGGGAGCCCAGGGCGACCGCGAGTGCGACCTGCGCCCGCTGCCCGCCGGACAGCTTTCCGCAGCGGCGGTCCAGGGGGATGTCGAAGCGCTGAAGCCACGACAGTGCCCGCCGCTGGTCCCACACACGGTTGGTGGACCTCCCGAAGCGGAGCATGTCCGACACACTGAAGTCCCGGTACAGCGGCTTGTCCTGGGCCAGGATCGCGACCCGGCCCCCGGCAGAACCACCCCCGTTGGTGGACCTGCCCTTGACCACCGGTCGGCCGTGGACCAGCAGCGAGCCGGAGGTGGCCGTCAACGTACCGGCGATAATGCTCATCAGCGTCGACTTGCCCGCGCCGTTCGCGCCGACCAGCGCGATGATGCGGTTGGCGGGCAGTTGGAAGCTGCACTCCCGTAGCGCCCAAACGGTGCCGTAGCGCCTGCCCACGTCGCGGGCTTCCACGGCGATGGACTGCTCGCTCATGCGGCACCTTCCTTCCTCCGGAACGCAGCACCCGGTCCCGGTGCTGCCTGCGTCCGGTCACCGTCAGCCTGGGTCCTGCCCGCCGAGTTCTCCGCGATCACCGAGGCGAGCAGGGCCTGGACGTCCTCGTCCTCCAGACCGGCCTCGCGGGCCTGGCCTAGCCAACGGGCCAGGCTGCCGCGTAAGCGGGCCATAACATGGGGGTCCGCGTGGCCGAGCGTTCCGCTGACGAAGGTGCCCGCCCCCTGCCGCGCCTCCACCAGGCCGGACAGCTCCAGCTCCCGGTATGCCTTAAGCACCGTGGTGGGGTTGACCGTGCAGGAGGTCACCACGCTGCGCACGGTGGGGAGTTGGTCCCCGGGCTGCAGCGTCCCGATCCGCAGCCCTTCACGCACCTGCCGCACCAGTTGGGCGTAGGCAGGGACGCTGCTGGACCGGTCGACATGAAAGTTGATCACCTGGTGATCCTCCTTATCCGCTCCGGGCACCGCGGATTGTTCTCCTTGAGTAGAACACCAGCTAAGCGACATGGCAAGGACGTGCCCGGACAGCTGACGGCATCGAACGGCTCGCCCATCGCCTGCCCAGCGCGATCGCCGCATCGGGCAGCAACCCGAGATGCCGGCACGACCGGTGGAGCGCCGCGCAGTCATGAGTTCGGGCATGCGCTTTGGCGGACGACGCAATATGAACTCGGGCGTGGCACTAAGGTCGACCCTCGCCGCTTGCCCGCACAACGCCGTCATCGGCACGTGGGTGCACGGGGATCGACCGACGCCCGCGCCGGACATCTACGGAGAGCGACGGGAGTTCCCGCCTTCCGGCGCGCCCGCTCGGCGGCTAACTGTGCCGCCTCATGACATTGGTTCCTCGCTGTCAGGCTCCGCGGGCGTAGGACGTGAGGCGATCGGCGAGCGCGATGACGAGGTCGCGTAGTTCATCGGGGCGCTCGATGACGAACGGCCGGTCGATTGAGGCGAGTATCCGAGGCAACCAGTCAAGCTGCTGCACACGTAGCTCGACGCGCAGCCAGTGCTCGGCCGCCGGGTCCTGGCCGGCCACGGGCTCGTGCTCCTCCAGGCTCGCGACGCTGGCCGGAAGGTGGGCGCGGATCTGCTCAGCTGTCCCGTGGATCCGCAAGGTCACCTCATGCCGGTACTCGGCCGTGGCGAATCCTGACAACACGCGCTCTGCCGGACCGGGACCCACGGGCGCTTCGAATGAGCCGGGCAGGGTCCGCGCGTGTGCGATGCGATCGAGCCGGAAGGTTCGGTCCTCGCCGATCTGGGCGTCGTTGCCCGTGACGTACCACCGGCCCGCATGGGCGACGATCCCGTATGCGTGCAGTGTGCGTTCGCTGCGCCGTCCGTCACGGTCGGTGTAGCGGATCGAGACCGGTCGGCGGTGGCGCACCGCATCGGCGATGGTGAGCAGGACCCCTGCGTCCGGGGTGTCGAACTCGCCGGGCTGATCCGTGAAGGCGAGAGCTTCCAGGAGTGTGTCGAGCCGGCGGGCGATGTGCTTGGGCAGCACCCGCCGGATCTTCGCCGACGCCGTCTCGCTTGCCGTGCGCTCCGTCGTCGTCAACCCTGCTCGACGGCCGGCGACCAGGCCGAGCAGCACGGCCAGCGCCTCGTCGTCGCTGAGCATGAGCGGAGGCAGGCGGTACCCGGGGGCGAGCCGGTACCCGCCGTAGCGGCCGCGCACCGATTCCACGGGCACGTCCAGGTCGATCAGCTGGTCCACATACCGCCGCACGGTGCGCCCTTCGACGCCGAGACGGTCGGCGAGCTCGGCCACCGTCCGGGTGCCGCCCGACTGCAGCAGCTCCAGGAGTGTCAGCACGCGGCCGGTGGGTCGTGGCATGTTCGCAGCCTAACGCGAATACAGGACCGATTCTGTCCACTATTTCTCCTAGCCTGCGACGTGCACACCTTCAGCACAGCCAAGGAGATTCCCATGGACTTCGTCTCGATCCGCATCATCACCAGCGACGTAGCGCGCCTCGTCGAGTTCTACGAGCGAGCCACAGGGGCGCGGGCGACGTGGGCCACCGAGGACTTCGCCGAACTCAAGACTGCGGAGGCCACCCTCGCGATCGCCAGCACCCGCACCGTCCCGCTGTTCGCCCCGGGCTCTGCCCGCCCGGCAGACAACCACAGCGTGATCACCGAGTTCCTCGTCGACGACGTGGACCGCGTTCACCAGAACCTGACCGGCTTCGTCACCGACTTCGTCACCGAGCCCACCACGATGCCCTGGGGTAACCGGTCGCTGCTGTTCCGCGACCCCGACGGCAACCTCGTCAACTTCTTCACCCCCGTCACCCCGGCAGCCATCGAAAAGTTCGCACGCTGACGCCACGCCCAGCCGCTCACCCGGGAGCCCTGAGATCCCACGGCTCCCGATGAACGCGGCCACCGAGTCCAGGAGCGCCACCAGCAGGGAAATCGGAACGCACTGCCACTTCACCGGGCACCGCGACCTCGTCGCGGCCGCCACCATCGCCACCCGCACCCCGGGCGGCGGAACCACCACCCCACACCCGCTCGGATGCCCGGGGTGGTCACGCGCCGTCGAGCCGGACGACACCTCCCCGGTGCCGGCCAGTCCCGACCTGACCCCCGCGCCCCAGCACGGCGGCGCGAGGATCAGTTGGCCCGCGGAGGCCCGCCCCACCACCCAGTGGGGAGTCGCTCGCCCCAAAGGCGAGGATCCACAACACCCACCGGACACCCGGTGAACGTCAGTGGACACCGCACTAGGGATGCCCGCGTCGAGGCTTAGAGGACCGCATGAACTGTCGCGCCCGAACGTAGGATCATCGGCCATGACTCGCACGACGCCGCCGCGGCCGCTGGACATCACGGAGCTCTTTCCCGAGTTGAGGGAGCACTCAGCGACGGCCACGCGGCTGCACCCCCGGCCCGGTACACCGACGGCCGCCGACAGTTCGGTCGGTGGCCCGCTGCTGTGGCCGGCGGATGAGGCCTGGCCGGAGTGCACGGATGGCGATGCTCATTACATCTTCCAGCTCCGGACGCCGTCGATGGTCCGCCGCAGCCGGGAGATCTACACGGCGGCGCAGGCCCGTGCCGACGCGACGGGCGCTCGTTACGCTCTGAGTGACGAGGAGCGAGCGCAGTTGCCGGACCTCGACTTCTCCGAGCCGCACAGCCTGGTGAACCAGCCGATCCCGCTGGTCCCGGTGGCGCAGCTGTACCGCCGGGACGTTCCCGACTTCGTCGGCCCGGACGGCGCCGATCTGTTGCAGGTGCTGTGGTGCCCGCTGGACCACCCCGAGGAGGGCTACAACCCGCGGGTACGGCTGTACTGGCGGCGCAGCGCCGACGTCAGCCGGTCCTTGGCCGCGGCCCCGGAACCCCCCGTCGTCAACGACTCCTACCTGCCGACTCCCTGCGTCGTGCATCCGGAACAGATTCGCGAGTACCAGTACGGCGGACTGCTGCCCGAGGAACTCGACGCCCGGATCACCGCCTGGGAGGAGGAGACCGAGGAGGAATCTGACGACGACGAGGAGGGAATCGACTATCAGTTCGACCTGTCACTGGCGCCGGGCTGGAAGGTGGGCGGCTTCGCGAACTGGTCGCTGACGGACCCGCATCCGGTGGACTGCACCGAGTGTGGCGCCGCGATGACGTTGCTGTTCACCGCCGACTCCGGCGAGTGGCACGGGTCGGGCGGCAGTTGGCGGCCGGTGGAAGATCCGGCGGAGGCTCCGCGCAACCCCACCGATGTCTGCATCGGCCGGAGTTATGCCCTGTACGTCTTCCGCTGCCCGGTCTCCTTCGATCACCCACCAGCCACCGCCATGCAGTGATCTCTCCGAACGTCGGCACCCGAAACGGCGCACTGCTTCCAGCAGAGTCGGGTGCGAGCGGCTGGTCGACGCTGGGTCGGAGGCAAAGCGGATGCCGGCATGACCCGGTCTGCTGATGGACGTGCGGCACGGTGAACGTTGCGCTCGCCGGTCCTCTGCTTAGATCGTGCTCGACGATCG